>LIDE01000029.1 GCA_001438605.1 SAR92 bacterium BACL16 MAG-120619-bin48 | reverse complement strand
TACGCAGAGCTTCATTGTGTCACCAACTTCAGCTTTTTGCGCGGCGCTTCGCATCCCCACGAGCTTGTGCAAAGAGCTGCCGAGCTCGGTTATCAGGCATTGGCTATTACCGATGAATGCTCACTGGCTGGTGTGGTTAAAGCGCATGTTGCCGCCCTTGAGCATGATCTTCAGTTAATTATCGGCAGCGAATTTAAACTCGATGGACAGCGTTTGCTGGTTTTGGTGCCAAACCGCCAGGCTTATGCGGAGCTGTCTGCGCTGATTACACTTGCGCGACGACGCAGTGAAAAAGGCGACTATCGACTCGAATGGTGCGATCTGCAAAGCAACTTGCGCAACGGGCTAATAATATGGCTTCCCTCTGGCGATCTCGCGAAAGATCAGCAACACGGAGCGTGGCTCAGTGAATGGTTTTTGGGGCGCCTATGGATTGGCGTCGAGCACTTACTCTATGGCAATGATTCACAGCAGTATTACTACTACCGCAATCTTGCAGCGATGTGGCAGTTGCCGATGCTCGCCTGTGGCGATGTGCATATGCACAGTGCCGAGCGTCAACCATTGCAGGATGTGTTAACCGCCATTCATCATGGCTGTTCAGTAATGTCACTTGGCGCGCGCCGCTTCGCCAATGCCGAGCGCCATCTGCGGCGTCTCGATCAGCTGCAAAAACTTTATCCCCCAGCATTGCTGGCAGAAACTCTGGTGGTTGCTCGCCGCTGCCATTTTTCACTGCAAGAGCTTCGCTATGAATACCCTGCGGATGTGGTTCCGCCCAATGTCACTGCGAGTCAGCAGCTGCGCTTTTTGGTGGGTGAGGGATTGCTTAAACGCTGGCCTCAAGGTGCCAGTGCAGAGGTGCACCGACAAATTGACTATGAATTACAGGTGATTGCTGAGCTTCAATATGAAAGTTATTTTTTGACGGTGCACGATATTGTGCACTTTGCTCGCAGTCGCAATATTCTCTGTCAGGGGCGCGGTTCTGCGGCAAATTCAATTGTTTGTTACTGCTTGCTGATTACTGAAGTTTCTCCTGATCAAATTTCAATGCTGTTCGAGCGTTTTATTTCTCGAGAACGCAATGAGCCGCCAGATATCGATGTAGATTTTGAACATGAGCGGCGCGAAGAAGTTATCCAATATATTTATAAAAAATATGGCCGCGAGCGAGCCGCCTTAGCCGCTACAGTAATTACCTATCGACCGCGCAGTGCCGTGCGCGACGTGGGCAAGGCACTGGGGCTTGATGCGCTGTTTATTGAGCAGCTTAGTCAATCAATGTCGTGGTGGCAGCGTCAGGCTGATCTTGAAGCACTTTTCCAGCAACAGGGCTTTTCCAATAGAGGGCAATTGGCGAAGTATTTTTTTACGCTGTTGCAAGACATTATCGGTTTTCCACGCCACCTGTCCCAGCATGTTGGTGGCTTTATAATCACCAAGAGTCCGATTAGCAGTTTGGTTCCCGTGGAAAATGCGAGCATGGCTGAACGCACGGTTATTCAATGGGATAAGTACGATATTGAGGCGCTCGGATTATTGAAAATCGATATTCTTGCCCTCGGTATGCTCAGTGCTATTCGGCGATGCTTCGATCTGTTGCGCGCACAGCAGAGCACCGATCTCGATATGCAGGCTATTCCAAAAAACGACAGCGCCACCTACGACATGCTGTGTCAGGCAGATTCTGTGGGTGTATTTCAGATTGAATCGCGCGCGCAAATGGCTATGTTGCCGAGACTCAAGCCGCGCTGTTTCTATGACCTGGTGATTGAAATTGCGATTGTTCGGCCAGGGCCGATTCAGGGTGGCATGGTGCATCCCTATCTGCGTCGTCGGCAGGGATTGGAGGCGGTTGATTACCCTAGTCAAGAGATTCAATCGGTACTTGAGCGAACATTGGGAATACCGGTATTTCAGGAACAGGTGATTCGCTTGGCGATGGTTGCCGCAGGATTTACCGGTGGCGAAGCCGATCAATTGCGGCGGGCAATGGCCAGCTGGGGAAAAGATAGTGCATTGATTGGTTTTCAACAAAAGCTGATTACCGGCATGCTCGCCAGAGGCTACAGTTTAGACTTTGCTCAAAGGCTGTTTAAACAAATACAGGGGTTTGGTGTTTACGGATTTCCCGAGTCCCATTCAGCCAGTTTTGCTTTGTTAGCCTATGTCTCTGCATGGCTTAAGTGCCATTATCCGGCGGCTTATTGTTGTGCGTTATTGAACAGCCAGCCAATGGGATTTTATTCTCCATCACAGTTGATTCAGGATGTTAAACGCCATGATGTCGAAGTCTATCCGATTGATGTGTTGTACAGCGATTGGGATCATCGATTAGAAGCAGGGGCCGCGCAAAACTCTCAGCAACCCGCTATACGCTTAGGACTGAGGCTGATTAAAGGATTTTCACGAGTCGTCGCAGAGCGGATTGTTGCCGTCCGCACGCAGGTTATTCCACAAAGTCTGACCCAGCTAGCGCATGCCGCCCAATTGTCGCAGGCGCATTTAAGCTTGCTGAGCAGTGCGGGCGCGCTGGGCAGTTTATCCAACAATCGTCGTCAAGCCCACTGGGATGCATTGGCCGTAAATGATTTGCGGCCGCTTCTGATTGCAGGGCAGAGCGATACGCCTTTAGATGCTGTTGATGGGGGCGCTAAGCATAGCGTGATTTTGGCTGCACCCTCAGAGGTTGAGATAATAGGTGCCGATTACAGTGCGACGGGCGTTTCTCTGGGGCGTCACCCCATGGCGATATTGCGCGAGCGGATCGAGCTGATACAGCGCTGTAAACGTCAGAGTGATTTAGCTTCAATGGGCCACAAACGTTTTATTCGCGTGGCCGGATTGGTCACTGGGCGGCAACGACCAGGCACTGCCTCTGGCGTTATTTTTTTAACCCTTGAAGATGAGACGGGCAATATCAATGTCGTGGTCTGGACGTCGGTACAAGAGCGTTGTCGCGAGGCGCTGTTAAAGGGGCGACTGCTGGTGGTCAAGGGTGTGTTAGAAACGGATGGCAGTGTGGTGCATGTAATTGCCCAAGAGTTAATAGACTGCTCTGAGTGGCTGCTACAGACTTAGTGCTTTTCTTCTTTGGGACGAATAAGTCGACCGAAGAAAATTCCGACTTCAAATAGTAGCCACATGGGAATGGCGAGCAGTGTCTGCGAGAGCACATCGGGCGGTGTCAGCAACATACCGAGCACAAAGCAAAGTACAAACACGTAAGGCCTTTTCTGCGCAAGGCTATCGGGATTGACAACGCCCATCCACGAGAGGATGACCACCGCAATTGGAATTTCAAAACTGATCCCAAAGGCAAAAAAGAGCTTCAGAACAAAATCCAGATAACTGCGAATATCAGTCATTATCGCTACGCCTTCTGGCCCCACGCTGGTGAAAAACATAAATACCAAGGGGAAAACAATGTAGTAGGCGAACGCCATTCCCGCGTAAAACAGCAGCACACTGGAGCAAAATAAGGGAATCACAATACGCTTTTCACGCTGGTAGAGTCCTGGTGCAACAAAGGCCCATATCTGGAAGAGTATGTAGGGCATGGCAGCAAACATTGACAGTACAAGGGTTAGCTTGAAGGGTGTTAAGAAGGGTGAGGCGACATCGGTGGCAATCATCGATGAGGACTCGGGCAAGTACTTGCGCAGAGGCTCCGAGACATACAGGTAAAGCTCGTTGCTGAAGGAGATAAGCCCAATAAAAATCACAGCGACCGATGCGACGGCCCGCAGCACGCGATTTCTGAATTCAATCAGATGTTCCATGAAGGGCTGGCTGACGAGATTTTCATTAGTCATTGCGATCTGCTTTCTCGTCGTCGTTTTGCATGGAGGTTGCGTCTGACGCCTTTGTATTAGCGTCATGCTTTGCGCCGTGCGGCTCTAAAATACTTTTTTCTAAGGGATTTTTTGCAGCCGCTTTTAAGGTGTCGGCGACGCTCTCTTTACTGTCGTTAAGATCGCGCATGATTTTTTCGTTGTGCAGCTGATGCCGAATATCATCCATGCCCACTTCTTGCTCAAGATCCTTGCGCGCATTGGCCAACATTTGTTTTAGACGGCCAATCCAGAGGGCGATACTGCGAACGGTTTCCGGCAGCCGCTCGGGACCCATAACCAATAGGGCGACAAGTGCTATGAGCAGCAGTTCCGAGAAGCCAATATCAAACATAGTTTAACCAGAGCCTTTTAAGCAGCTGTATTCGCTGAGAAGCAGTTTTACTCGCTGCGCTCTTTCTTGGATGCTGTGTCGGCATCTGCAAGGGCGTCGGTCTTTTTATCGCTGTCAGCGTCCATTGAATCCTTGAAGCCTTTGACGGCGCCGCCAAGGTCAGAGCCTATACCGCGCAGCTTTTTGGTGCCGAAAATCAGCGCAACAATCACTAGAATAATCAGTAGTTCCTGCCATCCAAAACCCATTTTTACACTCCTCTATAACCTTGTGGATCGTATTTTTTACGTTGCAGACTCGCTTTTTCGCGCTGCCTTTTCATCGAGACCAGACAGATTGAAGCGCCGAGCCAATTCGTTGAGTACTGCCTGACCATCAGTGCCGAGATGCGACAGCATAACAAGACTGTGGAACCAAAGATCGGCGGTTTCATAAATCAGTTTTTCATTGTTGCCACTGACTTCCGCATCGCGCGCGGCCAGCAGGGTTTCTATGCTTTCTTCTCCGACTTTTTCGAGAATTTTATTCAAGCCTTTGGCGTGCAGGCTAGCCACATAGGAGTCATCGGGCGAGGCGCTCTTGCGGGCTTCCAATGTAGCAGTGAGTTGTTTCAAGATGTCACTGCTGCTGAGTGTCCTATTGCTGTCGGTGGTGCTCATAAATAGATGTCCTTTGGGTCCTTCGCGACGCTGTCCACCGGTTGCCACTCGCCGTCGATTAAGACGCGGTAAAAACAGGATGTGCGGCCGGTGTGGCAGGCGATGCCTCCGAACTGCTCGACTTGCATCACAATCACATCACCATCGCAGTCCAGACGCAGCTCTTTGATCATTTGGGTATGGCCAGACTCTTCGCCCTTGCGCCAGATTTTTTGACGCGAGCGCGACCAGTAGACGGCGCGGTTTTCAGTCACTGTTAACTGCAGTGCTTGCGCGTTCATCCAGGCGACCATTAACACGCGTCCGCTGGCTGCATCCTGTGCAATAGCGGGTACCAAGCCGTCGCTATTCCACTTTATGTCGTCGAGAAAATTCATCGTCTAGAGGCCTATTTTTACATCGCTGGATTATGGCAGTAGTTGCCCTGCAACACTAGCGCAGCAGCAGTGCCAGCAATCCTGCGGCAATCAGTGCTAGTCCTGCTTGCGGAAGTTGCAAGAGACTGTCTGCCCACTGCGGGAACGCTAAGCATAGCCCTGCGCCCAATGCAGCGCCACCCACCCATGGAAACCATTTGCGGGTTTTAGGTAGTATCGTCTTGGCGCTGTTGGCGACCTCTGGAGCACTGCTGTTATCACTGTTTTTTTGCTGAAGCGTTTGCAGTGCATTGTAAATAAGTGGCGGAATCTCTGGCAGTTGCTCCAGCCAGTCGGGAGCGAAACGCTTAAATTGTTTAAATAAATTTTTCGCCGAGTAACGCTCTTTTAACCATTTGTCGAGAAAGGGCTGAGCGGTTGCCCAAAGATCCAATTGTGGGTAGAGCTGGCGACCGAGCCCCTCAATGTTAAGCAAGGTTTTTTGTAGTAATACCAGAGAGGGTTGCACTTCCATATTAAAGCGTCGGGCCGTGGTAAACAGACTAATCAACATGTGGCCAAGGGAGATTTCATTGAGCGGACGCTGGAATATCGGCTCGCACACGGCGCGTATGGCACCGGTAAACTCGTTGACCGGCGTATTGCTGGGAACCCAGCCTGAGCGAATATGCAGTTCTGCCACTTGGCGGTAGTCGCGCTTAAAAATAGCGATAAGGTTGCGCGCCATATAGTACTGGTCGTCTTTGCTGAGGGAACCCATGATGGCGCAATCGATGGCAATGTAAGAGGGCTTCTGCGGGTTGCTGGCATTGACAAAAATATTGCCGGGATGCATGTCGGCATGAAAGAAATTGTGCTCGAACACTTGGGTGAAAAATATTTCTACACCGCGCTCGGCCAGCGCTTTGAAATTGACACCAGCAGCTTTCAGCTCATCGATATTGGTCACCGGTATGCCGTAAATGCGCTCCATCACCAACACTTTTGGGTTGGAGTAGTGCCAGTTGATCTTTGGCACGTAGAGCAGGGGCGACCCCTCGAAGTTATGCCGCAGTAGAGAGGCGTTGGCCCCTTCTGCCTGTAAGTTTAGCTCGTCATAAATAACGTTTTCGTAGTCGGCGACGACCTCAACCGGACGCAAACGGCGGCCATCTTCGCTGTAGGTGGCAAGCAGGCGCGCGAGGCTGTACATCAGTGCAATATCTTTGCCGATAATCTTTTCAATACCTGGACGCACGGCTTTGACAACCACGTCACTGCCGTCTTTTAGGACCGCGGCATGCACCTGCGCGACGGACGCGGAGGCGAGGGGTTGCTTGTCGAAGCGCAAGAACAGGTCATCAACGCTGGCACCCAGGGCTTGTTCAACGATTTGCTGAAACTTCTCTGGCTTAAAGGGCGCCACATTGTCTTGCAAATAGGCAAGTTCTTCGCAGATATCGGCGGGGACTAAGTCAGGGCGAGTCGATAAGAGTTGGCCAAATTTTACAAAGATGGGGCCAAGGGTCTCCAGTGCTTTGCGCAATCGTTCACCGCGGCTGGCTTTCGGGCTGCCGTAGAGGTACGCCGGTGCGAGTATGAGGCGCACACTGAGGGGCAGCGTGTCTTTCCCGGCTGGCGGGTTGGATGGGGAGCTAACTAAGGTGTCGAGACGATAGCGGTACACCACGCGCAGAATTTTTAATAGTCGACGCAGGCGAATCAAGAGGCGCTCTCACTCGGTTGGTTGTTCCGACCTCTGGTGGCGATTAGTTGTTCTACGATAAGGCGACTTTTATTTAACCGTGCGGCTGCGCGGTCAACTGCGGAAGAGAGTGATCGAATATCGTCTGTGCGGTGACTGAATTCGTTCGCGGTAGGGGTTAGGCGAAGCTCCTCTTGCGCTACTTCAGTGGCTGCAGACGTCGCTCTACGGCCCGCGTCTTGGGCTGTTCTTATGGAGCTGCGCACTGTTTTGGCCAGCATGTGCGCCGGAATATCTCCGATAATAGACGCCAGTGCAGCTTCCCAGTCGATGTCGAGATTGCGAAAAATGCCGTTGATTTGCCGCAAAAACTCAAGATCGCCCGTCACACTAATACCGGTGCCAGCAAATGAAATGTGCTGCTCGGCACTGACCGCCAAACCGAGCATGGCAGGCAATGTTCCTGTCACCGTCGTGTCGGCACTATCCTGCCAATTACTGTGTAGCATAATTCCCTGCTGAGTTGCCTCGATGCAGATAGAGAGCGGCGGCAGAGTACTTTTGATCAGCAGCAATTTTCCGTCGAGATCGGCGACATCACGCAGTGTCGCGGGATCGTAGCGCAGTGCTGCGTTGATCATTTTTTCCGCTGTCTCGAGTGCCGAGGCTTGAATTGCGTTGAAAATCACTAGGCCTTTACTCCGCGGTGCAGTGCTACGATACCGCCGGTCATATTGTGATAGTCGCAGTTGCTAAAGCCTGCGTCTTTAACCATATCCATGAGCGTCTCTTGATCGGGATGCATGCGAATCGATTCAGCCAGATATTGGTAACTGCCCGCATCTTTGGCAAACAGCTGGCCAAGTTTCGGCAAAATACTGAAAGAATAGCGGTCGTAAATGGTTGAAAGCAGGGTGCTTGGAGGCTTGGAGAATTCAAGGACGAGTAATTTTCCGCCCGGTTTTAACACGCGATACATCGAGCGCAGCGCCATCTCTTTGTCGGTCACATTGCGCAGGCCGAAGGCAATGGTAATCACATCAAAGGTGTTGTCTGGAAACGGCAGATACTGGGCGTTGGCTTGAGCAAACTGAATATTGTTGACGACGCCGAGATCTAGCAGACGGTCGCGTCCAACCTTGAGCATGGATTCATTGATGTCAGCGAGAATAACTTGCCCGTCGCTGCCAACAATACGCGAGAATTTGGCAGCCAAATCACCCGTGCCACCGGCGATATCAAGTACCTTGTGGCCACGACGAACACCGGACATTTCGATCGTCATGCGCTTCCACAAGCGGTGGATACCGGCAGACATCAGGTCATTCATCAGGTCGTAGCTGGCGGCGACAGAGTGGAATACTTCGGCGACTTTGCCCGCCTTTTCCTCGGTTTTGACCGTTTTGTAACCAAAGTGGGTTGTTTCGTCAGACATGGTCGTGGCTATCGTGGGAAATTGGCTGGCTATTGTAGCCGGACTTTGGCATTTGATACAGGCAAATGCGCGTTATCCCGCCGCTAAACCAGCTTTACCACTTGCGTGTCCGGATCCCGTGACTTGCCTGCTTTTTGCAGAGTTTCTAGATAGGTATCCCAGTTGCTCTGATAGTTTATGGCCAAGTCGCGCAAGTAATCCCATGTAAAGAGGCCGGAGTTGTGACCGTCGCTGAAGGTAATTTGTATGGCGTAGTTTCCCGACTTCGCAATAGCGCTGATTTTTACGTGGCGTTTACCAAACTGCAGAACTTCTTGCCCGGTACCATGGCCGCGCACTTCCGCACTGGGCGAAAGTACGCGCAGATACTCAGCGGCTAGCGTGTGACGGGTACCATCTGCGTAGCCGAGGCTGAGAGTGTCTTTGTCACTGTTGACGACAATTTGATTGGGCGTATGTGCGGCAGAGTAACTCATGGTTAGAGAATAAACCGCGTTAGATCTTCGTTGGCGGCCAACGCGCCGAGCTGGTCGTCGACAAACGCTTTGTCGATTGAAATTTGCGTCTGGGTGCTGCCAAGTTTCGCGGCATCAAAGGAAATATCTTCCAGCAAACGCTCCATAATTGTGTGCAATCTGCGTGCGCCAATATTTTCGGTGCCTTCGTTGACATCAAAGGCGATCTCAGCGATGCGTCGCACGCCGTCTTCGGTAAATTGAATCTCGACACCCTCGGTGGCCAGCAGTTCTTGATACTGTCGCGTCAGTGAGGCGTTGGGTTCGGTGAGAATGCGCTCGAAATCGTTGATTTTCAGCGATTGCAGCTCGACGCGAATCGGCAGACGGCCCTGCAGTTCAGGGATAAGGTCGGACGGTTTGGCAAGGTGGAATGCACCTGAGGCAATAAAGAGAATGTGGTCGGTTTTGATCATCCCATATTTTGTCGACACGGTGCTGCCTTCGATCAGCGGCAGAAGGTCGCGCTGCACCCCCTCGCGGGAGACGTCGGCGCCACCGGCTTCACCGCGACGGCAGACTTTGTCGATTTCATCGAGAAAGACGATGCCGGTCTGCTCTGCGGCCGTTAGGGCGCGGGCTTTGATCTCTTCTTCGTTGATTAATTTTGCAGCCTCTTCTTCTTTTAGATGTTTGAAAGCTTTGGCAATAGTTAGCTTGCGGGTGGTTTTTTTGCCTTGGCCCATGCTGCTAAACATGTTCTGCAGTTGCGAGGTCATCTCTTCCATGCCCGGAGGCGCCATTATTTCGACGCCAGCGCTGATTTGACTGAGTTCAATTTCAATCTCTTTTTCGTCTAATGCCCCTTCGCGGAGCTTTTTACGAAAGACTTGTCGAGTGGTTGAGGTCTGTTCCGATTGACTGTCGACACTGCGCGCGGGGGGTAGCAGGGCGTCGAGAATGCGTTCTTCCGCGGCATCCATCGCTTTGTTTTCGACTTTTTTCATTTCTTGCTCGCGAACTTGTTTGACCGATGTCTCAACAAGATCGCGGATAATCGATTCGACATCTTTGCCGACATAGCCCACTTCAGTAAATTTAGTCGCTTCAACTTTGACAAAAGGTGCGTTTGCGAGTCGCGCTAAGCGACGCGCAATTTCAGTTTTACCGACGCCGGTTGGGCCGATCATGAGGATATTTTTGGGCGTGACTTCGTTGCGCATTTCCTCGCCCAACTGGGCGCGGCGCCAGCGATTGCGCAGAGCGATTGCGACTGAGCGCTTGGCGTCGTCTTGGCCAATAATGTGGCGGTTAAGTTCCTCGACAATTTCGGGGGGAGTCATCTGCGACATGGTATGTCCTATGGTAAATTTTTAGCTGCGGCTGTTTGGGTACCCTTGAATACGTGATTAGACGTTCGAGGGAAGCTCTTCAATAGTGCGATTATGGTTGGTGTAAATACAGATATCGCCGGCAATTTTTAGGCCTTGCTCAACGATGTCGCGAGCACTCATATCGGTGTTGTCGAGCAGTGCGCGGGCGGCAGATTGAGCAAATGGGCCGCCTGACCCGATAGCTATGAGGTCGTCTTCTGGCTGAATAACATCGCCGTTGCCGGTGATAATGAGGGATGCTTCACTGTCGGCCACGGCGAGCAGGGCTTCGAGTTTGCGCAGAATACGGTCGGTGCGCCAGTCTTTGGCGAGCTCAACGGCGGCGCGTGTGAGGTTGCCTTGATGCTGTTCTAACTTCGCCTCAAAACGTTCAAACAGGGTGAACGCATCGGCGGTGCCTCCTGCGAAACCAGCGATTACTTGATCTTTATAGAGGCGTCTAACCTTGCGCGCGTTGCCTTTCATAATAGTGTTGCCGAGGCTCACCTGGCCGTCGCCACCGATCACGACACGTCCGTTGCGACGCACTGAGAGGATAGTTGTTCCGCGATACTGTTCCACTGCCGTTCTCCTTATTTGTTGTATCCCTAGAAGTGGGGTCGGCTGGCGGAATATCAATGGCTCCTCTGAAAAACAACGCAGGGTTCGTTAGAAATGACCGTGTTCGCGCAAATCTTCAATGCAGGCCAAGACACTTGCACGCAGTGTGGCGACGATAAAATCAACTTGGTCACGGGTAATAATCAGTGGCGGCGACATGACGTTCAGATTGACGATAGGGCGCACAATAAGCCCCAAACTGTCGGCGCGGTTGGAAATCCATTTGCCAATATCCAGCTCTTCGGCAAAGCGCTCTTTTGTCGTTTTGTCTTTAACAAATTCAACGCAGGCCATCAGGCCAACGCCTCGCACATCACCGACGATGGGCAAGTCGAGCAGCGTTTTTAGCTGCTGCTGAAAATAAGGGCCAATTTGGTGGACATGGTTGAGCAGGCCCTCGCGCTCCATAATTTCGATATTTTTTAGCGCAGCCGCACAGGCAACAGGATGGCCGGCATAGGTGTAACCGTGGGCGAAGTAGCGTCCATGGCCGGTTTCGCTGATCACATTGTGAATGCGCTTTGAGTAGAGCGTCGCGCCCAAGGGCAGGTAGCCAGAGGTAAGTCCTTTAGCCGTTGTAATAATATCGGGCTGGAAGTCGAAAACCTCTTTTGAGGCAAACCAGTGTCCGAGTCGACCGAAGGCGGTGACAACTTCGTCAGACACGTACAGCACATCGTATTTTTGACAGATTTCCCACGTGCCGCGATGATAGCCAGCAGGGGGGATTATCACGCCTCCTGCGCCAAACACAGGCTCGGCAAAAAAGGCCGCCACGTTGTCTGGCCCGACGTCAAGAATCTTGTCTTCCAGCTCTTTGAGCATTGCGGCCAAAAAGTCTGCTTCGCTTACACCGGGCTCTGCGCGGTAATAGTTAGGGCAGGAGATGTGATGAATCGTGTCGGAGATAAAGTCGAACTCAGGCGGGTGATCGCCCGCTTTTCCGCCAATTGACATCGCCGCGTAGGTGGTGCCGTGGTAGGAATTGTCCCGCGAAATAACATGCTTTTTACTGTGCTTGCCGCGACAGTTTTGATAGTACTGAATTAAGCGGTAGGCACTGTCGATTGCGGTTGAGCCGCCACAGGAAAAAATCACATGATCAATATCGCCCGGTGCAATTTCTGCGAGTTTTGCGGCGAGGGTTGCTGCGGGAATATTGGTCATATCCACGAAAGGGCTGGCATAGGCCATCTGTCGCACTTGGTCTGCGATAGCGTCGGCCATCTCCTCGCGGCCTAAGCCAATATTGGTGCACCAGAGGCCACCCACTGCGTCGAGGTATTTTTTCCCGTCTGTGTCATAGAGGTAGAGACCATTCGCCGCAGCGATGGGCAGTGCACCTTCGTCAGCAGGGGTATCAAAAATCTGCCATGGGTGAAGAAAGTGCTTTTTGTCTTGGCGGCTAATGGTGTCGGTGTCGTACTGGTTAAAGTTGACAGCGGCAGGGTCAAAGGATTTTGCGGAGCACATAGGATTCCAGAACAGGTCATGAGTGCGGCTAGGGTACTGGGTTGACTAAATAATCTCTCATACCCCCGCGGGGGTAACAATTACGCTAGTCTGCCAGAGCGCCTAAACATCCGGTTTTTTGCAAAAGCTCATTGAGCTCAGGATGGCTGTTGAGGGCAGCATATTTTTGCCGCAGGATGGCATAGGATTTGGCGTGATATTTTTGCGGTTTTTGCGCCCACAGATGGCCGTTAAGCGCGACGGAAAATTCGTCGTCGCCACGGTTAATGGCCTCTGCATTGGCCTGCGTCCAAGGTAGGAAAAGTCCGCCCACCTGATCGCGAAGGAAGGGCTTGAGGGTAGGCTCTAGGGTTTCCCACGATTCAAAGTCACCTTCAATGCGGGGCCATAACATGCGCTGAATCCAGGCCAAAAGATTGGGCATTTTTGCTTCGATATAGGCGCAGTTTGTCGGGTCTGTCCAAATATTGTAGATCTGCCCCCAGAGGCCAAAATCGCCGAAGGAGGGCCGTGCGCCCAGCAGATAAGGCCGATCGCCGAGGTGAGTTTCTAACTGTTCTGCAGCGCGATAAAATGATGTTTCAATTTGCTCGGCGGTTTGCTCGTTAGAGCCGACAAACCAAACGCGCCCTGTCATGCGCTGACGCACCTGTTCGGTCATGGCCGTTAGGGTGGTTTCATCAGCGTCGGGCAACGTGAGCTGAGCAATGCGACGCGCCGAACTTAGCTGGTCGATCTCTTTCGCCCAGCGCATGTGAAACATCCACTTGTTGCCCCATTCGTCGCCAAACTCTTCGAGCAGTGTTGAGACAAAGTTAAGTGTTGTGTCAGTGGGGTAAATCGAGTTTTCGGGGTAGTGGGTTTCTAGGTTTTCGATAACCAGAGTGGAGTCTTGCAAGCCCTCTGCGCTGGGTGTCACGACAAGTGGAATAATCGGTAACTTGGCGTAGCGGTTAAACTCTTCTTGCACGGCAGCACTGCGAATAATCCACTGGTGGGGAATCTGTTTAAAGCGAAAGTAGGCGCGAACTTTCACCGAGTAGGGCGAAAGTTCGGCGCCAAAAATACGAAAGCGACCGGCCATCGAATTCACTCAGCTAAACCAAACTGGCGCGCACCGCATCGACGTGACCTTGGCGCAACATCATTTTGTTGTACGCATACTTGTCACCGGGCAGAGTTGCGAGATGGGTCGCTCGGGCGATGGCAACGTCAATTACTTGGTCGGGATCGACAAGTTCGTCAAAGAAGCCGGCGGCCTCTGCATCTTGCGTCCCGAACATTTCTGCCTGAATAAGGCATCGGCTTTGGAATCGGTGTGTGACACGCGCTTTTACCAGCTCGGCGCCGAAGGGCGGCATAATCATATTGATGGCGGTTTCGTTAAGGCTAGTTTTAAAGTCGCCCTTGCTGCCGATGCGTGTGTCTGATGCGAGTAAAATCATGGCGCCCGCGGCAATTGCATGGCCGGTGCAGGCGGCGACAATCGGCAACGGATGGCTGAATAAGCGCAACAGGAAGACGGCGCCTTTGTGGACGAGCGGCGGCAGTATTTCTGTCAAAGGCGCTTCAGCGGCGACTTCTTTTAAATTGAATCCGGCTGAAAAAAGGCCCTGCCGGCCAACGATAACGACCGCCTTGGCCTCTTTTTCGGCGCGAGTCAGCTGCTCGTTCAGAGCATCTAGTGTGGCGTGGCCGAGGGAATTAACTTTGCCATCATCCCAGTTCAAAATCGCAACATCGCCTTGCTGTGTATAGGTAATCATGAAAGTCCTCGTTGAATAGTTATTTTTATCCTGTTGATTGGCGCCTATCCTAGAGCAGTCAAAGACTGATTAACACTATAAAAATAGACTGATTGGCCACAGTGTCGATTTTCTTAGATCGCTGTATAACCGTTGTTCAAAACACTTTTCTCCACCTGGCTGGGTAAAAAGCTAAACAGTGGCCAGCATCGCATACCCGCCGCCTTTAGCCCCCGCGAGGTCCAGTTGTTACAGGTGTTAAACATCAGGTAGGTTCCAGTTGACGCAAAAAACACTTCTCCGCAGGGTTTTTCTCTTACATGGGTCAATTGGTTGTGCGCATTGTAAGCAAAGTGGCTAGCGACATAGCGCGCTGCCGCATCAACCTGTTGTAGGCTGGTGTTTAAACTGTAGGTGCGCTGCTGTTGGCTGACTGGTTCGCCAAAACTCGCCAAGCCGCGCACGGCGATAACCGCAGCAGTTGGCACAAGTAGAGCGCGCAGCGCTAGTCGCAGCGGTTGATGGGCGGCTCCGTAATAGGCATAGTCTCCCCAGCCTACGCGCGCCCATGCATAGGGTTCTAAATAGCGCTTGAGGTCGGGAACATAGAGCAATAGCAGTTCGCTTGGCAGCACGAGGTGGGTGTGAATGCCATCGCGAGAAAAATGCAGTTTGCTGTCAGACATGGCTTTTACGCTTTTTATCATGCTTGAATAAAGTCGTCAGATTAGCGTTTTTTGTGCCCCAATAACAGCCATCTTACAGCGCTCGAAAAAGCTGGGTTCTGTTACCATCTTGGGGTATTGCTGTGGTGCAGCGTAAAACCCTATATTGAGCGAAATTACGCGTAAGCTGAGGCTGTGTATGAAGCAGTTTACGCAACGAAGAGGGAATAAAATTGAGACTGAACGATAGCAGTTTGTTAAAAACCCAAGCGCATATTAACGGGGTCTGGGTGGATGCCGACAATGGTGAGACATTGGCGGTGACTAACCCAGCGACCGGGGAACTTATCGCTGAGGTAGCCAAGTGTGGTACTGCTGAGACCCGCCGCATGATTGAGGCGGCCGCTGCTGCGCAAAAACTGTGGGCGCAATCCGCGGTGAAAGAGCGGGCGGCTGTTCTGCGTCGCTGGTTCAATTTAGTTATGGAGAATCAAGAGGATCTCGCTCAAATATTGACCGCTGAACAAGGCAAGCCGCTGGCTGAAGCGCGCGGCGAAATTGCCTACGGCGCTAACTATATTGAGTGGTTTTCTGAAGAGTCTAAGCGAGTCTATGGCGACACCATCGCCCCACCTGCAAACGACAAACGTCTGGTGGTGATTAAACAACCAGTGGGTGTGGTTGCCTGTATCACGCCATGGAATTTCCCCAATGCCATGCTCACGCGCAAAATTGCCCCAGCGCTGGCGGCAGGTTGTGCGGTGGTGTGCAAGCCAGCCAATGCTACGCCGCTGTCGGCGTTAGCGCTGATGGAGTTGGCGGTGCGGGCAGGCATGCCAAAAGGGTTAATGAATATTGTCACTGGTCGTACAGCAGAAATTGGCGCTGAACTTACCGGTAATCCGCTGGTGCGCAAGGTGACGTTTACCGGTTCTACACCCGTGGGCAAACAGCTTATGGCAGAGTGCGCACAGACGGTTAAACGCACATCGATGGAGCTTGGTGGCAACGCGCCGTTTATTGTTTTTAATGATGCGGACCTCGATGCGGCCGTGCAGGGCGCGCTTATTTCAAAATATCGCAATGCGGGTCAAACCTGCGTCTGCTCAAATCGGTTGATTATCCAGTCTGGTGTCTATGACGAATTTGCCGAAAAATTACAGAGCGCTGTGAGTGCGTTAAAAGTGGGTAATGGCGCGGATGAGGGTGTTAATGTCGGGCCGCTGATCGATGAAAAAGCCGCAACAACGGTCTGTGAGTTTATTGATGATGCCGTTGCCAAGGGTGCTACCGTGGCCTTGGGTGGCGGTCGCAGCGAGCTGGGAGGCACGTTTGTGCAGCCGACCATTTTGACAGGCGTGACACGTGCTATGCGCGTTTTCTCGGAAGAGATCTTTGGCCCGGTGGCACCGCTGTTTAAGTTTGAAACCGAGGCGGAAGTGATTGAGATGGCCAACGACACCGAGTTTGGTTTGGCCGCCTACTTTTACTCTCGGGATATCGGACGCGTCTGGCGGGTGGCAGAGCAACTTGAGTACGGAATTGTCGGAGTTAACGAGGGCATTATCTCTAATGAGATGGCGCCATTCGGCGGCGTTAAGGAATCTGGCGGCGGTCGCGAGGGCTCGAAATACGGGCTCGACGATTATCTCGAGATTAAATATATCTGCATGGGCGGTATCGACAAATAGCGGCAGAAATCTTATTGACCGAGTTACCGTTTCGATAACTCGCAAAACAACATAATACGAGCGGGAATTTATGAATCACACAATTTATCCTACGACTAATTTTAAGGCGATCGAGCAGCTGACGGTTGAGCGTGGTGAAGGTTGTTATGTCTGGGACAACAAGGGCAACCGATATATCGAAGGGTTGGCTGGGCTTTGGTGCACCGCGCTGGGCTATGGCAATCAAGAGGTGATTCAAGCCGCTACAGAGCAGATGGGAAAACTCTCGTTCAGCCATATGTTTGGCGGCAAGACGCATCAGGTCGGAATGGACCTCGCAGAAAAGCTTGCGGAGATGATTCCGATGCAGGACGCGATGATTTCCTTCGGCAACTCAGGTAGCGACGCGAATGATTCCCATATCAAGATGTTGCGCTACTATCACCAAGCGATTGGCAGGCCAGAGCGTCGCAAAATAATCGCCCGCGACCGCTCTTATCACGGCGTCACTGTGGCCTCCGCATCATTGACGGGATTGCCCGTAACGCAAAACCACTTTGATCTACCGGTTGATGCGCTGGGTATTTTGCGCACCGACCACCCGCACTACTATCGCGGCAAGCAGGGCGGTGAGTCTGAGGCAGAGTTTGTTGCGCGTATTGTTGGCAACCTCGAAGCGATGATTGTGCGCGAGGGCCCGGAGACTATTGCAGCGTTTATTGCCGAGCCCATTACAGGCGCCAGCGGCGTGATTGTTCCGCCAGAGGGCTACTACGAAAAGGTCCAAGCTGTGCTGAATAAGTACGGCATTATGTTTTGGGCCGACGAGGTTATTACCGGTTTTGGTCGCACGGGCAACGATTTTGGCTGTAACACCATGGGCATAAAATCGCCTGATATGATGACGTTCGCCAAACAGCTTTCCTCTGCGTATATGCCTATTAGCGCCTCAGCCATTCGCCGCGACATGTATGACGCGATGGTTGATCAGAGTGCCGCTGCTGGCGCATTTGGGCACGGTTACACCTATTCGGGACACCCCGTCGCCTGCGCTGTTGCGCTGAAGGTTTTAGAGATTTATCAGCGAGACGATATTTTTGCCAAGGCTGCTGTCACAGGCGAGTACATGCAGAAGCGGTTGGCGGAATTCAAGGATCACCCCTTAGTGGGCGAAGTGCGCGGCCGCGGTTTGCTGGGTGCCATTGAGTTGGTTGCCAATAAAGCGACTGGCCAAGCCTTTGTGGGGGGTGCTGTCGGCGGATTTGCGCAGAAGGCTGCCCAAGACAATGGTCTGCTTTTGCGCGCGGTGGCGGGGTCGAGTCTCGGGTTTTGTCCGCCACTGATTATCACTACGGCGCAGATTGACGAAATTATCGAAAAAACCGCGATTGCGCTGGATGTGACTCTCGATCACTGCGTGCGTGAAAAGTTGTTAGTGTGAGTCAAGTGCCAGGCGATTCGGCGCGAATCATTGGCACCTTCTTACCCTCTAAAAACGGCCAGCCCACATTGGGGTTGGCCGTTTTCTTTGGCACCGCTCAGGGCTTTTTATAACATCGCTCAGGGCTGTTTAGAACACCGCTCAGGGCTTTTTATAACATCGCTCAGGGCTGTTTAGAACACCGCTCAGGGCTGTTTATAACACCGCTCAGGGCTGTTTATAACACCGCTCAGGGCTGTTATTTTTGCGGACCCCAGCTTAGGACTATGTGCTCACGCTAAGTGCCGATATACTCTCTCATCCAAACGTGAGGGGTAAAATAAGAATGCTAACAACCTTTGAAAACAAAACCGTTATTATAACTGGTGCATCTGCGGGCGTCGGAGCAGCCTGTGCGCGTACTTTTGCTGCGATGAAGGCGAAGCTGGTGTTGGTCGCGAGAGGCGAAGCGGCACTGAACGCTATTGCAGACGAACTGCGCGGTCAGTGCGATGTGCTGACTGTGGTGATGGATGTCGCCAGCAATGACGATTGTCTCGCCTTGCTAGAGAAAGCCGAGACAGCCTTTGGTGCTGTGCATGTTGTGGTGAACAATGCCGGTATGCATGTGCGTGGTGATCTGGCAAAGATTAATCCACAAGATGTGGCGGCGATGGTCGATGTCAATATGCGCGCACCGCTGTTGCTCTCCTGCGCGGCAATCCCGTACTTACAGCGCGCGGGTTCTGGCGCTATTGTCAATATTGGTTCGCTGGCCGGTAGGGCGCCTCTACAGGGTGCGGCCACCTATTCCGCAACCAAAGCGGGTTTGCGCGCCTTTAGTTACGCACTAGGCGATGAGCTGCGCGATCACAATATCAGTGTCGGTGTGGTTTCTCCGGGGCCGATTGATACAGGTTTTATTATGGACGAGATTGATTTGGTTGAAGATATAGTCTTTTCTCAGCCGATGAGTTCCGCCCAGCAAGTGGCCGACGCCGTGGTGACAGTTGCCCGTGGTGAGGAGACAGAAGTCGTTCTGCCAGCGGCCAGTGCCAAGTTGACGCACCTAAGCTATTTGTTCCCAGGATTGCGCCGTTCACTGCGTCCCAAGCTTTACGAACAGGGGCGTAAAAACAAAGAAAAATATCGCAACCGTCAACCGACCAAGTAAGGACGCGCGGAATCTCGATGAAACTCAATTATGCGGAACAGGGTAGTGGCGACGCTGTTATTTTACTCCACGGTATGTTCGGCTCCCTGAGCAATCTCGGGGTTGTCGCGCGCACGTTGGTTGATCGCTATCGGGTGATTAGCGTTGACCTGCGCAATCATGGTGAATCACCCCACGCTGCGGTCATGAGTCTGTCGACCATGGCTGCGGATATTGTTGAGTTGATGGATGATCTCGGGCTTTCGCGGGCTATTTTGATTGGCCATTCGCTCGGTGGAAAAATCGCTATGCAGGTGGCACTGACCAATCCCGAGCGCGTTGATGCCTTAGTGGTCGCAGATATCGCTCCCGTGACCTATCAAAATATTGAAAACCCCGCACTCGTGGGCTTGGTGCGGTTGAGCCAAACCGCGCTCGAGAACCGCTCTGCCGCCGACAGTCTTATGGCGAACTATGTCGAGGATGCAGTGACTCGTGGATTCTTGCTAAAAAATCTGTACCGCACGAGCGACGGCAATTTCGGCCTGAAATTGAATGTGCCAGCGATTGTCGACAATTACGGCACTGAGCTGGTGGCCGCGCCGCTGGGCGACTCCTACAACGGCCCGACGCTCTTTTTGAAGGGTGAAACCTCAGCCTATATTCAAGCTAAACATGAGCCGATTATCCGCAAGATGTTCCCTCGCTGTCAGTTGTCCGTTGTGGCAGGCGCTGGACACTGGTTGCACGCAGAGCAGCCGGATGCCGTCACTCGTCTTATTGCGACGTTTCTTACCGCAAATCATTAAACAAATCTGCATTTCCATAGTAGAATTGCGCCGCCTTTTTTTATCCCCCCACAGGAAGTTATCCAATGTTTGAGAGTTTAAAACCAGTTGGTCTTGACCCTATCCTCAGTTTGATGATTGCGTTTCGAGAAGATCCTCGCACCACCAAAGTTGATCTTGGTGTCGGTGTTTACATGGATGATCGCGGTCGCACGCCAGTCATGAATGCAGTGAAGCGCGCTGAAACCAAACTTATGGCCCTTGAAAACACCAAGTCCTACCAAGGAATTGGGGGTGATGCGGAGTACAACAAGCACATGCTGGCGCTGTTGTTGGGTGCTAACCACAGTGTTATAGGTTCGGGCCGCACAACAAGCATTCAGGCGCCTGGCGGGTCAGGAGCGCTGCGTGTGGGTGCGGAGGTTATTACCCGAGCGCGTCCAAATGCGAAATTGTGGGTGGGTGTTCCCACTTGGCCAAATCACGTGCCACTGTTGGGCAGTGCTGGCTTTGAAATCAAAGAATACCCTTACTACGACATGGAAACGCGTCAGATTAATGCTGATCTTATGATGGAAACCCTGCGTTCTGTGCCAGCGGGCGATGTGGTGTTGTTGCACGGCTGTTGCCACAACCCAACGGGTGCCGACTTGACCAACGCCCAGTGGGATGAAATCACTGAGATCGCATTAGAGCGCGGCTTTCTGCCGTTTATCGACACTGCATACCAAGGTTTAGGGGACGGCCTCGAAGAAGATGCCTATGGCATGCGTGTCATGGCGGAAAAACTGCCTGAGCTTGTGATTGCATCATCTTGCTCGAAGAACTTTGGTCTTTACCGTGAGCGCACTGGTTCAATCACTTTCGTGACAAAGAATGCCGACGACGCCAAGCTTGTGTTAGGGCAGGCAATGTCTGTTGCACGTCAGATGTATTCCATGCCTCCAGCGCACGGCGCGCTGCTAGTGTCGCTTATCTTGGGCGACGAGGAGTTGCGCAGCGAGTGGACTACAGAGCTAGAAGAGGTGCGATTGCGCATTCTTTCTATGCGCACCTTGCTGGCCGACAGCATTCAAGACAATGCGCTGGGCATGGATTTTAGCCATATCAAGCGCCAGAAAGGTATGTTCTCATTTTTAGGTGTCAAGCCTGAGCATCTGGTGCGCCTGCGTGAAGAGTTTGGTATCTACATTGTGTCTTCAACGCGGATTAACTTGGCCGGTATTAATTCCAGCAATATCAAATACCTGTCAGACTCGATTCGCACCGTGTTGAACGGCTAAGACGTTGTTATCGCAGTCGCTGTGACAGAGTCTCAAGTACCTGTTGCACCGACTGCTGATCGCCGTCAATGGTGAGGTCGGCATAGCGTTGATAGAGCGCGCGCCGCTCTAGGAAGAGCTCTTCAAGGGTTTGGTTGGGTTTGCGGGCAATACCGCGCTGGTCAAAGTTGGTGATTCGCTGGCGCAACTGTGGCAGCGAGACATCAAGGAAAACGATGGTGGCGAGTGATTTCAGGCGCGCCATGCCCTGTTCTGAATAAACCGCGCTGCCGCCGGTGGCAACCACTTTGTGATCGATATCTTCCGTCAGCAACACTTGCTCTTCGCAGTCCCGCAGATAGATATAACCGTGCTTGTTGAGTGTTTCCTGAAGGGTTTCTCCCCGGCGCACTTGAATGGCAATGTCGGTGTCGACAAATCCCAGCCCTAACTCTTTCGCCAATAAAATACCAAGGGTGCTTTTACCCGCGCCCGGCATTCCGATCAGCACAATGCTGTTGTTTGAGAGCTGCATATTCTTCCTTAAATTGTCCTAGTATCAGCCGATTTAATTGGGTCAGATATTATGCCCGAAATAGAGTGAATTGCTGTACTAGTCTGTATAATCACAGCCTGAATTTTTGGAAGTGCAAAAATATGCCCCATTTTCAACGTATCGGTTTGCTTGCCAGTCTCGACGTACCTGAGGTGCGTGACTCTTTGAATAAGCTCGAAGCTTTGTTGCTGGCGCAGGGCAGAGAGGTGATCTACGAGGAGCACGCGGCCAAGCTTATTGACTGGAACGTCGATAAAATTTTGCCCATGGCGCAATTCCCTGGCGAGGTTGATCTAGCGATGGTGGTTGGCGGCGATGGCAGTATGCTCAGTGCCTGTCGCAAAATGGCGCGCTGTAATATTCCGCTGCTGGGAATCAACCGAGGCCGTCTCGGGTTTCTCACGGATATATCGCCAAATGAAATCGCTGAGCGCGTACTGCCTGTGCTTGAAGGCCAGTTCAAGCAGTCGCGTCGGTTTATGTTAGAAACCTCAATCACGCGCGGCGAGCAGTTAATGGGCAGCGGGATTGCGGTTAATGATATCGTGCTGCACCCGGGAAAATCTGTACGCATGATGGAATTCGAGCTCTATGTCGACGGTGAGTTTGTCTACAGCCAGCGCTCGGACGGTTTAATTGTCGCGACACCCACCGGTTCAACGGCCTATGCACTCTCTGCGGGTGGACCCATCTTGTTTCCCGAGCTTGACGCCATCGTTGTTGTGCCTCTCAACCCCCACACGCTCAGCAGTCGGCCCATTGTTTTAAACGGTGCTGCTGCGCTAGAGATCCGTGTCAGTCAGCGCAACGAGCTGCAGCCGCTGGTGACCTGCGATGGGCACAATGATTTTTATACCGAGCCGGGGGATATTATTACCATTCGCAAGCACCCCGAAGAGATCATGTTAATTCATCCGAAAGACTACAACTTTTACGATATCTGCCGTTCAAAGCTCGGCTGGGGCAGTCGATTGGATGGTTATAAAGAGCTTTAATTTATAACTATAACTGGTTAATAAATATAGGAATTAAATGAATTTAATTGCCCGATCTATGCATTTTTCCCGATACAATCCAATAGTCGCGACACTACTGTTGGGCAGTTTTATCGGCTGGATCATTGGCAGCCTGTACTGGCCCATTCCACGACCTTTCACCTTTGGCGGTATTGCCACCAATGAGTGGTGGCGTCTGGTCTCTCCGATCTTTATTCACTTCGGCTTAATGCACTTTATTTTCAACGCGCTGTGGCTTTCGATGCTCGGCGCCCGTATAGAACAGCACTCTGGCGCGCTGCATTTACTGCTAATTGTTGTAGTGAGTGCCATTGCATCCAATGTCGGCCAATTTATGTGGAGCGGCTCTATTGCCTTTGGCGGCATGTCAGGGGTTATTTATGCGTTGCTGGGCTATCTCTGGATTCGCAACGGGCTGGCCCCGAGCCCTATGCTTCACCTGCCGAAGGAGTTGATTGGCTTTATGGTGGCGTGGCTGGTTATTTGTATGACCGGTATTCTAGATTTTCTGTTAGGTATTGGGGTGGCGAATGCCGCCCACTTAGTCGGTCTGATCAGCGGTATGGTGCTCGGATTGGTATTTGGGTTGGTCGCACGATTACAGCGAGGACAGTAAGCGGTATGGATTTTCAGCAGTTACTCAATAGCATTACACCCGATATTTACGAGCGGTTTAAGCGTGCCGTGGAATTGGGTAAGTGGCCTGACACACGGCCCCTGACCCAAGAACAGCGGGCGCTGTGCATGCAGGCGATTATTGCCTACGAACAGCGCAAGCCAGAAGATCAGCGCACCGGCTACGTGCCGCCGAAAACCACACCCTGCGCACCACACGCCGACGAGGAGCAGGAACAGCCGCTCAAGTGGCAGAACTAATGGCTATTGATATCACAGGCCATCTGGCAAAAATGGAAACGCAGCTCGATCAGGCATCGGGTGCGGTGTCTTACCAGATGGTGCTAGACGACCAGCGTGTACCCATGAATCCGCTGATTGGCCAGACCCTGTCGTTAAAATACCTTGGTGACATTCATTGTCAGCACTGCGGGCGGCGATCAAAAACCAGTTTTAATCAGGGTTATTGCTATCCCTGTTTCAGCAAGCTCGCCCAGTGTGACAGCTGCATTATCAGCCCTGAGAAGTGCCATTTTCATCATGGCACCTGCCGTGAGCCGGAGTGGGGCGAAACCTACTGTTTTACCGACCACTTTGTCTATTTGGCTAACTCGTCTGGCATTAAGGTGGGCATTACGCGAGGCACACAGTTACCGACGCGCTGGATTGATCAGGGAGCAACCCAAGGGTTGCCGATTTTCCGCGTAAAAACACGCTATCAAGCTGGGTTGATTGAAGACAGGCTGCGCAGCCATGTTGCCGATAAAACCCACTGGCAAAAAATGCTGAAAGGCAATGCGGAAGCGGTTGACCTGGCGGCACAGCGCGATGAGTTATTCGAAAAGTCAGGGCCAGAACTAGCGCTGCTGGAAGAGCAATTTGGCGTGCAAGCGCTGCAGCGGCTCTATGATGTGCCGAGCACCGATATTGTTTTCCCCGTAAGCCAGTGGCCGGACAAAATCAGCAGTTTAAACATGGACAAACAGCCACTGATTCAGGGCGTACTGCAGGGTATCAAGGGCCAGTATTTACTCTTTGATACCGGCGTTATCAATATTCGGAAATATACCGCCTATCGCGTTCAGCTATCGGTCCGCGACTGACAACGCCAGAGATAAAACACCTATTTTTCACCGTCACTACCAATCGCTAAATTAATAAGGACATCGCCATGAGAGACTCGCTACCGCAGACTATTTACCTAAAAGACTACAAAGTATCGCCTTTTGTCTTAGAGAAAACAGACCTTGTTTTTGATCTTGGCGATGAGCAGACCCGCGTCACGGCAACTTTGAGTGTTAAGCGCAATCCGCTCAGCGATGAAACCACCGCAGATCTGGTTTTAAACGGCAGCGAAGGCCTCGATTTACAGTCGGTACAGATAGACGGCAGAGCGCTGGGGCAGGGCGACTATCGCCGCGACAGCGAATCGCTGACGATTTTTGGCGTGCCCAGTAGCGCTGAAATCACTACCCAAGTACTTATCCAGCCCCAGCTAAACACCACCATGATGGGGCTCTATCGCTCGCGCACCATGTACTGCACTCAGTGCGAGGCCGAAGGTTTCCGCGATATTACCTACTACCTCGATCGCCCCGATGTAATGTCAGAATTTACCACCCAGGTGATAGCAGAAAAAGCCAAGTACCCCATCTTGCTCTCCAACGGCAATCCGATAGCCCGTGGCGATCTCGATGGTGGCCGACACTTTGTCACCTGGCACGATCCGTTCAAAAAACCAGCCTATCTGTTTGCCCTTGTGGCGGGCACGCTGAGTGTTGTTGAAGACAGCTTCACAACGCTGTCAGGCCGTGAGGTGCTACTGCAGATATTTGTTGAGGAAAAAGACCTCGATAAGTGCGATCACGCAATGGTCTCGCTGAAGCACTCGATGCGCTGGGACGAAGAGGTCTACGGTCGCGAATACGACCTCGATATTTTTATGATTGTAGCGGTCGACGACTTCAATATGGGTGCAATGGAAAACAAAGGCCTCAATATATTTAACACCTCAGCCGTGCTGGCCAACCCGAAAACCACAACTGACGCGGCATTTCAGAGGGTTGAGGCAATTGTTGCCCACGAGTACTTTCACAACTGGTCAGGCAATCGGGTGACCTGTCGCGATTGGTTCCAGCTGAGCTTAAAAGAGGGTTTCACGGTCTACCGCGATGCGCAGTTTTCTGCCGATATGAACTCTGCGACGGTAAAGCGTATCGAGAGTGCCAGCTACCTGCGCACTCACCAGTTCGCTGAAGACGGCGGCCCAATGTCGCATCCTGTGCAGCCAGACTCCTACATGGAAATTAATAACTTCTACACATTGACCGTCTACGAGAAGGGCGCGGAAGTGGTTGGCATGATTCGCACTCTGTTGGGCGCAGAGACTTTTCGCGCCGGCAGTGACCTCTACTTTTCCCGTCACGATGGCCAAGCAGTGACCATTGAAGAGTTTGTAAAAGCCATGGAAGATGCCAGCGGTCGCGATCTCAAGCAGTTCCGCCGCTGGTACAAGCAATCGGGCACGCCGCATTTAAAAGTGTCTTCTATCTACGATGCCGAGGACAACACCTTCACCCTTAACTTTGCCCAAAGCTGCCCAGCCACCCCCGGCCAAGCGCAAAAACAGGCGTTTGTGATTCCTGTGAAACTCGGCCTCGTTGGCGCCAATGGCGATCTGCCGCTAAATGCCAAGGGCGATACAGAGATGGTCTTTGAATTGACCGAGACGACACAGCAACTGGTTATCGAGAATGTTCTCGAGGAGCCCGTACCGTCACTGTTGCGCGGCTTATCTGCCCCTGTAAAGCTTGACTACCCCTACAGCACAGATCAATTGGCGCATCTCATGGCCTCCGATAGCGATGGGTTCAATCGTTGGGATGCCGGGCAAAAACTCGCCTTTGGCCTGCTGGAAAAACTGACCGATGATGCTGTAAAAGGCCGCGCCATGATCATGGATAAACAATTGATTGCTGCCTACGACGCATTGCTCAGCGACGCCACACTTGATCCCGCGATGGTTGAATTGATGTTGCAATTGCCTAGCGAAGCACAGCTGCATGAAGAAGCGGCGATTATTCATGTCGATGCAATTCACAGCGCGCGCAAATTTGTTCGCCGCAGCTTGGCGGATGCGCTGCGCGATAAATTCCTCGCGGTCTATCAGCGTCATAACATCCAACAAGTCTATGCTCCTGAGGCCGAGCAGATTGGCCGCCGGGCACTGAAAAATGTCGCCTTGAGTTACCTAATGCTAGTTGAGGGAGAGGGCGTTGAGCTGGCGTGGACGCAGTTCAATCAGGCTGACAATATGACCGATAAAGCCGCCGCGCTAACGTGTTTGGTCAATACGCCGGCCGCCGCAGAGAAGGCAGAGGTCGCACTGAAGCAGTTTGAAGAGCAGTACAGCAATGAGGCTCTGGTGATGAACTTGTGGCTGCAGATTCAAGCGGCTAACGCTCAGCCGGGCGGATTGTCGCGGGTTCAGGCGCTTCTGCAGCACCCAGCATTTACCATGTCTAATCCGAACAAAATTCGCAGTCTTATTGGTGGGTTCTGCAATGCCAACTTGATTAATTTCCACAACCCAGATGGCTCGGGCTACGAATTTCTCAAGCAGCACATTTTGGCCTTGCACAGCAAAAACCCACAAGTTGCTGCGCGTCTGATGACCCCGCTGACTCGTTGGAAGAAGTTCCCCGAGCCCAATCGCCAGCAGATGCGCGATGCGCTGCAGGTCATAGCTGATGAGCCGGGATTGGTCAAAGATATCTTCGAAATCGCAACTAAGTCACTTTAGTTGCTATCTGCTCTGGCAAAGCAAAGGTTGTCTACTATGCTTTCAAGGTTGGGCCTGTTTTGTCACGATTCAGACCCAACTTTTGGCGATCAAACCATTCATCCGGTGGATCCCCATCCATGGTCGCCAAAAAAGCATGTATCTCCATTTTAGGGGGGGTCTAATCAGCCCCCTTTTTTTAACTCTGTTTTTTTAACTCTGTTTTTTCAAGTGCGTTTTTTTTCGCTTTGCGCTCTTCGTGATCGCTCTTTGCCGCAGCCTGTCAGTCGACTTTAGGGTCTATTTCTCATTGAGAAAACCTTACTCCTCAATAAAAAAGTCGCCATCAACAGCTTAACTATGACATTCTTTGCACCATAAAAATAACAAAGACATTTCTTATGCGTATTGAAAAACTCTCTTTTGCCAGCGGCGAGAACGGCGACGGATTCTATTATGTTTGGGAGCCGAAAAATTTCATTAAACCCAAATTATGGCTGCATATTATGCACGGTATGGCCGAGCACAGCGCTCGCTACGAGGCTTTCGCGGCGTTTCTCAATGAGCGCGGGGTCTATGTGACGGCCGATGACCATCGCGGGCACGGCAAAACCGGTGAGGCGAATGGCAACCTCTATCATCTCGCCGACGATAATGGCTGGAACCAAATGGTGGACGATCAATGGCAGCTGATCAGCCATATTGGCGCTCAACATGACTTGCCGCTGGTTATTTTTGGCCACAGCATGGGTTCGTTTTTGGCCACACGCTTTTGTCAGCACTACGGTGCGCTACACGAATCGCGACTGATGGGCCTCATTTTGTCGGGGTCCAATTATGCGCCCTCATGGGTGACGCGATCAGCTAGCCTAATTGCTAAGGTTGAGCGCGCTCGGTGCGGCAAGCGCAACAGCAGCAGTGTGCTTGAGGCACTGAGTTTTGGCGCGTTTAATAAGGCGTTTAAGCCCACACGCACGGAAAAAGATTGGCTCTCCAGTGACCCTCAGGTGGTCGATCGCTACCTCGCAGATCCGCTCTGTGGCGGCCCGCTGTCGACTCAGTCTTGGTATGACTTTTTGCGAGGTCTTGCAGAACTCTCCTCGCCCACCGCGATGGCGAAAATTAGTTGTGAGCTGCCTATTTATGTTTTCTCAGGCGCCCTCGATCCGGTCGGACAAAATGGCAAGGGCATCACTGACTTAGTCAATGTGCTGCATCGGGCGGGTGTGCGCGAGGTCCAATCAAAACTGTATGCGGGTGGTCGCCACGAGATGCTCAATGAAGTCAATTACCAAGAGGTCTACGAGGATGTGTGGCAATGGTTAGCGGGATTGTCGATTGCGCAGGCTGAGGTGTTGGACCTGACCGGTATTGGTGGTGCAGAAAGCGGCTAATAGTTAGCCGCTGGTGCAGTTCTGTAGGGTCGGTGACGTACTCTGCGATTGCTATTTCTTTTTGCGGCGCTTTTTCGCCAGATGATCAAACAGCGCGATATATTGCCCAGTCAATTTGTGCGATGGCGCAAGATAGATAAGCGGCACACATTGGTTGTGGGACTCTTTCATCTTTACTGATTGATTGATGTAGGTGGGAATAATCGGCAGCTTTTCTTTTTTCATTTCAGCAATCAACTGGCTCGGCAGCGACGCCGTGGGTTGAAACTGATTGACGACAATGCCGCCAACGTCTAGGCCACTGTTATGATCTTCGCGTATCTCGCTGATAACGTCCAGAATTGAGTAGAGTGCCTGGCGGGAAAACGCATCGCAGTCGAAGGGTATCAGCACAGTGTCGCCACTGATAAGCGCCGAGCGAGTATAGAAGTTTAGGGCGGGCGCGGTGTCGATATAGATTTCGTCGAATTCAGCGTCGAGTTTATTCAGCAGGTCACGCAGTTTGAAAATTTTCTGGCGTGACTCCAGTTTGTGTTCGAGCACCAGCAGATCTGGGCTAGAGGGCAGTACATAGAGATTTTCAAAGGGTGATTCATGGACGTAATCGATGGGTTCATTGAGTTTGGAGGAAAACTCTAACGTGCCGTCAAAATAGTTGGCGACGGTGTTTTCGCTAGGCGTGTCGCCGAGTAGGTAGTAGGTTGAGTTGCACTGCGAATCTAAGTCGACAACAAGCGTGCGCTTGCCTCGTGAGGCACTAATAGCGGCCAGATTACATGCAATGCTCGATTTTCCGACACCGCCTTTTTCATTAAAAATTACTCTGCGCACAGTGGGTTCTCCCAGTAGTTCAACGAGGCCAATTCTACCCAAACCGCGTGTCGCAGAGTAGCTTTTTGATGGGTACCTTTGCGCTAGCGGTTTGGATAGAGTGGCTTCAGCGCACCATGTGCGGCTTTTTTAGCGGTACTTACTGGAACGGCGGCGGTCTTGAGCAGGTGCAGCAGGCGCTTGAGATCAGGTTCGTAAGCAGAGTGGCTATTGTACAAATGCTGATCGAGCATGTTGAATTGTTCGGCCAGTTGCGGCGAATCGAGTAGATTCGCAATTTGCTGCAAACTATGGACAGGCTCGCCGGTAAAAAGCAGTCGTCCCCAGCTGAGAATGCCGTCGCGAACACCTTGGAAATCTTTTTTGTTGGCGGCTTTTTCAACTGCACTTATCTGTTGCTTTAAGAGTAGCCGCGTCTCAGTGCGCGCGGATTGCGCTTGTCGCGGCAGGGGTTGCCGTGGCTGACGCAACAACAGTGCACTGCATAAAATGAGCAATACCAGATTAATGCCGAGGGACAATTGCAATATGGGCGTCGCAGCGAGCGTGCCCAGTAGTGTATGGCGCTCGCTGGTATCGTCTGTCGTGGTTCCGCCAGCAGTGGCTAAGCCTTGCTGGGCGAGAGTCTCGGCCGCAAGCGCTTCAGCGCTTCCGTAGGCGGGTGGTGCAGCGCTGGCGGGGCTCACATTGAGTGTCTGACTAGGTAAAGTGGCCGTCTGCAGGCGCTGATTAACGGTATCCCACCAGCGCACAGTCAGCTCGGGCAAAATAATAGTGCCGGCCTCGTTGGGGACTAAGGCGAACGACTCTTTGCGGCTGCCGGTTACGCCGTCCGCGCTGAGCTCTTGGTCGAGCTGTGCCTGATCGGGGTAGATCTTGTACTGGCTGCTCTCATCGAGACGCAGGGGCAGTATCTGCGCTGCTGTCAGGCCTTTGGCTTCAATGGTGATGGTGCGGGTGATCGGTTCGCCAACGGTCAATTTATTGGTGCGGCCGCTCCATTCTTGACGCAGGCTAACACCGCTGCTGGGCATCCACTGGTCAGGACTAATGGTTGCGGGTGCGGCGCGTACCTCCACTGTCTTTGCCTCGGTTGAGCGCAGAACACGGTTGCCTCGAGTTGTGAATCCGCCGAACTGGTTGTTGCCACTCTCGTAGGCGCCAAAGCGGATTTCTGGGATGGTCAATAGGCCAACCGTTTGTGGAAAGAGAGCGTATTTAATCTCCAGTACGAGATAATTTTTGCCGCCGACGGTTTTTTGGAATTGTGTTTCGCTTACTTTCTCCACCACCGCATCGCTCAGTTTTAACTCATCTAACGCGAGGTCGCTCAGGCGCACGGAGGTGTAGAGCCGATGGGTGAGCAAAATCTGCTCTTGGATCGCCACAGCGCTTTTGTCGATGAGAGTCTCGGTGTACACCGCTTGCCCAGGGGCGGTTTTTGGGCTGGCTTTGCGCACGGTGATTTCAATTGCGTCGCTGATATCTGACTTGTAGTTGAACGAGGGGATGACCAAATTGCCCGTGCGTTTTGGCGCGAGCAGCAGATTCCAATCGGTGTAGGATTGGGTGACGCCGTTGATATTGGAATACTGCTGTTGGCGACTATTTGAGAGTATTTCAAAATCGGCTTTGAGTGACTCGAAATCGGGTTCGTTGAACATCACCTGCTCGTCGACACGCACCAACAGTTGCAGTGTTTCATCGCTGTCGAGAATAGTGCGATCAGCGGTTGCGGTTATTGCTGCCCAGCTCTGGGTTGTTAGCAGAGCGCAAAATAGCAGGGCGGCGAACTGTCGCAGGTGTCTGCCGCGGCGTTTTAGGGTGACTCTTGTGTGCATGGGTTTACTCATCGCTGTTTGGTTCACCAGCGCTGCTGCTGGTCGCTAGGTGGTGCGGGTCGCCGCGGGTCCATGGCGCGCTGACGCGACTGGTAGCGGAACTTTTCACGAAGCAGGCCGCCTGGATCGTCGGGTACGCGTCGCAGCCACTGCTCGAGTTCTTGTTGGGCCTGCTTCTCTGCATCGCTTTGTTCCGAGGTGGCCTCACCTTCGGTGGGTTGTTCGGCGTTGTCAGAGGTGTCGCTCTGTTGCTTTTCCTCTTGGGCTGCTGGATCTTTTCCTGCTTGGCCTTTTTCTACTTGGTCCTGCTCTGTCTGATCTTGTTCGGACTTTGCCTGCTCACTGGGCTGCTCTTGCCCGGGCGAGTTGTCAGCGGGCTGGCTCTGGCTCTGAGAATCTGACCCGTCGCTCGACTGTTGCTGATTTTGCGACTGGTTCTGAGAGTCCTGATTTTGCTCTGACTCTTGGTTCTGATCTGATTTTTGCTGCTGATCTTGCTGCTGTTTGAGTTGCTCAACAAGGTCGCGATTGGCCTGTGCATCGTCCATATCGGGCTGTCGTTTCAAAGCTTCATCATAGGCGTCGAGAGCACCCTGTAAGTCACCGGATTTGGCTAGGGCATTGCCGCGATTGTAGTGGCTATCAGCGCTGTCTGACTGAATAAAATCATCGAGAGCGGCGGTGTAATCGCCTGCTTTATAGGCTGCGCTGCCGCGCCATTGGGGATCGTCGAAGAGGCTCTGGGCCTTGGCGTTGTCACCGCCGGCGAGAGCGGCGCTGGCCTGTTGATCGGGTGTGCGCCAGAGGTCTTGCCACTCGAAAGCATCCGCTGGCTGGGGAAGTAACAGCGGTGCGAGCACGATTACCGCGAGGGTGCCTTTGCGAAAGGTTGCGAGGATAATCGGCAGCAGTAGCAAAATAAGCCAGAAGCCTTGGTCGTCCCAGAGATCGAAACTGCGCTCAAGTTCACGGCCTGGGTCGGGGAAGCGCTGTTCTGTGGTGGCCAGTAGAGTATCGATATCGCTGTCGTCGGGGCTCAGGGTGGCATAGCTGCCGCCCGCGCTCTGGGCGAGCATTTGTAATTCTTCGGCATTGAGCTTGGGGATCAAAATCGCGCCATTGTAGTCTTTGGCAAAGCCTCCCGCGCCGGTTGGAATCGGCGCGCCTTGCGCAGTGCCGACGCCCAGTACGGACAGTCTAAATCCGCTGCGCTTCCCCAGCAGCGATTGAATTTGCGCAAATGCTGGGCGAGCGACTTCGTCTGTAATAAGAAGTAGATCCCCCTGTTGGTAGCCGCCGTTCACCGCCAGCTCTAGGGCCATTTCGATGGCCGCTTCAATATTGCTGCCGTACTCGGGCAGCAGCGCGGGCTGTAAAACCGGCACAAGGCTGATAATGGTGTTGCTGTCCTCGGTGAGGGGCGATAGTGCGAAGGCATCGCCGCCATAGACCACCAGCGCGCTGTAGCCCTCGCGGCGCTTTTTGAGGATGTCGATGAGTTTGAAGCGCGCCCGCGCCAAGCGAGAGGGTTTGATATCTTCGGCGAGCATGGAGGGCGAGAGGTCCATGATCAGAATCAACGCACTGTCCTGTTTGTGCACGGGCTGCGGCAGTTGTTGCCAGGTGGGTCCGGCGAGGGCAATGCATGCGGTGATCCACGCCAGAAACAACCAGATAAGACCGAGCCGTGACGGGTTTTTGCCCTGCAGTAAATAGGGCAGCAGGGCGGGGTTGATCACCTGTTGCCAGTTGCCTGCACTGTTTTTACGCCACTGTAAAAGGCCGATCAAAACGGCTGTGGGAACCATTGCCCACAACGCCGCGGGGCGGAGAAAATGAAACTGGCTGAAATCTATGCCAAGTAGCTCAGTCACGTGATCTCCTTGGCCCGCTGAGCAGTGCGATCAAAAGACTAAAGATAAAGGCGACCGCGAGAGGCCAGTAATACAGCGCGGCAACGGGACGAATGGTTTCGGCATCTTGTTCGATGGGTTCAAGTCTGTTTAATTCTTCGTAGATCGCGCGCAGTTCTTCAGGATTGCGCGCGCGAAAATAGCGTCCACCCGTGGCTTCGGCAATACCGGTGAGAGTGGTTTCGTCGAGGTCGGCGGAGGGGTTGGTGACGCGCTTGCCAAACAATCCCCAGCTCTCCTGAGTTTCCGCACCAATGCCAATGGTATAAATTTTTACCGAGGCGCGCTCAGCCAGCGCCGCTGCCTGCAGAGGGTCAAGCTCACCGGCATTGTTGGCGCCGTCGGTGAGTAGAATAAGGACGCGATGGTTTTCGGGCCTGTCTTGCAGGCGTTTTACCGACAAACCGATAGCGTCGCCGATTGCCGTGCCATTGCCCGCGAAACCGAGCTGGGCCTCATTAAGCAGTGTCTGCAAGGTGTTTCGGTCGAAGGTTAGTGGCGTTTGTAGATAGGCTTTTTCGCCAAAGAGAATAAGTCCGAGACGATCGCCGGTGCGCTCGGTGACAAAATTGCCGACAACGGCTTTCACCGCGACAAGCCGATTGACGGAGGTACCCGCCAACTGCATATCTTCTCGCTCCATGCTGCCTGAAATATCTACGGCTAATAAAATATCGCGGCCGTTGGTCGGCAATGCGACAGGTTCGCCTATGTAAATAGGACGCGCCAATGCCAGCAGTGCGCTCAGCCAGACGACACCTAGGGCGACCAGCAGGAAGGATTTTCGCCAAGAGCCTGCGCTGGATGAGGCGCCGACCCCGGCGGCACTCACCAGCAAGGGTGCGCGCAAGGCGCGGGTGGTGCTTGCGGCAGGTTTGCGCAGGGCCCGATAGATTAGTGGCAGCGGTGCTAAGACCAGCACCCATGGCCAGAGAAGCTCTAACATGGGTCGCCGTACTCCAATTTGTTGTCACTCACATGCTGCTCAAGCCAAGCTTCGGCGTCGACAAATAGGCTGTCGATGTGTGAGGCGCCGATGGGTGAAGTGTCATCGCTATCAGCGGCGTTCAGGTTGCCATAGAGCAACTCATCAAGTTCAGGACTGATTGCGTTGAACAGCCTGTCATTGCTGCTGTAGCGCAGAAAGGCGATAAATTTATGTGTTCCAAGGCTGCCGGGGTGGCGCTCTGGGTAGGCGCAATTGGCCGTTCTTTTTAATAGTTCAAATAGCGCGCGCAGTCGCCGCTGTGGGTGCTCATTGGCGCTGATTGTCGCCAGTTCTTGCAATGCTTGGCGGCGATAAGCAGACGCCTGACGGCGGCGCAGGAAAAGCCGCGCAAGGGTAATCAGTCCCAGACAAACAAGAATAATTAAAAGCCACCAGCCGGGCGCAAGGGGCCACCAGCCAATAGCCTCCGGCAGATGAATATCGCGCAGTTGGTCGAGGGGATTTGCGGCCTGGCTTTCCATCACCTGATTGTCCATTAAGCGCGCCGTCCTTTGCTGCGTTTGCCATAGGCTTGGGCCAGTACAGCCATCACAGAATCGGCTGTGGTAAAGGGCAGCAGGCCCGCTGACAGCTGTTGGCTGAGCTTGCGCAGTGTCTGAGTGCGCAGGGCGAAAGCAGCGGCATAGTGCTCGCGACGTTTTTTGTTGCCAGTGTCGAGCAGTTTCTGCTGCTTACCGTCGGTGACGGCATACAGCGCAGGGGACGGCAGCTCGACTTCAAGGCTGTCGTAAATATGGCAGAAGTTGAGATTGCCGTGCCGCGCCAGTTCGAACAATTGGCGTTCGCAGGATTCATCCAAATCATGAAAATCGCTGACTACAAATAGTGTGGTGCCAGGCAGAGCGTAGCGCCGAGCTTCTTCCAGAATATGCGCCAAGGTGAAGCGATCGCTGTTGGGTTGCAGTAGTTGCTGGCTGTAGTCGCGCAGTTGGTGGATAAATTGTAAGACGGCGTGATGGCTGCGACGCGATTTCACCTCGGCCTGCGTCTGCGCGCCAAACACCAGTCCACCGACGCGATCGTTGGCATTCAGGCCAGCCCAACCCAACGCGGCAGCGACCTCGCAGGCAACCACAGATTTTAATCGCTGGCTGCCGAAAAACATGGCTTGGCGTAGGTCGCAGACAACCAGCACCGGACGCTCGCGCTCTTCGCGAAAAATCTTAGTGTGGGGTATTTCCGTTTTTGCTGTGACACGCCAGTCGATGGTGCGAACATCGTCCCCCGGCTGGTAGATGCGCACTTCATCAAAGTCCATGCCGCGACCGCGAAAGCGCGAGCGGTGGCCACCGGCCATCATCTGCCGAGCCTGCACTTTTGGAAAGCTGGTTAGCTCGCGCGCGCCGTAACGCAGCTTGACCATATCGCTGAGGTTGGCAATCGCAGGGTGGTTGTTCATGTCGTCTGAGTAGCTCATCAGGCTGAGGCGACAGTTTCCAGTAGCTTGTCGATCACTTTGTTTGCGCTGATACCATTGGCTTCAGCGTCAAAGCTCAGAATCAGTCGGTGCCGCAACACGTCATGGGCCACGGCGCGAATATCATCGGGGGTAACAAAATCACGATTGTGCAGCCAGGCATGGGCGCGGCTGCAGCGGTCGAGGGCGATGGTTGCCCGAGGGCTGGCGCCGTAGTCAAGCCACTGGGCCAGTTCGCCGCCATAAAGTTTGGCATCGCGGGTGGCGAGTATAAGTTGCACGAGATACTCCTCGACAGGCTCGGCCATATGTACGCTGATCGCCTGTTTGCGCGCAGCAAAAAGGGTTTCTTGCGTAAGTGTTTCAACTGCGGCCACTGGTTCTTTGAGGGCTTCCCGCCGCGACAGTTGCAGAATTAATCGCTCGCTTTTGGGGGCTGGGTAGTCAACCATCACATGCATCAAAAAGCGATCCATCTGCGCTTCAGGCAACGGATAGGTACCTTCTTGCTCAATTGGATTTTGTGTAGCCATCACTAAAAATAGCTCGGGCAGAGGGTAGGTGGTGCCACCTACTGACACTTGACGCTCGGCCATGGCTTCGAGCAGGGCCGACTGGACTTTCGCTGGCGCGCGGTTAATTTCGTCCGCCAAAACCAAGTTGTGAAAGAGAGGTCCTGCCTGAAATTCGAAGGTGCCTTGCTGAGGCCGAAATATCTCGCTGCCGGTAATATCCGCGGGCAGAAGGTCTGGGGTGAATTGCACGCGCTGAAAGTCACCTTCAATACCCTCAGCCAGCGTTTTAATGGCCTTAGTTTTGGCCAGTCCAGGAGCACCTTCGACCAGCAGGTGCCCGTCGGCCAAAAGGGCGATAATCAGTCGTTCGACCAAATGCTCTTGGCCCACAATTTGTTGGTTGAGCCAATCTTTGAGTAGATGTATTTTCTGTTGCAAAACATTCCCCTATAACATGCGGTTTAGACAGATGAGCGGGCCATGATAGTGGTTAGATTATTAACACACAAACCGGATTTTCTGCGCTATAGTTAGGCCCAATCGACGCCAGCCTATTGCTGGTTGTTACAGACTAAATTTTTCGCAAAAGGTTGCAAATTTTTATCATGGATGCGCAAAAAACCACTGGCAGAGATGCTCTGCTAAATATTCTGAAAACCACGGCTGCGCATCATTTACGCGCCGAGCGCGCTGACCAGTTTATAGAGTTTGTTGCCAACGCGATGAATTTTTATCCTGACGCTTCTTATCTTGCCCGTCCTGCAACCCATATTTTCCACAGTTTATTCGGTCTATTTGTCTTCGCGGAAGAGGGCAGTGGCAGTCAGTCTCCAAGCAGTGCGCGGGTAAAAGTCTTTAATCCGCAGCCTGAAGTCGATGGTTGGCTAAGCGCTCACACCAGTATCTATATGAACCAACGAGATATGCCATTTTTGGTCGACTCGTTGCGTATGGCGCTCAATCGACGCGGATTAAATATCTTTACCTTGCAGAGTAATCCTGTGTGGGTGTCGCGAAGTGCTGATGGCGGTTTGCTGCACAGCAATCGTGTTTTTTTTGAAGGTGCTCATCGCGAAGCATTTATTGCCATTGAGATTGATCTTCACCGCGACACCGAACTGCCGGATCTCGAACGGGATTTGCTGGCGGTGCTTGAAGATGTGCAAATTGTAGTCGATGACTTTGATCCAATGCGCCAGCGCGTGGATAAGTTAATTACCGAGCTGTCAGAGACGGCAGCCAGCGTCATAAACTGCAAAGAGTCGCTAGAATTTTTACGCTGGATTCACAACGGTTATTTTACATTTCTTGGCAGTGCCGAGTTTGATTTAGTGCGCGATGATGGCGAGCTCTATCTGCGCGAAATTACTCAGAGTCGATTGGGCTTGATGGACAAGTACGGTGGTGACACCCGCGAGGAGTCTCTTAAACGGCTAAATCCGGGTGTGATGGCACTGTATGAAAGCGAAGATATTCTCACCTTTACCAAGTCTTCGCGTCGGTCACGTGTGCACCGCGATGTCTACTCCGATTATTTGGTGGTTAAGCGCTTTAATAACAGTGGCGAGCCAATTGGTGAGGTGCGTTTTCTCGGGCTGTACACCTCGCAGTTTTACTCTTACAGTCCGCGGCGCATTCCTATCTTGCGCGACAAAGTGAATTGGGTTGTCGATAATTCAGGCTTTGATAAAAACAGCCACGACGGCAAAACACTGCTGTCGATTCTTGATTTCCATCCACGTGATGAGCTTTTTCATTTGACCCGCGAAGCCCTTGCTGAGACGGCCATTGGGATTTGGCAGATTCAAGAGCGTCGCGTGATTAAAGTGTTTCTTCATGCCGACCCGTTCGATAAATTTGTTAGCTGTGTGGTTTATTTGCCCCGAGAATCCTTCAATACAGAGGCGCGGATTAAGATCCAGCAGGCTATCGGCGAAGAGCTTGATGCACCTGAGTGCGAATTCACCACGCAGTTTTTGCCCGAATCCGTGCTGGTAAGAATATATCTGGTCTATCAAGTACGCAGCAAAAAGTATCTGCAAATAGAGCCCGCAACGCTAGAAGCAATTGTCACGCAAATTACCCGTGACTGGAGCGGCGCCTTTGCTGATGAGGCAATTGCTCAGTGGGGCGAGCGCGACGGCCACCCGATTGCGCGGCAGTTTCAGCGAGCCTTTCCTGCGGCCTACCGCGAAGCCTACGCCCCGTCACAAGCTCTTGCCGATGTTGCTCTGATCGAGGAGCTGGAGGACGCCAGTCAGCTTGCCATTGCCTTTACCCATGTCGACGGTGAACAGGCTAACTCGCTGCAACTCAAGCTGTTCCACTGTGATACTCCCCTCGAACTCTCTGACATGATTCCCATGCTGGAAAATCTCGGTTTTCGCGTGATGGTCGAGCATCCCTATCTGATCAAGCCAGATGTCGGCCCTGCGGTGTGGCTGCAGGATTTCACCCTGTCATTTTCTCTCGACGTTAATGTCGACGTGTCAGCGGTGCAGGGCAGTTTTAAAGATGCCTTGCGTGTTGTTTGGCAAGGGCAGGCAGAAAACGACAGTTTCAATCGCCTTGTTATTGGCGCGCGGCTCGATTGGCGTTCCGTGGCGATGTTGCGGCTCTATGCGCGCTATCTTAAACAGCTGGGAATTGCCTACAGTCAAGAGTTTATCGCCGACACATTGGCTCGCCATTTGGATATCACCCGTAACTTGGTAGCCCTATTCAAGAGCTATTTTGATCCGCGCTATGCCGCTGACAAAGATCGCAGCGAGCGCTCCGATGGTCTCTCGCAAAAAATTCGGCAGAGCTTGGACGCTGTCGACAACGTCAGTGAAGATCTTGTTTTGCGCGGTTATCTGGAAGTGGTAGAGGCAACACTGCGGACCAATTTCTTCCAGACATTTGACGATGGCACCGCGAAGTCCTACATCTCCGTTAAATTGGCGTCGGCAAAGATATCGCTGGCACCAAAGCCGCGGCCCGAGTACGAAATATTTGTCTATTCACCTCGGGTTGAGGGCGTCCATCTGCGCGGTGGCAAAGTCGCCCGCGGGGGCTTGCGCTGGTCTGACCGGCTCGAAGATTATCGAACGGAAGTGCTGGGGTTAGTCAAAGCCCAGCAAGTTAAAAATGCGGTCATTGTGCCGACAGGCGCGAAAGGCGGTTTCGTTGCCAAACAGGCCAGTATGGCCGCTGGGCGAGAGGCATGGCTGCAAGAAGGTGTTGCCAGTTACATGCTCTACGTGCAGGCGCTGCTGGATATTAGCGACAATTTGATTGACGGCGCAGTGGTGCCGCCAGTTAATGTCGTTCGTCGAGACGGCGACGATCCCTATCTTGTTGTGGCTGCGGATAAGGGCACTGCGACATTCTCCGATATCGCCAACGGTATTTCTGAGTCCAATAACTTTTGGTTGGGCGATGCCTTTGCCTCTGGCGGCGGTCATGGTTACGACCACAAAGGAATGGGCATTACCGCGCGCGGTGCTTGGATAGCCGTGCAACGGCATTTCCGTGAAATTGGTATGGATATTCAGTCTGAAGATTTCACCGTTGTTGGGGTCGGTGATATGGCAGGGGACGTGTTCGGTAACGGTATGCTGTTGTCAGAGCATATCCAGTTAGTAGCAGCCTTTAACCATCTGCATATTTTTGTCGACCCCAACCCCGATTCAGCCAAAACCTTTGTTGAGCGCCAGCGCCTTTTCAATACACCGCGCAGTACGTGGGACGATTTCGATAAAACATTGCTCTCTGAGGGCGGCATGGTGTTTTCGCGAGCGGCAAAGTCCGTGACACTCAATCCGCAGATTAAAGCGCGGTTTAATATTGATCGAGATCACGTGACACCGACAGAGTTGATGAAGGCGATTCTCGGGGCCAAGGTCGATTTAATCTGGAACGGCGGCATTGGCACCTACGTGAAGGCGTCGTCGGAAAATAACGCGGATGTGGGTGATCGAGCCAATGACGGCTTGCGCATAAATGGTAAAGACTTGCGCTGCAAGGTCTTTGGCGAGGGTGGCAATCTCGGGATGACCCAGCGCGGCCGCATTGAGTACTGTCTGCATGGTGGTCTGTGTAATACCGACTTTATTGATAACGCAGCCGGCGTCGACTGTTCTGACCATGAAGTAAATATCAAAATTTTGCTCAACGAAAAAGTCCGTCTGGGCGATATGAGTACGCTTGATCGTAACAATTTATTGCTCGAAATGACCGACAGTGTGGCCGAGTTGGTGTTGCACCATAATCGTCGTCAAACCCAAGCGATTAGCTTAGCCATGCACCGCAGTGAGCAGCAGTACGCAGAGTACCAGCGCTTTATGGCGTGGTTAGAGAGCTCGGGCAAGCTTGACCGAGAGCTCGAATTTTTGCCCTCGGATGATCAGCTCAACGACCGTTTAAATCGCGGACAATCGGTCTGGACTCGCCCGGAATTGGCGGTGTTAGTCTGTTACTCTAAAGTGATGCTGAAAGACGTGCTGCAGGGTGCTGATTTACTGGAAGACCCCATTTTGTCGCGCTCGGTCAATCAGGCATTTCCGCCGCGGCTGGTTGAGCTGTTTGCCGATGAGGTGTCTGAGCATCAGCTGCGTCGCGAAATTGCTGCAACGCAATTGGCCAATGATATGGTCGACCGGTTTGGATTCACCTTTTTCTTCCGACAGATGGAATCAACCGGCGCTAGCGCCGCGGATATTGTTCGCGCCTTTACCATTAGCGTGAATATTCTTGGCGTCAATGATTTATGGAAGATGATTGAAGATAGCAACGCCCGTCTATCCGCCGCACTGCAATTAGAACTGCTGCATATTTTGATGCGATTGGTTCGCCGCTCGACGCGCTGGTTCCTGCGTAATCGACGCTTAAACCTGAATTGCACAGAGTTAGTTCAATCAATGCATGATCCTATGCAGCATGTATTGCGCCAGTTACCGGCGCTTCACGAAGCGGATTGGATTGCGCTTTGGAATGACGAAAAGGCCCAGTTAATTGCCCAAGGCGTTGACGACGAGATGGCAGCGGTGCTCGCGTCGGCAGACAGCATGTTTCTGTGCGTTGGTACGGTTGATTTGGCACTGCGCCTGCAGCGTCCCGCAGATCTCGTTGCTCGGCTCTCCTTTAAATTGGGTGAGCACCTCTCGCTGGATTGGTTTATGGCACAAATTGTCGGCCTGCAACCGCAAAATCGCTGGCAGGATTTGGCCCGCGAATCCTATGTTGATGATCTTGAAAGTCAGCGACGACAGCTCACCGCCTGTTTGTTGGAAGGGCACGAGCAGGACGATATCGAATCGCTGGTTGCCGCTTGGCAAATCCAACAAGCGCTCTTGATCGCGCGTTGGAAGTCAATGGTTGTTGAATTGCGCCGAGGGGTGACACCTGACTTTGCGATGGTTTCGGTGGCACTGCGCGAACTGTTGGATCTGGTTCAGTCATCAGTGGATGCTACGCGATCACGCTGAGATGGGTGATTGGCTCCTTTGATGAGATCGGCAGCTTTAAAGCAGCAGGTTGAATCAAAGGGGTAACAGAGCGCTTTTAATCTTTCCATTACAAGAGCCCGTTACAAGAGTCCGTTACAAGAGCGCGTTAAAAAGTTGGTTAAAAAAAGCCGGATCTCAATGAGCTCCGGCTTTTTTTGTACAGCACACTTGCTTGGCAATTAGAAATTACAGCAGGTAAACAACCCCATAAAGTCCCACGATGGTCAAGACGATCGTGTATGGCAGCGCCATAATCACCATGCGCATGTAGGACAGTCGAATTAGCGGTGCCAGTGCAGAGGTCAGCAAGAACAAGAAGGCAGCCTGACCATTCGGTGTCGCCACGCTAGGCAGGTTCGTGCCTGTGTTAATCGCAATCACCAGCTTGTCGTAGTGCGCTCGAGAAATATCGCCAGCATTCAATACCGCGGTTACTTCGTTGATGTAGACCGTCGCAACAAACACGTTATCACTGATCATCGACAATACGCCGTTGGCGAGGAAAAACATGCCAGGCTGGGCTGACTCGGGCATGGCAAGAACGGCATTAATCACCGGTGAAAACAGATGCTGTTCATGAATGACCGCAACAATCGCAAAAAACACCACGAGCAGCGCGGTGAAGGGCAGTGCCTCTTCAAACGCATGACCGATGCGGTGTTCCTCTGTAATGCCGTTAAACGCAGTTAGCAGAACAATAACCATCAGGCCAATCAAACCAACAGCAGCCCAGTGAAACGCCAAGCCCATCACCAGAATAAGCGCGACAACTGACTGCACAATTAAGGCTGCCTTATCGGATTGTGTGCGTCGCGCCGCGTCGTGATCACTCGACTCTTGAAGAATAACTCGGACATCCTCGGGCAGCGCCCCGCCATAGCCAAACACCTTAAACTTCTCTAATAAGACACAGGTCAGCAGACCGAAGACCAATACAGGCATTGTGACTGGGGCCATATGCAAGAAGAACTCAATAAAATTCCACCCCGCTTTTTCTGCAATCAACAGATTTTGCGGCTCTCCAACGAGAGTGGTAACGCCGCCCAGCGCGGTGCCAACCGCACCATGCATAATAAGGCTGCGGAGGAAGGCGCGGAACTGCTCAAGATTGTCGCGATGGCTGTTGCCCAAGTGCTGGTCATCGCTGTGATCATGCCCTTCATCGACGATATTTTTGCCCGATGCAACCTTATGGTAGACCGAGTAAAACCCAACAGAAATCGTGATAAGTACAGCTGTAACTGTCAGTGCATCGAGGAAAGCGGATAAAAAGGCGCCAGCGAAACAAAACAAAAACGATAGGACAATTTTAGACTTCACACTCAAGAGTATTTTGGTAAAGACAAATAGCAGCATGTCGCGCATGAAGTAGATGCCAGCGACCATAAACATAAGCAGCAGGATCACCTGAAAATTGCTGACGGCTTCATTATAGACCGCATCCGGCGATGCCAGACCCATAAGCACAGCTTCAATTGCTAGCAGTCCACCGGGTTGTAACGGATAGCATTTCAAGGCCATTGCCAGTGTAAAAATAAATTCGCCGATGATTAGCCAACCGGTGACGAACGGGCCGAATGCCCAAAGTGCAAGAGGATTTAAAATCAAAAATGCAATGATGGCTTTCTGATACCAGTCGGGAGAATTCCCTAAAAAATTCTTTTTCAATGCCTGTGGCAGAGTAGGTTGCATAGTTGGCGCCTCTTGTTGTAATTGTATGATTTTTTCCGTGATACACTGGTCGAAATACCGGCCTGAACATTAGCCGTAGACCTCTAAATATGCAAGCCCTCTAGGCTTTTAATCCTAACAATGGCGTACACGATAACATGATTCCATCCTCGCTTAATGGTTTCTTCCCCGGTAATAAGGCTGCTGGGACAGATAAGTTGTATATAGTTCCAGTGGTAGGCCGGGATATTTTGATGGCGCTGGGCAGTCCCTCACTGGTGGTGGAAAGTGCTGAGGCGGATATCATGCGCTTCTACTGCGAGCGCCGGCTGGTGATTGGACAGTGGATGGGTGTTGACTGCGAAGTGTGGTTGCTGTCGTCCGACGCGCTGGCGATGGAAGGCTACTCGGTCAAGGAGTTGCGCTCTGTCCTGATGCTTGTGGGCGACGAAGAATTTGCCCTCGCCAGCAGAGCCGTGCAGATGCTCGAGTGGCAGGTAAACCACCAATTTTGTGGTACCTGTGGTCAGCGGACAACACAGGCGCTTGCAGATCACGCTCTGCAGTGTTTGCCCTGCAATAGTAATCTCTATCCCCGTATTTCTCCCTGCGTAATCGTCGTGGTGGTTGACGGCGAGCGCTGTTTGTTAGGGCGCCAAGTGAATTGGCCCGTGGGTCAATTCAGCGCGCTCGCTGGATTTCTTGAAGCGGGCGAGAGCGCCGAGCAAGCGTTGCACCGTGAGGTATTTGAAGAAGTTGGCGTGGAGATTAAAAATATTCGCTATGTTGGCAGTCAAGCCTGGCCATTTCCCGGGCAGTTAATGTTGGGTTTCTTGGCCGATGCCGTGACAACAGAAATTACAGTTGACGGCGCTGAAATTGAGGAGGCTCACTGGTGGCACTATCAGGCGATGCCGGAAAGATTGCCGCCCCTGACCACCATGTCTGGACGTCTAATTGCGCGCTTCTTGGAGGAAGTTTCCGCGTCTTGAGGCTTTGCTGGCAGGTGTTTTGAATCAGACTATACTTACCGTTTTATTGAACCTTGAATTGGAGTTTGCTTTGGATTTTCTTATTGAATACGGCCTGTTTCTAGCCAAGATTGCGACTTTTGTGGTGGCAACCGTTGTCCTGCTCAGCATCGTTTTCGCCATGAGTCAGAAAAACAAAAACGCTGGCGAGCGCGGTCATTTAGAGGTAACGCAGCTCAATGAATTGTTCGAGGACATGCGCGACGCGATGAAATCAGCGGTGATGGATGAAGCCGTCTATAAAGCAGAATTTAAGCAACAGCAAAAAGACAAACAAAAGAAAGCCAAAGAGTTAAAAAAAGCCAGTAAAAAAGCGGCTAAAAATGGCTTAGAAGAATCCGTTGAGGCACCTAAGCCGAGGGTTTTTGTGGTCAATTTTAATGGCAATATAACCGCCTCTGCCGTCACGCACCTGCGCGAGGAAATCACGGCAATGCTGTCGTTGGCCACCGAAAAAGACGAAATTGTTGTGCGCTTGGAAAGTGGCGGTGGTCTGGTGCACAGCTACGGGCTGGCATCCAGCCAGCTCGATCGTATTCGCAAGCGCAATATTCCACTCACGGTCTGTGTCGATAAAGTCGCGGCGAGTGGTGGTTATATGATGGCTTGTGTTGCTGACAAAATATTGGCCGCTCCTTTCGCTATTTTGGGTTCGATCGGGGTTGTAGCGCAGCTTCCAAACTTTCATAAAGTGCTGAAAAAGCATGATGTCGACTATGAATTATTGACGGCGGGCGAGTACAAGCGAACGTTGACCATGTTTGGCGAAAATACCGACAGCGGTCGCGAGAAGTTTCTCGAAGAGCTGCAAGATACCCATGATTTGTTCAAAGAGTTTGTCAGCCAACATCGGCCGCAGGTTGATATCGAAAAAATTGCAACGGGCGAGGTTTGGTATGGTCTGCGCGCGGTCGATGTGGCCTTAGTTGATGAGTTGCAAACGAGCGACGAGTACTTGGTGACACGTGCCGAAACCGCAGATGTTTACGAAGTCGCTTATGTGTTGAAAAAGAAGTTTCATGAGCGCCTTGGGTTTGCCGCCGAAGAGAGTATCGATCGCTTGCTGCTGCGCTGGTGGGATCGCGTAACAAACAACTCAAATAGAATGATGTAAACCCAAAAT
>LIDE01000028.1 GCA_001438605.1 SAR92 bacterium BACL16 MAG-120619-bin48 | reverse complement strand
CCGTGCATCACTTCTTTAGCGCGAACAATGTTTCCGCCAAAGGCCTGGCCAATACTTTGATGGCCGAGACAGATGCCCAAAATCGGAATCTTGCCGCCAAAGGTCTTGATCGTATCAACCGACACACCCGCTTCGTTGGGCGTGCAGGGACCTGGCGAAATGACAATTTTCTCTGGCGCCAGCGCCGCAATCTCAGCAAGGGTGATTTCGTCGTTGCGATACACCGCAACATCGGCCTTCAACTCGGCAAGATATTGCACAACGTTGTAGGTGAAGGAGTCGTAATTATCGATCATCAGTATCATTTTGACGCTCCACACACCATCGCCGCTGCGCGCATAACAGCGCGAGCTTTGTTCATTGTTTCTTCCCACTCGAGCTCGGGAACGGAATCTGCAACCACGCCGCCGCCTGACTGCACATGCAACATGCCGTCTTTAATCACTGCGGTGCGAATGGCGATCGCCGTGTCCATGTTGCCGTCCCAGCCAATATATCCAACAGCGCCGCCATAGATGTTTCGCTTAACGGGCTCTAGTTCGTCGATAATTTCCATGGCGCGAATTTTTGGTGCACCACTCAATGTGCCCGCTGGCAAGGTGGCCTTGAGGACTTCCAGCGCGCCCATATCGTCTTTCACTTGCCCGACCACATTGGAGGTAATGTGCATGACGTGAGAGTAGCGCTCAACAACCATTTTTTCAGTCACTTCGACAGTGCCGGTTTGGCTGATACGTCCGACATCGTTGCGGCCTAAGTCAATCAGCATTAAATGCTCAGCGATCTCTTTGGGATCAGCCAACATTTCTTTTTCGAGCAGTAAGTCTGCCTCAGCGTTTTCGCCGCGACGTCGGGTACCGGCGATAGGTCTCACCGTCACTTGACCGTCTTCGAGACGGGCTAAAACTTCTGGCGACGACCCGACAATATGAAAATCGCCAAGATCGAGGAAATACATGTAAGGCGATGGATTTAAGCGCCGCAGAGCGCGGTAGAGATTGACCGGCTCGGCCTTAAACTTCGCAGAAAATCGCTGGGAGGGCACAACCTGCATAACATCTCCTGCGAGGGTGTACTCTTTGACTTTCTCGACCGCGCGCAAGTAATTTTCTTTGCCGAAACTGGAGACGAAGTCACCTTCGCTGATGCCACCCCCCTGCGTATTCATGGGCGGCAATTGCGGCGTGGGCTCAGCGAGCTTTTTCTCCAACTCATCGAGCCTGGCTTCCGCTTTCTGCAATGACGAAGGATCTTTGGCGTCCACATGCACAACCAGTATGATGGTTCCCGACAAGTTATCAAAGACGACAACTTCGTCCGAGGCCATCAGCAGGATATCGGGGGTGCCTAGGCGATCGGGAGGTGTGGTTTTGGCAAGTCGCGGTTCTACGTAACGCACCGTGTCATAGCCAAAATAACCGACCAGCCCGCCGGTAAAGCGCGGCAGATCGGGGAGGCTTGGGATACTGAACAATCGGCGAAATTTTTCCACTTCAGCCAAGGGATCGGTGGTATCGCGATTAACCATCGGCTTGCCGTCGCGAACAATTTCTAGCCGATGGCCGAAAACTTTCAAAACAGTGGACGTTTGCAGCCCAATCAGTGAATACCGCCCCCATTTTTCGCCGCCTTGAACGGATTCAAAGAGATAGGAGTTTGGTCCGCGAGCCAGCTTTAAATAGACGCTGAGCGGTGTTTCAAGGTCGGCAAGGACTTCGCGAGTTACCGGTATTCGATTGAAATTTTTACGGGCTAAATGAGCAAATTTTTCGGGGGTCATAATGGGTTCCAAGTACGGCAATAAAGTGGTTTTTCATGGCGAATTAACGCCTCGGCGCAACTAGATACGCCAACGCCACCCGTGGCTATTGCTGTAGAACTTTGTAGAACTCAAGTCTTTCAAAACCCATCTCCAATCTGAGGGGGACATTGTAATCAATTGTCGAATGACAACAAGCTAGTTGGCCAGAAATTTTAGCGCCTCGTCGCGCTCAAACTTGCGCGAGCTCGCTGCGCATTTTGCCAATCACTTCGGGGTAGCTAGCAGCGCCAAATATAGCCGATCCAGCAACAAAGGTGTCTGCGCCTGCAGCGGCAATTTCACGAATATTATTGACGGTGACTCCGCCATCAATTTCAAGGCGAATATTGTGGCCACTGCTATCAATCAATTGTCTCGCCTCGGCCAACTTGTTGAGCGTTGATGGAATAAATTTCTGCCCACCAAACCCTGGGTTAACTGACATTAATAGTAGCATATCCATTCTGTCCATGACCCAGCGCACTGTATCAAGACCTGTGGCAGGATTTAAAACCAAACCCGCTTTGCAACCGAGATCGCGAATAAGCTGGAGTGATCGATCAACATGCTTGGACGCTTCTGGATGGAAGGTGATGTAGGTGGCGCCCACATCGGCAAACATTCGGATCAGATCGTCGACTGGCTGCACCATTAAGTGCACGTCAATTGGGGCGGTCACACCGTGGTCGCGCAATGCTTTGCAGACCATTGGTCCGATCGTCAAATTGGGGACATAGTGGTTGTCCATGACGTCAAAATGGACAATATCCGCACCGGCTTCAAGAACCGCATCAACCTCTTCCCCTAAGCGAGCAAAATTGGCAGATAAAATAGATGGAGCGATGAGAAAATCAGTCATAAAAAACCCGTCTTTAATTGAGCCGTAACTATGCGCGAGTTCGCCAGTGGGTGCAAGCGAGCGGCTCTTTTCGCGGCTGTGAATGGACAAAAAAAGACCACCGGATGAGGGTGGTCTTTTTGGTGTTCGATTTATGGCGCATCGAACTCTTTTTTATTTAATCCACAGACGCTTAATTTCCGCGCTTTGCTTCTTTCTTGCGATCATCGCGCTTTTCTTTCATCTCTGCTCGGCGCTTATCTTTGCCCGCTTTCGCCTCCTCTTTGCTGACAACGCCATCACCGTCAGCATCCATGTCTGCAAAACGCTTGCGCCGATTTTCGTTCATTTTAGCAAGGGCGGCTTCGTGTTCTTCAGCAGAGATACTGCCATCATTGTCTAAGTCAGCGTGTTCAAAGAGGCCCTTGGCGGGGCGTCGATTGTCCTGATGATCTTCTTGGTGATGATCTGCCAGGGCCCAAAGTGAGCAGCTCGCCAGCAGGATAAATACCACTAAATTTTGCATAATCTGTCCTCTCAATAAATGTGTCCCGAGCTTAACGCGGGACACTTCCGATGGTTGACCAGACGGATCAAGTAACCGTCTATTACTTGTACTGGTAGTCTTTAAACTGATCGCGCAAATCTTTTTTACTGATTTTACCGGTTGCCGTGTGCGGAATATCATCGACAAAAACGCAGTCTTCAGGGATCCACCACTTCGCAATTTTGCCCTCAAGGGAGGCCAGAATGCTCTGTTTGTCGGGCGCAGCGCCATCTCTGGGCAGAATAATAAGCAACGGTCTCTCAGTCCACTTGGGATGGTACACGCCGATGACGGCGGCTTCGAGGACGTCTGGGTGAGACATTGCCGCATTTTCCACGTCGATTGAGCTAATCCACTCACCGCCTGACTTAATCACGTCTTTTACCCTGTCGGTAATGGTGACGTAACCATATTCATCGATGGCAGCCATATCGCCAGTATCGAACCAACCATCTTTATCCACCGCTGGCTTCTCATCGAGTTTGTAGTAACCGCTACACACCCAGGGGCCTCTTACTTTGAGAACACCAGAGGCAATGCCATCCCACGGCAATTCATCGTTGTTGGCATCGACAATTTTCATCTCAACGCCATAAACGACACGGCCAGCGCGAATACGGTAGGCATCAATTTCTTCTTGCGGGCGGTCTTTCATCCAGGCCATGGGCTTGTTGTAGCTGCCAAGCGGGCTCATTTCAGTCATGCCCCAGCCTGAGTGCATCCACACACCGTATTTTTCCATCTCTTTCATCAATGAAAGTGGGCAGGCTGAACCGCCGACAACCACGCTCTTCAGCGAATCAACGGTTAGACCTGAGCTCTTCAGGTAGTTAACTAAGGCTAACCATACCGTTGGAACACCCAGAGAGTAATTCACTTTTTCAGCGTTAATCAACGCTGTCAGCACGGCACCATCGGCCATTTTTGGACCAGGAAAGACTAATTTAGCGCCAACCATTGGGCCGTTGTAGGCCGTTCCCCACGCGTTGACGTGGAACATTGGCACGATAGGCATAATCACATCTTCGCCCGACAGGTTCATCATGTCGGGAAGAGAGCCCATCATCGAGTGCAATAGCGTACTGCGGTGGCTGTAAACAACGCCTTTGGGGTTGCCGGTGGTACCAGAGGTATAACACATGGAACTGGCGCTATTTTCGTTAAAATCAGGCCAATCGAAGCTGTCGCTCTGAGCGCCAATAAAGGTTTCATAACAGTGGGCATTGCGCAGGGTTGTCTCAGGCATATGCGCTTCGTCGGTCAAGATCACAAAGCCTTCAACGGTCGTGAGACGATCCTGCAGCTGTTCAAGTAGTGGTACAAACATCACGTCGGTAAAGATCCAGCGATCTTCAGCGTGGTTAATAATGTATTCGATCTGCTCGGGAAATAGGCGCGGGTTAATGGTATGACAAATTTGTCCCGAGCAGGAGATGCCGTAATAGAGCTCAAAGTGACGATAGTCGTTCCAGGCGAGTGTCGCGATGCGATCACTCATTTCAAACCCTACATTATTCAGCGCATTGCCAAGTTGGCGAACCCGTCGAAATGCATCGCGGTAGGTATAGCGGTGATTTGGATTGTCTAGGGTGACTGAGACAATTTCTTGGTCACCATGGATGCGGTCTGCATGCTTCATTATGGTTGTTATGGTGAGCTGCGAGTCCATCATTAAGCCGTGCATTTTTATTTCCCCTTGAGATGTCTTGTTATAGATTTTATAGCGCCAAGACTAACACTGCTGACCTCTGCTTAAAACTATTTATCCATGAACCGGAGGTCACATTGCGCGATTCCCAGTCCTTTGGCCTCTAGCCGGAGACAGCGGGTTGCGGCGGAATCTGGCACAGATGGGTTTCTATTTGCTCAAAATCAGGCAGGTGTAACAACTCACCCTGAATTGTGAGAGTGAGGCTAATGCAGGCCTCGTTAGCCGCCTCTGTCTGGGCTGACAGCTCAGTATCTTCCTCCACGCTAATCGTATGGGGAAACCCGTGGCAAACAATCGCGTAGTAGCGCTGTTCATGGCCTTCCATCAAACTATTGAGCACTAAAATTCGAGTGCTGTCGCCGAAGTCGCTGCAGGGTCGGTTCTGCTGTAACGCAGCAAAATCGATCAGTGGAATCGTTAAATTGCGCCAGCCGAGCCAGCCAAACATCCACTCTGGCGTGTCTGTGGCAGGGTGGCAGTTCGAGTATTTCGTTGACTTCGTTGAGGGGTAACACATAGTCCGCGCCCAGCAGTGAAAATCCCACTAACTTGCGGGTCTCGACAATCGCTTTCTGCGCGGGCAAGCCATAAACCGACCTGCCGAAACGGGTCGCAGCAGCACCAATGCGTTTGAATAAATCGTTAGTCAAGGGATCGGCCTCTAATTGAGGACAGCAGTGATGGCCGAGACAAGTTGCTTTTCATCAATAGGCTTGACCAAATAAGCTCTTGCCCCCTGCCGCTCACCCCACACTTGATCGGCCTGCTGGTTTTTAGCGGTGACGATAATGACGGGGATATGCTTGGTTTCTTTGCTGCGACTCAGTTGTCTGGTGGCTTGAAAGCCGTTGAGCCCAGGCATCACGATATCCATCAAAACAACGTCTGGCTGCTCATCTCTCGCGAGATTAACGCCCTGCTCACCAGAGTCTGCGGAGAGCACTGAAAAACCATTGCGCTCAAGAATGCCTGTTAATTTGTATGTTTCCGTTGGGGAGTCATCCACTATTAATATCTTTGCCATAAGGTTTAACCTCTAAGTCCTTTTTTAGTTATGAATATGTCTTTCCAGCACATCAATGAGCTCTGCGCGGCCAAACGGTTTAGTGAGGTAGTCATCAGCGCCGACAATACGGCCCTTTGCCTTGTCAAACAGGCCATCTTTACTGGACAGCATAATGACGGGCGTTGCTTTGTAGTCGGGATTGTTTTTGATCAGTGCGCAGGTCTGATAGCCATCGAGACGGGGCATCATGATGTCGACAAAAATAATGTCTGGTTTGATATCGACGATTTTCGCGAGAGAGTCGAAACCGTCTGAAGAGGTAGACACGTCGCAACCCACTTTCGCAAGCAGCGTTTCCGCTGTGCGCCTGATCGTATTACTGTCGTCTATAACGAGCACTTTGAGGCCCTGAACATCCATTTAATCACCAATTTAAAACCACTTAACGACTTAAGTACGGTCGCCGTCACTCAAGTTGTGGAATTTTAAACACGCTTGTAATATATAATCCACAAGCCATTCAATTTACTAATAAAGTTGTAATACAGGTCACAGTTTTTTCTGGGGCATGAGCATTCTCGATGCCACACTTAGTTATAGCGCAAAATTCATCTTAAGGTTGTCATTTTATGGGCACTTCTCTTGGGGTCGTTATGGACCCGATTCAGTCTATTAATTTCAAGAAAGACTCAACCCTAGCGATTCTGCTAGCGGCCCAGAATGATGGTTTCGATCTCTTCTATATGGAACAGCGCGATCTGTTTATCGAAGATGGCGCGCCGAAAGCGCAATTGCGTGCCCTGCGCGTATTTAACGATCCAGCTCACTGGTTTGAGTTGGGCGAAAGCCGTGTTGCGCCATTAGAGGAGATGGACGTTCTGCTGATGCGCAAGGACCCGCCCTTTGACAGCGAATTCATTTACTCTACATATATTCTTGAAGCGGCAGAGCGGCGCGGCTCACTGGTGGTGAACAAACCGCAAAGTCTGCGCGACTGCAACGAGAAAGTCTTTGCCACCCACTTTCCTCAATGTACACCCCCACTGCTGGTCAGCCGCGATCAAGATCGGCTGAAAGCGTTTTTGAGCACCCATCAAGATGTGGTCTATAAGCCGCTGGATGGCATGGGTGGGACGTCGATTTTTCGGGTCACGGCTGGCGATCAAAACCTGAATGTTATCCTCGAGACTCTCACAAACTACGGCCGCCAAACCATTATGGCGCAGAAGTTTCTCCCCGAAATCACCCAGGGCGATAAGCGTATTCTGGTGGTTAACGGCGAAGTGATTCCTTACTGTCTTGCGCGCATACCAACCGATAGCGATTTTCGCGGAAATCTCGCCGCGGGCGGGCGTGGTGTCGTGCAACCGCTCAACGAGAGGGACTTATGGATTGCCCAGCAGGTTGCTCCCAGCTTGAAAGAGCGCGGTCTTATTTTTGTTGGGCTGGATGTTATCGGCGGTTATCTCACTGAGATCAACGTCACCAGCCCGACCTGTATTCGCGAAATCGATCACGCAGAAAATACTCGGATTGGTGAGAAGTTAGTTGCCGCGATTCGTGGACGGTTGAGCCGCTGAGCGAATAGCGTACCAGTCCGCGATAAAACGCAGTCGATGGAGTAGCGATGGACAGCTTGATTGAGAGCCCTTGGAACACAACCGAGCGACGTTTGCGAATGACGTTTTCGGCGGCTCTTGCGCTGCACCTCATCCTTTTAATTGGACTGAGCTTTAGCGTATCCACTACGCCGACACAAACCCACGCGCTTGAGGTAACCCTCGCGCTAACTCCCAGCGATCAAACCCCTGATGAAGCCGATTTTATCGCTCAGACAAGCCAGCTGGGCAGCGGCGATCAAGCCAATGCGATGCAGCCGACAACCGATTTACTGTCACCTTTCGAATCCCCCGAGAACAACCAAGCGGTGCCTTCAGAGCAGCGCAGCGCAGAGCGCTCTGATCCTGAGCGACTGGTGAGTCAGCGCAATAGCGATAACAGTGCCAGCGACGCTGAGACCGCGGATGATCAGTCAGCGGAACAGCAAGTCACCGATAACAGTGGTGCTATGCGCGCCGAGCTGCGCCGCCTTCGGCAACTCTACAGCAAACTGCCAGATGTGCTGCGCATGACCTCGGCATCCGCTAAATTTGCCGACGAAGCGCGCTACATGCACTATTTTGAGAATCGTATCGAACAAGTCGGCAATGTGAATTACCCTCAGCAAGCGCTGACTGAGAAGATTTTTGGACGTGTGCAGCTTCTCGTTGTGCTACTTGCCGATGGCTCGATTCAGCGCATTGAAGTGCTGCGCAGCTCGGGAACACGGGTTCTAGATCAGGCCGCCGTGCGCTCGGTTCAGCTCGCGTCGCCTTTTGCAGCATTTCCCGACGAACTGCGGCAGCACGATCAGATTCACATTATTCGCACATGGCAGTATCAGCCCAACAACGTGCTGACCACTCACTAGGCGGCTCGCGCCCTTGAGTTTCGCCTCACAAAACCCCATATTGAGCACTATGAACCGACAGACACCGAAAAAAATCAGCAGCCTTAAAAATCACTTTTTAGTGGCAATGCCCAACCTCGACGATCCAACGTTTGCCAAATCTGTGGTCTATATCTGCGAGCACAACGCTGACGGCGCCATGGGGCTTATTATCAATCAACAAATGGATGTTTCGGTAAAGGCCATCTTTGACCAACTAAAGTTGGACTACGATGCGGAATTCGCCAGACCCCTGCTATTTGACGGCGGCCCAGTACAGCGCGACCGAGGCTTTATTTTGCACCCGCACTGTGAGCGTCAGTGGGAATCGACAGTAGACATCTCGGACGAGGTAAGTCTCACCGCATCGAGAGATATCCTCACTGATATTGCGCTCGGCAACGGCCCCAAACAGTCACTTATTATGCTTGGCTATGCCCAGTGGGATGGCGGTCAGCTGGAACAAGAGCTAGCTGAAAATAGCTGGTTAACCATGCCCGCTGATGCCGACATTATTTTTAATACTGAATGCGCACAACAGGCCACCGCGGCAGCCCTCTCAATTGGCCTAGACCTGCGAATGCTCTCTCATGAGGCTGGCCATGCCTAAAACAGATAAGCCGCAAAGCCTGCTCGGTTTTGATTATGGTTTAAAACAAATTGGCGTTGCCAACGGTCAAACAATAACCTCATCGGCGCAGGGTTTGACGATTCTCAGCGCAGTCGATGGCATTCCTGATTGGTCGGCGGTGGAAAAACTGCTGAAAGAATGGAAGCCCGACCTTGTTGTGGTCGGCCTACCCTTAAATATGGACGACAGCGAAAGCGAACTAAGTGCCCGCGCGCGAAAATTTGCGCGCCGCTTGCAGGGCCGCTTTTCAGTTGATGTGGAGATGGTTGATGAGCGCTTAACCAGCCGCGAAGCCAAGACACTCGGTCGCGAGCAGGGCAGCAACGATATCACCAAAATCGATCATATCGCCGCGGCGCTTATCCTGCAGAGTTGGCTGGACTGTCCCACCATCGGCACAGCCCCCTAATCTCGTCCTAGAGCGTCAAGTCCTAAAGCCTCTAGTCTCCGAGCGCACCCGCCGCTTACCAGCGCAACCGATTTGACTGATCTTCTTCAATGGTGAGATTGTCAGCGGCGGCGTCCAGTTCGCTGGCGTGGGTGTCAGACTGCATTTTAATCATCAACCGCAAGTCATTCTTCGAGTCTGCGTGAGCAATAGCGTTTTCGTAGGAAATCTGATCATCGATAAACAACGCAAACAGCGCTTGGTCAAATGTCTGCATGCCATGCTCAGTGGAGTTGGTCATAATTTCTTTTAACTTATGGACATCGCCTTTGCGAATCGTATCGGCCACTAAGGGCGTGTTGAGCAAAATTTCAATAGCGGCGCGCCGACTTTTGCCGTCTTTTGTGGGTACCAGTTGCTGCGCTACGATGCCGCGCAAATTCAGCGAAAGGTCCATCCATAGTTGATCGTGGCGGTCAGCAGGGAAAAAGTGGCTGACGCGATCCAGCGCTTGGTTAGCATTATTCGCATGGAGAGTGGCTAAGACTAGGTGACCCGTTTCAGCAAAGGTAATCGCATGCTGCATGGTTTCGGGGGTGCGAATTTCGCCAATCATGATGACATCCGGTGCTTGGCGCAGGGTGTTTTTCAGCGCCACATCAAAAGACTCCGTGTCTACACCCACTTCGCGCTGGGTAATAATGCAGCCTTGGTGCTGGTGAACGTATTCAATCGGATCCTCAATTGAGACGATATGACCGCGACTGTTAGCATTGCGATGACCGATCAGCGCGGCAAGAGAGGTCGATTTTCCCGTACCGGTAGCGCCCACAAAAATGACAATGCCGCGCTTGTTCATTACTAGTTCCTTGAGAATCGGCGGCAACAACAGCGAGTCTGGGGTTGGAATAACAGTTTCGATACGGCGCAATACCATGCCGATTTCACCGCGCTGGTAAAATGCACTGGCGCGAAATCGCCCTGAAATATCACTGACAATCGCAAAATTCAGCTCTTTATTTTTTTTGAACTCGCTGCGCTGCTCCTCGTTCATGGTGCTGATTACTAGGTCTTTCGCCTCTTTTTGCGAGAGCTTATTTTTCGTGATCGGCATAACGGTGCCGTTGACCTTGAGACAAGGCGGCAGCCCAACGGTTATAAATAAATCGGAGGCTTTCTTGTCAACCATATACCGCACAAGCTTTTCAAAGGTCTGCTGTAACATTGTTTTTCTCCTTAAAAACGGTCTGCTTTGCTATTCGTTACGCCTCAATGAGGAACATCAGAAGCTCTCTGGCATTTTTGCTTTCTCGCGGGCGACTTCTGGCGTGATCAGGCGTTTTGTCACCAGATGGTGCAAACATTGATCGAGGGTCTGCATCCCGAGCGCACCACCGGTTTGGATCGATGAATACATCTGCGCAACTTTGTCTTCGCGAATCAAATTGCGAATCGCGGGAGTGCCAATCATGATTTCGTGAGCAGCAACGCGACCACCGCCAATTTTCTTTAGCAGCGTCTGGGAAATAACAGCCTGCAGCGACTCAGAGAGCATTGAGCGAATCATTGGCTTTTCACCACCGGGGAACACATCGACGACCCGATCAATGGTTTTCGCCGCCGACGTCGTGTGCAGTGTGCCGAAGACAAGGTGGCCGGTCTCGGCCGCGGTCAGCGCAAGTCGAATGGTCTCTAAATCGCGCAGCTCACCCACCAAGACCACATCCGGATCTTCGCGCAAGGCCGAGCGCAGGGCCTCTGAAAACCCGTGAGTATCGCGATGAACCTCACGCTGATTGATCAAACACTTTTTGCTCTGATGAACAAATTCGATTGGATCTTCAATGGTCAAGATGTGGTCGTAGCGATTTTCGTTAACATAATCCACCATTGCCGCAAGCGTTGTTGACTTACCCGAACCCGTGGGGCCAGTCACCAGCACCAGTCCGCGCGGCATCAGCGATAGCTTCTTAAAGATATCTCCCATGCCGAGCTGCTCGAGGGTGAGAACTTTCGATGGAATAGTTCGAAAAACCGCTGCTGCGCCACGATTTTGATTGAAGACATTGACACGAAAGCGGGCAATGCCCGGAACATCGAAAGAAAAGTCGGTCTCGAGAAACTCTTCGAAGTCCCTTCTCTGCTTGTCATTCATTATTTCGTAGATCAAACTGTGGACTTGGCGATGCTCCATGGGCGGTAAATTAATGCGCCGAACATCGCCATCGATTCTAATAATTGGGGGAAGACCTGCAGAAATGTGTAAATCTGATGCGCCCTCTTTGGCGCTAAAAGCCAGTAGCTCCGTGATATCCATGCTTTATCTCGCTTATTCCATGTCGGCGTGTGATGCTGCGTAAAACTCCTAATAACCTGATTAGTATATGCCAAACATCGAAAATAACATTACCCTCGTTACTGCGCGCGTGAACCAGGCCGCGATTGCCGCTGGCCGCAGTCCCGATGAGATCCTGTTATTAGCCGTTAGCAAGACCCGCAGCGCAGAGGATATCCGCTCTGCAATCAACGCCGGCATCCGCGAATTTGGCGAAAACTACCTTCAGGAGGCCGTTGAAAAAATTGCCCAGCTGGCAGCAGAAAACGTGCAGTGGCACTTTATCGGCCCCATTCAATCGAACAAAACCCGCCTTGTTGCGGAAAACTTTCGCTGGGCTCACAGCGTTGACCGCCTGAAAATTGCCCAGCGCCTGAGCGAACAGCGGCCCTCTGGACTGCCACCGCTAAACATCTGCCTGCAAGTCAATATTGATAACGAAGCGAGTAAATCAGGTTTTGCGACTGAAGAGACTGAAGCGGCGGCGCTGGCGATTGTCCAATTGCCGGGATTGAAACTGCGCGGCTTAATGGCAATTCCACGAGCCGAACCGACATACGATCAACAGATTGTCGCTTTTCGCGCGTTGGCCGACTTGCGTGACAGAATCAATCAGTCGCTGGACAATTCAGAGAAATTGGATACCCTCTCTATGGGCATGTCGAGCGACCTCGAAGCGGCTATTTCGCAGGGATCCACCATCGTGCGTGTCGGCACCGATATTTTTGGCAAACGAACCTGACTGTAAAAAGAGACCTAAGAATGACTAACATCGCATTTATTGGCGGCGGAAATATGGCCACCTGCATTATTGGCGGCATGCTCGCCAACGGTTTTTCTGCGCACCAAATAAGTGTCAGCGACCCAGGCGAGCAAGCTCGGGCCGCTATTCAAAACACCTACGGCATTATCGCCACAGCTGATAACCACGCCGCTGTCGCGCAGGCCGACATTGTTGTGCTAGCGGTCAAACCACAGGTAATGGCTGCCGTGGCAGAAAATTTAGCGCGCTCGCTGCCGCGCCATGCCGCTGTCGTCTCCATTGCTGCGGGGATTCAGTTAAGCGATTTACAGCGCTGGCTAGGCCCTCAACAAGGCATTGTGCGCGCAATGCCAAACACCCCCGCCATGGTGCGTGAAGGCGCCACAGGGTTATTTGCCAATCGCTATATCAGCAGCGAGCAGCGGCGTGCTGTCGAGACCATATTCAATGCTGTTGGTATTTCCTGCTGGGTTGATTCAGAGGCGCTTATTGACGCTGTCACTGCCGTGTCAGGCAGCGGCCCAGCTTATTTTTTCCTCGCGATGGAGGTGATGCAGCGGGTTGGCGAAGAGCTCGGCTTATCGCCACACACCGCTCAGGCGCTGACCATTCAGACCGCCCTCGGTGCGGCCAAAATGGCTAGCGCTGGCAGTCTCGACACAGCGCAGCTACGCAGGCAGGTCACATCGCCTGGCGGAACAACGCAGGCGGCCATTGAGATGTTCCAAGCAGTCGGTTTTGAGGACACTTTCCGCAAGGCGATGAATGCTGCGGTTGACCGCGCGCAGAGCATGGCTGAAGAGTTTTCTCGCAAACCGTAAAATACCGACCCTATTGTCCGATTATAAAAATATACCGTTAATAAATAGAAAGGCTCAATTATGAACTCTCTCGGCGGAACCCCCATTTATCTGCTTAGCTTTGTGGTGCAAATTGTGACGTTTGTGCTTTTAATTCGCATGCTGCTGCAGTGGGTGCAGGCAGATTTTTTCAATCCGATCTCTCAAACTGTCTTCAAGCTCTCAGCGCCGGTCGTCGACCCTTTGGGCAAACTCTTGCCGACAATTGGCACACTCAACCTCGCTGCCTTGGCCGCTGCTATTTTGGTCAAATGGGGTTTCTATTTAGTCTTAGGCCTCAGCAGCGGCATAAGCTTTGTTGCCATGTTGGTCTATATACCCATCGCCGCTTTCGATCTGCTCTATGCCTTAATCGAGATTTACTTCTGGGGCATTATTATTTTGGCAGTATCGAGCTGGATTGGCACCACTTCGCACCCGTCCGTGCGTCTTGTGGGACAGATTGTCGATCCCTATATACGCCCTTTTCGCAACCTGATTCCGCCCATTGGCATGATCGACATTTCATCCATGGTTGCTATTCTGGTGTTAATCATGGTGCGCAATAAACTGCTGCCTTTGGCTGCGGGTCTGCTGCAATCTGTTTTAGGCTGATATTTGGGGCTCAGCACGCGGAATAACCCACACACGACGGTAGCGGAGAATAAAACCCACCGACGGATAAAAATTTATCGGGCAAATCGTTTCAGCGTTGTTGCGTTAACTAAACCAGCCTCTTAGACTCAGCGGCTCACTCGAATACATTGCATCTATGTCACTAAACTACGGCCAAAACTCTGTTGGTCTCGTTACCGCAGAAAAAGTACTTATCGACACGCCGCTCACGCTGGCGTGCGGCACCGTGCTGCCCAGTCACGAGCTAATGGTTGAAACCTATGGCTGTCTAAATACCGACAAGAGCAATGCGATATTGATTTGCCATGCGCTCAGCGGCCATCATCATGCTGCCGGTTTCTATGAAGGCGACGACAAGCCCGGCTGGTGGGATGACTATATTGGGCCCGGCAAGCCCATGGACAGCAATCGCTTTTTTATTGTCTCGCTCAACAATATCGGCAGCTGCTTTGGCAGTACCGGCCCAACCTCCACCAACCCCGCAACCGGCGAAGCTTGGGGCGCACAATTCCCCCCGCTGCGCGCACGTGATTGGGTTGAATCGCAAAAACTGTTGATGGAAAAGCTCGGCATCGACCGCTGGGCCGCAGTGATCGGCGGCAGCTTGGGCGGTATGCAAGCCATGCGTTGGTCTCTTGAGCACCCAGATAAAGTGGCCAATAGTATTGTGATTGCCTCATCAATGAGGCTCTCTGCACAAAATATTGCCTTTAATGAGATCGCTCGCCGAGCCATTAAATCAGATCCCCAGTTCTTCAACGGTGACTATTTAAAACAGGGCGCCGCGCCGCGACACGGCCTCGCGCTCGCCCGCATGATCGGCCATGTTACCTATTTATCGGACGAATTAATGGGTCAGAAGTTTGGACGAGAATTGCGCTCGGGGGATTTTACCCAAGGTGAGAGCGCGCCCATTGAGTTTCAAATTGAGAGCTATCTCAACTACCAAGGGGATAAATTCTCAGGGGGGTTTGATGCGAATTCCTACATCCTTATCACTAAAATGCTGGATTATTTTGATCTCGCTCGCGAGTATCACAATAATCCTGTCGAAGCCTTTAGCCACGCCCAATGCGACTTCTTGGTGATCTCATTCAGCAGTGACTGGCGCTTCTCGCCCCAGCGCTCCCGAGAAATTGTCGACGCCTTAATTGGTGCCGAAAAAAATGTCTCCTACGCCGAAATTGAGTCAGACCAGGGTCACGATGCCTTTTTGCTGCCCAATCCACGTTACGAGCAAGTGCTGGCCAAGTATTTAAGCCGAGTGGCAGACCAACTTGAGGGCCAGGCGACATGAGTCAAGATCTGAGCTTTATCAGTCAGTGGGTCAAAGCAAACTCACGAGTACTCGACCTTGGCTGCGGCGACGGCACACTGCTGGCGGAGCTCAAGCAGCGCTTAGCCATAAAAGGTTACGGCCTTGAGATAGACCCTGTGTCCATTGAGCAATGCATCGCCAAAGGGGTCAATGTTATTGAGCAAGACCTCAACAACAGCTTGCACAATTTCCCCGACAACAGTTTTGACACCGTGATTATGACGCAGGCACTGCAGGCCATGCGCTACCCACACCTCGTGCTCGACGAAATGCTGCGGATTGGCAGTGAATGTATTATCACCTTCCCCAACTTTGGTCACTGGCGGGCACGTCTCTATCTCAGTATTTTTGGGCGCATGCCAGTAACAAAGCAGCTTGCCTATCAGTGGTACGATACGCCCAATATCCACTTTTTCACCTACCGTGATTTTGAGGTGTTGTGCCGCGAGCGCAATATTCACGTCATCAAAAAACAATTTGTCGGTGAACGATTTCCCGATAGGCAGCTCAAAAACCTGTGGCCCAACCTGTTCGCCGAAACTGCTGTTTACCATCTCAGTAAATAGTTATGCTTGGGCCTGCTGGTCCACCACGGAGGAACATACCCATGAAAACGATTCTCGCGTTACTCGCTCTACTCTGCACCCTCAACAGCCATGCAGACGACAAACTGTTCAAACAGCATGGTCAATATAAAATTTTCTACAGCGCGTTCAACAGCACGTTTATTGACCCCGACGTAGCGGTGGCCAATCAAATCGTGCGCGGCAAAGACAAAGGTCTCGTCAATATTGCCGTTGTCCGCACCCCCGGCACTGGCTTGCCGGCAGTGATTACAGGAGATGTTTACAATATTTTTCAGATGCGCACGCCGCTAAAATTTGTCGAAATTAGAGAGCAGGATACGATTTATTATCTGGCTGCTTTTGACTTCGAAAACGAAGATTTACTGACCTTTAAAATTTCGGTACAGCCACAGCAAGACCAACCGGCCTACGCCCTTAAATTTCAGAAAAAAATGTATCACGACTAAAATGCATCGCCACTAACCCGTGGCGGGCGATTCGAGGAGCACTCATTGAAGGTAGTACTGGCCAGCAGCAATGCCGGAAAAATAAAAGAATTGCAGGACATGTTGGGAGGCTTGGGCATCGTTGTTATTCCCCAGCAGAGCCTATCGATACCTGACGCCGACGAAACCGGGCTGACCTTTGTTGAAAATGCCATTCTCAAAGCCCGCCAAGCCGCTCTTCTCTCCGGGATGCCCGCCATTGCTGACGACTCGGGCCTTGAGGTAGACCTCTTGCAAGGTGCGCCCGGCATCTACTCTGCGCGCTTTTCCGGCCCCGAGGCAAACGACCAAAAGAACAATGCCAAACTGCTTGAATTGCTTGCAGACGCGCCCCTGGAACAGCGCACCGCCCGCTATCAGTGTGTGATTGTCTATATGCGCCACGGCAGCGATCCAACACCGATTATCTGCCAAGGCAGCTGGGAGGGTCATATCGCCCTCGCGCCCCGCGGTCACGAAGGCTTTGGCTACGACCCCCTGTTTTATCTTAAAGAGCAGAACTGTCACGCCGCCGAGATGCCCAAGGCTGAAAAAAACCGCGTCAGCCATCGCGGGAAAGCCACCGCTGAGTTACTGCACAAACTGAAACAAGGCTTGCCACCATTAACCTCATAAGCCAACTGCCGCCGCTGTCGCTGTATATCCACATTCCTTGGTGTGTGCGCAAATGCCCGTACTGCGACTTTAATTCGCACCAAGCCAGCCAAGAGATACCCGAGCAGGCCTATATCAAAGCGCTATTAGCGGATTTGCAGCAGGATCTGCCTTGGGCGCAGGGGCGACGGCTGTCATCAATCTTTTTTGGCGGCGGCACACCGAGCCTTTTCTCCGCCGCCGGCATTGGCGAAATACTCACCGCCGCAGAGCGGCTTATCGGCTTTGAAAACGACATTGAAATCACCTTGGAAGCGAATCCAGGCACCGTGGAGCAGACAACCTTTGCTGACTTTCGCAGCGCAGGCATCAACCGACTCTCCATCGGAATTCAAAGCTTTGACGACGCCCATCTCTTAAAGCTCGGGCGAATCCATGACGGCAAACAGGCGCAATCGGCGATCGCCACTGTTCAGAGCGCAGGATTTCAACGATTCAATATTGACCTCATGCATGGCCTGCCAGGACAGACTGTCGCAGAGGCTGCGAGGGATATTCAGTACGCAATCGATGGCGGCGCAGTGCATATCTCGTGGTATCAACTCACCATCGAGCCAAACACAGCGTTTTATTCGCGACCTCCAGAACTGCCCGAGGAGGACCAACTCAGCGACATTCAACAAGCGGGCATGGACATGCTTTTCGATGGCGGCTACGGCCAATACGAAGTATCTGCCTTCGCCAAGACCGGCCAACAGGCGCGGCACAATATCAACTACTGGGAATTCGGCGACTACCTCGGCATTGGCGCAGGCGCTCACGGCAAGATAACCCTGCCCTCGCACCAGCAGATTATTCGCACCAGCAAAACCCGCCAGCCAGATCACTATTTAAGCCGCGCCACCTCGGCACTGGCCAAGCAGCAAACGATCGCCAGCGACGAGTTGGCTATGGAGTTTATGCTAAACGGTCTGCGCCTGCGCGCGGGCGTGCCAAAACAGTATTTCACCGAGAGAACCGGCCTGCCCGAGTCAGCTATTGCCAAACAGGTCGCACGGCTACAAGCCCAGGGCCTACTTGAAATCGATGAACAGCGTTACCGCACCACGGCACTGGGCTACCAATTTCTTAACAGCGTTTTGCAAGGTTTTTCCTAACCTCGGGCTATTAATTTGTTAGAATCACCCATCCCCATTCGGCAAAAAATACTATGTTTGACGCAGCTGACACCCAAGCCAGCCAAAGCCAAGAAGAAACAGCAAAACTGCTGCGCCTCGCCACCTACGCCTCAACCTCAGTTGCCATCGTTTTAATTGCTGCAAAACTGTTTGCGTGGGCCGCGTCTGACTCAGTGAGTTTGCTGGCAACATTAATCGACTCGATGCTGGATGCCGTTGCTTCCATTATTAATTTAGTCGCCGTACGTCACGCACTCACACCCGCAGACAAAGAACATCGCTTCGGCCATGGCAAAGCAGAAGCCCTGGCTGGGCTGAGCCAATCGCTGTTTATCGCCGGCTCGGCAGGCTATCTGCTGATTGAGGCATGGCAACGAGTCATTCAGCCCAGCGCCGTTGAATCGGTTGAGCTCGGCATTTTTGTTATGGCGATTTCTATCGCAGCAACCATGTTGCTACTGGCCTTTCAGCGGCATGTCATCAAGAAAACCAACTCCACAGCCATACGCGCCGACGCGCTCCACTACCGCACCGACTTAATGGTGAATGGTAGCGTCATTGTAGCGCTGCTACTCGCCAACGCAGGCTGGCCTGGCTTTGATGGTCTGTTTGCGGGTGCCATTGCCATCTACATTCTCTTCAGCGCGCGGGATATTATTGTCACCTCCTACGACCACTTAATGGATCGCGAACTGCCGGACGAAGACAGACAAAAAATCAAAGCCTTGGTAATGCAGCATCCAAAAGCCCGCGGCCTGCACGATTTGCGCTCACGCCACTCCGGCACCATGACATTTATACAACTGCATCTTGAGCTGGACGACGATCTCAGCCTAATGGCCGCACATAAAATTTCGGACGAAGTTGAGCTGAGTATATTAAATGCCTTTCCCGGCTCTGAGATATTGATTCATATTGACCCAAAATCTGCGGTCAAAACTGCCGCCCCGTCTGTTGACCCGCGACAGTAAAGAGTGACTCTCATGCCTTAAAAAGCGTGAGGCAAGAAATACCTGCGCATCGCCCAAAGAACACCCCTTGCAGCGTTTTTTTGCATTGAGGCCTGAGCCTTGGCAGTGGTAACATGCTGCATTAAGACGCCATTTTACATTTGCATTTACACACTGGAGATTTCCCTATGAGCGAACTAATCGTTCACACCACAGATGCGAGCTTTGAGAGCGACGTACTGCAATCCGACATTCCTGCGCTGGTAGATTTTTGGGCGGCGTGGTGCGGTCCCTGCAAAATGATTGCGCCACTGCTTGACGAACTGTCAACAGAGTACGCCGGTCGTATCAAGGTCTGTAAAGTTGATGTCGATAGCAATCCTGAAACTGCGGCAAAATTTAATGTTCGCGGTATTCCAACGCTGCTGGTGTTCAAAAATGGCGCCGTTGAAGCGACCAAAGTGGGCGCACTGTCTAAAAACCAATTAGTAGAATTTGTCGATGGGCTTTTGTAGTTTAAAGCCAAGCATGTCCAGCATTTGCGGTCTTCGGGCCGCAAAAATTAACTTGCGCTTTGATTAATCGACGCTATACTTCAGCAAATTCAAGTTTTAATTTACTCCACGTTGGCTCCCCCACTGCCTGTCATTCGTGTACCGCCACTGCTGTACATGTCGACTGAGCCTAGATAGACCACTAAAATAAATCGGCTGTGAGCCCAACTCTTTTCCAAAACCCTATAGCAACCCTGAAAACCCTCCCTCTATGAACTTATCTGAACTGAAGCAAAAACCCATTGGCGAGCTTATCGAAATGACTGTGTCCGCTGGACTCAATGATCTCGCTCGCTCTCGCAAACAAGACATCATCTTCGCACTGCTCAAGCGTCACGCAAAAAGTGGTGAAGACATTTACGGCGATGGAGTATTAGAAATACTGCCCGACGGCTTTGGCTTTTTGCGCTCATCTGGCGCGTCTTACCTCGCCGGGCCAGACGATATTTATGTATCACCCAGTCAAATTAGACGCTTTAACTTGCGCACGGGTGACGCCATCTCTGGCAAAATTCGCCCACCCAAAGACGGTGAGCGCTACTTTGCCATGCTCAAGCTTGATGAAATCAACTACGAAGCCCCCGAACATGCCCGCAACAAGATTCTCTTTGAAAACCTGACTCCCCTCTTCCCAGACCAGCGCCTAGGCCTCGAAGCCGGCAATGGTTCGACGGAAGATATTACCGGTCGGATTATTGACCTTGTTGCCCCTATCGGCAAAGGTCAGCGTGGATTGATTGTGGCACCGCCGAAAGCCGGTAAAACTATCATGATGCAGAATATTGCTCAGTCTATTATTCGCAACAACCCTGAGTGTCACATTATTGTGCTGCTGATTGATGAGCGCCCTGAAGAAGTAACGGAAATGCAGCGCACTGTGCGCGGCGAAGTGATTGCGTCAACGTTTGACGAACCACCAACACGTCACGTGCAAGTTGCAGAGATGGTAATCGAGAAAGCCAAACGCTTGGTTGAGCACAAAAAGGACGTTGTCATTCTTCTCGACTCCGTCACTCGATTGGCTCGCGCCTACAACACCGTTATTCCATCCTCAGGAAAAGTACTGACCGGTGGTGTTGACGCCCATGCGCTGGAAAAACCTAAGCGCTTCTTTGGCGCGGCGCGAAATATTGAGCATGGCGGAAGTTTGACCATTATCGCTACAGCACTGGTCGATACCGGTTCAAAGATGGACGAAGTGATTTACGAAGAATTTAAAGGCACCGGCAACATGGAGCTGCATCTGGATCGAAAGATCGCGGAAAAGCGCGTCTATCCAGCCATCAACATCCGTCGCTCAGGTACCCGTCGAGAAGATTTATTGATGGATGAAGCCGAACTGCAGCGCGTGTGGATTTTGCGCAAACTCCTCCACGACATGGAAGACGTCGCCGCCATCGAATTTATGGTGGAAAAACTGAAAGGATTCAAAAACAACGCTGAATTCTTCGGGGCCATGAAGCGCAAGTAACCTTGCGCTAACCTTTTCTATGAAATATACCGACCTGCGCGACTTTATTGATTACCTTGAGAAGCGCGGCGAGCTTGTGCGCATTACCCAAGAGGTTGATCCCTATCTCGAAATGACCGAGATCAGTGATCGCACCTTGCGCGCAAAGGGCCCTGCCCTGCTGTTTGAAAACCCCAAAGGCTACAGCGTCCCAGTTCTGTGCAATCTGTTCGGCACGCCGGACAGGGTCGCGATGGGCATGGGTCAAGAGAGCCTTTCAGCGCTGCGCGACGTCGGCACATTATTAGCCTTCCTCAAAGAACCCGAGCCACCAAAAGATTTGCGTGATCTCTGGGAAAAGCGCCACGACTTCAAACAGGTACTGAATATGCCTGTTAAACAAATTAAACACCCTCCCTGCCAAGAAATTGTGCTCGAAGGGGACGCAGTCAATCTCGACACATTGCCCATCCAAACTTGCTGGCCAGGTGATGCGGGCCCCCTCGTAACTTGGCCACTGGTAATCACCCGCGGGCCCGATAAAGAGCGGCAAAATCTGGGCATCTATCGGATGCAGAAAATTGCCAAAAACAAATTGATTATGCGCTGGCTCGCCCACCGTGGCGGTGCTCTCGACTATCGCGACTGGCAGAAAAAATTCCCTGGCAAACCCTATCCAGTCGCTGTGGCGCTGGGCGCTGACCCCGCTACCACCTTAGGCGCTGTCACTCCGGTACCTGACACCCTCTCCGAATATGCATTCGCTGGGTTATTGCGCGGTGAAAAAACCCAGGTCGCTAAATGTCTTGGCAGCGACCTGCAAGTTCCTGCCACGGCGGAGTATATTCTCGAAGGGTTTTTATATCCGGGCGAAGAAGCCGACGAGGGCCCCTTTGGCGACCACACAGGTTATTACAATGAAGTAGAGCGCTTCCCCGTATTCACCGTGGAACGCATCACGCACCGCAAGAATCCGATTTATCACAGCACCTATACCGGACGGCCGCCCGACGAACCTGCGGTGCTCGGTGTTGCGCTGAATGAAGTGTTTGTGCCAATCCTGCAAAAGCAATTTCCGGAAATTGTCGACTTCTATCTGCCGCCTGAAGGCTGTTCGTACCGCATGGCGATTGTGAGTATGAAAAAGCAATATCCTGGCCACGCCAAGCGAGTGATGATGGGTGTTTGGTCCTTTCTGCGACAATTTATGTACACTAAGTTTGTCATCGTCACCGACGACGACGTGGATGTGCGCAATTGGGAAGACGTGGTCTGGGCACTTACCACCCGCATGGACCCAGTGCGCGATACGGTTATGATCGAAAACACCCCCATCGATTACCTGGATTTCGCGTCGCCGGTGTCTGGTCTTGGCTCGAAAATGGGGCTCGACGCCACCAACAAAATGCCCGGGGAAACTAATCGTGAATGGGGCGAGCCGATCAGTATGGATTCTGCCGTCAAACAGCGCGTTGATGATCTTTGGGACCAGCTGGGCATTAGCGTTAAGTAAACAGGCGCTAGTGTTGTTTGTGCAGGTATTGCAGGAGAGGTCGCAACAAATTTCTTACTTGAACACGCCTGATCTAGGCGCGGAGCTGAAATGCACTCGATTGTCGAACAGGCCATTGCCTTGCGCCGCAACCAGCAATACGAAGAATCTCGAGCAGCGTTAGCAGCGCTGATTAATGATATTCAGTATGGCGCCATCGCACACCTGCACACGGCATGGACCTACGACAACCAAGGTCTAGAGCAAGAGGCCCTTCCCCACTATAAGTCCGCTTTAGAAGGCACTCTCTCGCCCCACGATCGCCTTGATGCACTCCTAGGGATAGCGTCCACGCTGCGCAGTTTTGGGGAATACAGCGAAGCCTTGCACTATTTTGAGTCCGCTCTTTCAGAATATCCCAACGCCATTGAAGTGCAGCCCTTTTACGCCATGTGCCTCCACAACCTCGGGCGACACAAAGAGGCAACCGCGCTACTTCTGAAGCTGTTACTCGCCACGACCAACAGTGAGGCGATTAAAGGCTATCAACGGGCAATTTCTCTCTATGCCGACGATCTGGATTGTTAATAAACGTTAAGGCAGCGCTTATGGGTGAATCCCTCGAGATCTTTTGCCGCTTAATCGCGACGAATATCAGACGCTGTACATCTGTCCGACCTAAAACGGAGATTTGCCTTTGATCGACTATCGCCTAGCGGCCCCGCACGAATTGAACGATCTCAAGGCTTTTCTGTTTCGCCACGGCGCAAACCCTTGGAATCATCTTCCTGTGGACGGCGTCGATGCAGAATTCCAATCGGTCGTCGCCGGTGACGCGTCGGCGCTAGTCGCCTGCGTTGACGATCAGCCAGTGGGACTCGCGATTTTTTACCACCCCCATGCACTGCACGAAGCCTATATCGCTTACAGCCACGGGCGCCCAGCGATTTATATCGCCGACGTCGTTGTTCATCAGGAGGTCAATGGGCAGGGCATTGGCAGCGCCTTGCTCTTGAATATTTTGGGTCGCGCGCCAAGTCTCGGTGCGGAGATGTTGGTAATCGATCGCCATGCGGAGAATCTCGCGTCTGCGGGTATGATGCGAAAGGCTGGATTTCAGGTGCTGGCAACGTTTCTGGATCTCGATCGCCGCGATTCAGGCAATCGCAGCACCACCGTTCTTGGCTTGTATCTAAAGCCCTAATGTTTGTGAAGCCGATAAAAAAAGGGGTGCCAATTGGCACCCCTTTTTTGTCTTACTTTTTACAAACGCTTCTTATTAACTCGCTAGGAGTCTCTTAGAAGTTGTAGCTGTACTTGGCATACCAGAAAGCACCGCTGAATCCCATTGGAGCGAATTCACTGTACTTGTTACCCGCGCCAGCAGCGCCGTTGTGCTTTGTAGAACCAGCTTCGTCAAAAATGTTGTTTCCGCCGATCATAATGGCAGAGTTTTCGTTGAGGTCGTAAGACACTTCAACATCAACTACGTTGACGCCAGAGTAGTTCAGATCCTGGTTTGAGTCATACCAGTCGCCGTAGTAAGACAGACGAGCAAGCATTCTCCAGCCGTCCATCATGTGGTTGGCAGACAGGTTGTAACGTGTATCAGGAGACATCTCTTCGATTGACTTTTCACGAACGTCATCAATGTACTGACCGCGCGACGTCACTTCAGTTTTAGTGTTGTTGTACGCTAAGTTCCAAGAAGTAGAACCGCCCAACCACTCAGTCTCAGTCGATACAACAAGGTCAAAACCACTGGTTTCTGTTTCAAAGTCGTTAGTGAAGAATCTGAACACAGCGATATCGTTCGCACCAGACACGCCAGAGGCTGTCAATGCAGCGATATCAGCAGCTGACAAACTGAAGTCTTTTGACAATGTCAGACGATCAGTTACTTCAATGTTGAAGTAGTCAAGCGTTACGTCAAACTCGCCGAGGTTACCGAACAGACCAACGGTGAAGTTATTAGACTCTTCTGGCTGCAGATCAACTGCACCGGCAAAAGCGGCTACTGGGTTAGAGGCTGGAATTACGCCCTTATTAACCAGAACGCCGTTGTCGATCAAGGTTGAAATGTTCGACGCGTTCAACTGGCCTGAAGTCGGTGCTTTGAAGCCTGTGCTTAAAGTTGCACGCACACCCATGTTTTCAGTCATCTTGTAGTTAGCGCCCAGCTTGTAGTTTGTGGTGCTACCGAAGCCGTCGAAATCTTCAAAACGGACAGCCGCTGCTAACAACAAATCTTCGCTTGCGTCCCACTCAGCATCAACGTAGATCGCGTCGTTTGCACGACCAAACGTACCGGCGATGTCAGGAGAGAAGCCTGGGAAGCCGTTTGTAGAAGTACTGAACCCCTGAACACCAAGGCCGCCGTCGATGTAAGACTCAGTCTGACCCGCGCCAATCGTGAACTCTTCTTTACGGTGTTCTGCACCAAACGCGACGTTCACGGCTTCGCTTACAGCGTAGGTAAAGTCAACGTTGAAGTTGGTATCAGTTTGACGGTAGAGGCCTGGATCAAAGTTGCGTGGAGAGTTTGCACCCAAGCTAGCGTTAACAGTGTTGTTGATGTAGAAATCGCCTTCGTTTTCACCGCGATATGCACTGATGTCCCAGGTCAAACCGTTGTCCAATGCGCCTTTCAAACCCATCATAAACGTGATGTCAGTGACGGTACCGCCAAAGCGTGGCGTGAAACCGCCAGGAATGGTTTCGTTGAAGTTGAAGCAGTTGTCATCGGCTTTCAGACCAGCGATGGCATCTGCAAGCGCCGCGCTTGATGGGTCGGCTGTTGACACCGCGTATTGACCGCAGTTGCCAGACATATCGCCAGTAGTATCGCCTACCAGAAGATTACCGCCTGACGCATAAACACCGCCGCGAGTAAGCGGGTTACGGAAGTAGAATCCACCGTCAACATCTTTAGTCGCGTAGTTGCCGTAGCCGTATAATTCAACGCTGTCAGTCAGCTGGCTGCCGAAGTTAACGAATAATTTTAGGTCGTTATCAACAAATGGACGGCCCCACTTCTGAGCAGGATCCGCAACAGGGTAGCCAGCAGCAATCAGTTCCGCAGCGTCATTGCGCTGAACAGAGCGAACAGTTTCATCGGAAGAACCGTATTCCAATGTCACGTTAGCAAAACCGTTGGCGCCCAGCTCCATGCCCATGTTGCCGGCAAAGTAAGCCATTTTGCCGTCGCCTTCAGTGTACTCGCCCATGCGAATTTCAGCACTGCCGCCTTCGCTTGCATCTTTCAACTTGAAGTTGATCACGCCAGCCAGAGCATCAGAACCGTACAGTGCTGCTGCACCATCACGCAGAACTTCGACGCTTTTTAACGCCATGCCAGGAATAGTAGAAACATCAGCACCGTGTGAACCGTCTGAAATGCCGCCGGCTGACCAAACAATAACGCTTGCTCTGTGACGACGCTTGTTGTTAACCAGAATCAACGAGTGATCCGGCGCCATGCCGCGCAGCTGGAACGGACGGACGAGCGTAGCCGCGTCGCTGATAGGCTGGTCATTGACAGAGAAAGAAGGTACAGAGTTACGCAGCAAGTTTGCTACGTCCATGTCACCTTGGTTAGTCAGTTCAGCACTGGTGATTACGTCAACTGCCGCAACAGTGTCAGTGGCTGATCGCGCTTTTGCACGGCTGCCCGTGGTAACGATTTCTTCAACCATGCCGTCTTGTGCGACTGCCATAACAGGCATCATTGTGGCGCCAGAAATAATGGCGGCAGCAATAGTGTTCAGCTTCCAAATAGTGGCTTTTTTCATAGATCTCCCCCGAGATATGTGTAATGTTTTAGTGGTACGTGGTTTTTTGGACTGCCACCTTACCTAAAATAAGTTCTCTCAACAAGCAATAATATGTACTCTTAAGGGTAGCTAAGTGCGAGCGTTAACATTTTTTGTTTTCAAGGATACTGAACGAACGCAGTCGCCAAGCTCTAGTCGCACCATCTATAATGGCCAAAACCAATTGGACCATTAACATGCCAGACTTACTGACTCACAAAGGGTCTTGCCATTGCGGCAAGGTTCAATTTGAAATCGATGCGCCCGCAGACTTGCATGCCCACGCGTGCAATTGCTCTATGTGCTACCGCAGCGGTGGCGATCAGATGATTGTGCCAGCGTCGCGCTTTCGCTTGATCGCCGGTGCTGACTCGATTACAACCTATACCTTCAATACCGGCGCAGCCAAACATACCTTTTGTAAGTACTGCGGTATCAAGGCCTTTTATATACCACGATCAAACCCTGACGGCTTCAGCGCCAATTTGCGCTGCTTAGACCGCACACACATAAAGTCGGTTGTGGTCGAACCCTTTGACGGTCAGAACTGGGAGCTGCATGCTGGCGCGCTCGCGCATCTTTCCCGCGACGAGTAGTGTGCTAAGGTGGTTTAAGATTCACTGATACGACAATAACAAGCGGAGCAAAACCGTGGAAAAACAGCAGGGGCAGTTTTATCTCTTTGGGCAGCGGCGCTTCTTACCTTTTTTTGCCACGCAATTTTTAGGCGCGCTGAATGATAACCTGTTTAAAAACGCACTGTTGGTGATTGTGGTCAGCGGGGGCGTTTCAGCCACCGCCAGTGACGCGAATTTTTTAACCAATCTCGCCGCCGGTTTGTTTATTCTCCCCTACTTTCTGTTTTCAACCACTGCGGGGCAGCTCGCAGACAAATACGATAAAGCTTGGTTGATAAAACGTATTAAGTTTGCCGAGATTCTTATTATGTTAGTGGGCTGTTATGCCCTATTGACCAAAAATGTTGGCATGATGATGGGCGTGTTGTTCGCGCTAGGCGCCCAATCTGCGTTTTTTGGCCCGATTAAATACGCCATTATTCCTCAACACTTAGCCACCCATGAGTTAATGAGCGGTAACGCGCAGGTGGGTATGGGCACCTTCGTCTCCATTCTCTTGGGCACATTACTCGGCGCTTGGCTGGTCAGTTACGATCAGGGCACCTTGCTGGTTGGCATGCTGGCGATGCTCGTGGCGGTTGCCGGTTGGTTGAGTAGCTGTCAAATCCCACCGGCGCCAGCAGACTCTGGCGAGATCGTGCTGAGTTTTAACCCGTTTACCGAGACGCTGCGCAACTTTCGCTTTGCTCGGGAAGATATGTCCGTGTTTTACTGCATTGTCAGCATTTCGTGGTTTTGGCTCTTTGGCGGCAGCTTCTTAACGCAAGTCCCGAATTTTGCGGTGACGGTTTTGCAGGGCCACCCGACGCTTATTTCTGTGCTACTGGGTGCCTTTATTGTTGGTGTGGCGATCGGCTCGGTTCTCTGCGCCAAGTTATCCAAGGGACAGGTGGAGCCGGGGCTGATTCCGATAGGTGCTATTGGCCTAACTCTATTTAGCACCGATATTTTCTTCTCATCTAATGCCTATCAGTTGGCGAACCCCGCGGCGCTCGATGTGCTTCCCCTGCAGTTTTTCACACTGACCAGCGCGCTGCGTGTGTTTTTCGACTTAACCGCTATCGGTTTATTTGGCGGTATTTTTATTGTGCCACTCTACGCCTTGGTGCAATCGCGCACCGCCAGCAACAAGCGCGCTCGGGTCTTAGCCGCGAATAATGTATTGAATGCACTGTTTATGGTCGCTGGCGCTGCAGTGGGAATTGTCTGTCTGAGCGTGATACAAATGAGTATCCCACTGTTCTTTCTCACGGTGTCTCTGGCCAATTTAGTTTTTCTGTGCCTACTGCTTTGGCGTGTACCGGAATTTAAAACGCGTTTTTTAACTTGGCGGATACAGTAGAATAGCCGACCAACCCTAAGGATTTATTATGAAACTGTCATCAAAGATTATTCTCGGTATGGTGCTGGGCATTCTTGTCGGATTGATTTTACATGCGTTGAATGATGGCAGCGAACAAGGGCCCGCCAGTGCTTGGCTGGTCGAATATGTGTTCGACGTGATAGGGCGAATCTTTATTGCATCACTTAAGTTGCTCGTGGTGCCCTTAGTGTTTGTCTCGCTGGTCTGCGGCTCTGCGGCTATGGGTGAAAATGTCAAAATGGGGCGCATTGCCCTAAAAACCCTGTCTCTTTACCTCTTTACAACCGGCATCGCGATTACCTTGGCGTTGGTTTTCGCCAACATCGTCAATCCCGGCGTTGGCATCGATACCGGCGCTGTTGCCTCGTTTAATGCGCCTACGCCGCCCTCTTTTAAAGAGGTATTAATTGGTATTTTCCCAACCAACCCGATAAAAGCGATGTCAGACGGCAATATGCTACAGATTATTGTGTTCTCAGTTTTGGTGGGCATTGCCATTACTCAGGCGGGCAATGCGGGAAAATCGTTATTGGCCGTATTTGAAGATTTTAATGCTGTGATCATGCGTATGGTGACGATCCTTATGCATCTGGCGCCCTATGGCGTGTTCTGCTTGCTGGCAAAACTCTTTACTGAACAAGGTTTCTCTGCCATACGCAACTTGGCGCTCTACTTCATGACCATGAGCTTTGTACTGATTTTTCACGGCACCGTTGTCTATTCAACCATTTTTGCCTTCATGACAAGACTCAACCCTCTGACACTGTTAAAAAATATGCGTCCGGCGATGCTGTTTGCTTTCAGCACGTCATCGAGCAATGCCACGATGCCGATCACCATGAATGTGATGGAGACTCGTGTGGGCGTGCATAAATCAATCGCCTCCTTTACCGTGCCGCTCGGTGCCACAATCAATATGGACGGCACGGCGATTATGCAGGGTATCGCGACAGTCTTCATCGCCCAAGCTTACGGCTTAGACTTAAGTATGGCCGATTACCTCGCCGTGATTGCCACTGCCACCTTGGCCTCGATTGGCACCGCAGGCGTACCCGGTGTTGGGTTGATCATGCTCTCCATGGTGTTGCAGCAAGTTGGCCTCCCTGTGGAGGGAATAGGTCTGATAATTGGCGTTGATCGCCTGTTGGACATGATGCGCACGGTGGTGAACGTCACTGGTGACGGCATGGTGACAACCGTTGTGGCGAGAAGCGAGGGGCTGCTCGATGAGGCTGTTTTCAACGAGGTGTCGGATCGAGATCAGTACAACACTTAAAAAAACATCTGCGCGCGCGAGGACTGCGTATAACCGTTCCAAGGCGCGCTAACAACTTTGCTTGCGGCATTGTGAATCACAAACGTCAACCATAGCGTCTAATGGACGTTCACGCACAGCTCTCTATGAAACCGCTCGTGCAGACAGCAGGCGTTGCATTGCAACCATAACTACTACAATAGGTTTTATTCATGCAATTGGTTAATCGCAAAGGGAAAATTACCCTCGCCGCCCTTGTTCTCGGAGTTGTCTTTATCGCTGCAATTGCCACATTAAAACCGGCACCGGAAAAGGCAAAGCGGCCACCACCCCCACTGCTGATGGTCGATGTCATCACGGCGGCACCGCAGCATCTCCGCCCTCAGGTATTGTCTCAGGGAACCGTGGCACCGAAGCGCGAGATTGATCTGATTTCACAGGTATCAGGCAAAGTCATCGCCGTTGCCGACGACTATGGCAATGGCAGTTTTTTCCGCAGTGGCGACCAGCTTATTCAGATTGAGTCAGACGAATATCAATTTGCCGTTGTGCGCGCAAAAGCCCAGCTGGCAAAGGCCCTTGAGCAAGTTGCCCTAGAGAAGGGGCGCTCGCGTCAAGCCAAGCGCGAGTGGCGAGACTTAGGGGATCGCACAGCCAACGCGCTGTTCCTGCGTGAACCACAGCTTGCAGCAGCAGAGGCAACCCTCGAATCTGCCCGCGCCGATTTAGACAAAGCCAATTTAGACCTCAGCCGAACCCAGATTGTTACGCCTTTCCAAGGCCGCATCAGGCAGACATTTGTGGATCTCGGGCAGTTTGTTGGCCCTGGCGCGCGCATTGCCAAAATTTACAGTACGGACGTGGTTGAAGTGCGTCTGCCGCTGTCTGATCGTCAAGTATCGCTGATCGATTTACCCGTCAATTTTGAAGATGCCGCAACGGCGAACTATCCAAATGTGACCCTGCGCAGCACAGTGGGGGACAGACATTACGAGTGGAACGGCAAAATTGTTCGCACCGAATCCTCGATTGATATTCAAAGCCGCATGACCTATGCCGTTGCAGAAATTCAAAATCCGTTCAAAGAAGATCCCAATAGTGATCGTCCGCCGCTCAGCATTGGTATGTTTGTCGAAGCGGAAATTGAGGGTAGATCTATCGCCAATGCGGTGCCACTGCCCAAACAAATTATCTACCGCGGCGATGAAATCTTGGTGCTCAATACCAACAATGAAATAGCCATGCAAAAGCTAACCATTGTTCAGTCCGATGGCGACTCGGTGGTCGCGGTTGATATTCCCAGTGGCACCCGTGTGGTTGGCACGCGCATTGGCCTGCCCGTTCCGGGCATGAAAGTGACCACCTCGGAAAACCTCACGACAACCACCACTCTTGCCGAGGGTGAAGCACAATGAACGCATCAATCGCATGGTTTGTTCGCAACCCAATAGCGTCAAACCTTTTAATGATCTTGCTTCTGGTGGCAGGCGTTATCGGCAGCCTTGGCATGGGCAAAGAAGTCTTTCCAGCCACACCCGTAAACTTTATTACGATTTCCATGCCCTATCCTGGCGCAGGTCCCCGAGAAGTCGAAGAGCAGATTGTCATTCGAATTGAAGAGGCCATTTACGCGATAGAGGGCGTGAAGCGCATGTGGGGCCAAGCGCGGCAGGGCCGTGGTTCGGTGACAGTCGAAGTTGATGACAACTACGATATGACCAAAATGCTCAACGATATCAAAGGGCAGGTCGATTCTATTATTACGTTCCCCAGTGATGCCGAGCGACCGATTGTTCGCGAGGAGATCGCTCGCGAAGAGGTCATTCGGGTAGCCCTGTTCGGCGAGGCGGAAGAAAAAGTATTGCGCGAATATGGGCAGCGTATTCGTAATGAGTTAGCCGCTCTGCCAAATGTAGACTTTGTTGAGTTGTGGGGTGTGCGTGAGCCGCAGATCGATATCGAGCTCTCCGAAATAAATATGCGCCGCTACGGAATTTCATTTAACGATGTGGTCTCGGCGGTTCGCCAATCGTCTCTCAATTTGCCTGCAGGTACCATTCGCGCAGAGAGCGGCGACATTCAAATTCAAACGCGCGGTCAAGCGTATTATGAAGAAGACTTCAAAAACATTGTGGTCTCGAGTCGCCCTGACGGCACTGAAATAAAAGTCGAAGACATTGCATCAGTCATCGACGGTTTTGAAGAGCGTAATTTGCTCACACGTTTTAATGGCCAGAAGGCCATTTTTGTGGGTGTTAGCGTGGGTAAAAATCCCGACGTGATCGCCACCACAGATGCGGTAAAAAACTATGTTGCGGCAGGCCCCACTTTTTTACCCGCAGGCCTTGAACTGGCTACATGGAAAGACTTTTCCGGTATGTTTTCAGGCCGGCTGGCGCTGCTCTCAAAAAATGCCTTTGGCGGATTGATCTTAGTCTTTATCGTGCTGATGTTGTTTTTGCGGCCACAACTCGCTTTTTGGGTTGCACTAGGTATTGCGATCGCCTACATGGGCGCGCTTTGGGTGCTACCGAGCTTGGGGCTGACACTGAACATGATGTCGATGTTTGCCTTTTTGCTGATTCTAGGGATTATTGTCGACGACGCGATTATCGTCGGCGAGAGTATTTATCGCTATCAAGAGGAAGGCTATGAGGGCTCGACTGCGGCCATACTTGGCACACAATCTGTCTCCAAGCCTGTCATTTTGGCCGTGGTGAGCACCATGATTGTGTTCTTGCCGATGCTTTTCCTCCCTGGGATTTGGCCAAAATTTCTATGGGCCATTCCAACTGTCACCCTTGTTGCACTGTCTTTTTCGCTGATTGAGTCGCTGTGGATATTGCCATCGCACTTGGCCAAAATGAAGCCTGAAAAACCGCCCACCACAAAGCTGGGTGTCGGTCTGCGAAATATCCGCACGCGCTTTGCTGACGGTATGAAAGACTTCTCGCTCAACAGCTACACGCCCTTCCTTGAGAAGGCTCTAGACTGGCGTGTGCTGACACTCGGTGGATTTTTCTTGGCCTTCGTTTTATCAATTACGCTGGTCAGTGCAGGCTATATCAAGCAGCGATTTATGCCCGATGTCCCCTCAGATTTTATTTCGATGCGCATCGAAATGCCCGATGGTTACTCTCTCGACGGCAAAGTAGAGATAGCCAAACGCGCCGAACGGGCCGCGGCAATACTGCAGGATGACCCTGAAATACAGTCAAAAGTGGATGGCGAAAAACTCATCGCCAACCAACTCTCCTTTATGTATGGAGACACTATTCGACTAACGCTAGAGCTGCAGCCGGATATGAGCGGCGTGATCGATCCCAATCTGGTGGGTGAACGCTGGCAGCGTTTGATTGGAGAAATTCCTGAAGCAAAAGCATTTAGTGTGGATGCGTCCGCCGCGGGCCGCGGTGGCGGCGTGGGTGTTACCGCTGTGCTGACATCGACCAATCTCGACCAGCTCTCTGCCGCCGCGACTTACGTCAAAGAGCGCATGAGGGATATTCCCGGCGCGCGCAATATTCGCGATGACATTCACTCTGGACGCTCGGATATCGATATCAACCTGCGCCCCTATGCCAACAGCTTGGGTATCGGCCTATCAGACGTTGCGCGACAAGTGCGCCAGGGCTTTTACGGTGCAGAAGCGCAGCGCGTGCCCCGCGGTCGAGATGATGTACGCGTGATGGTGCGCTACCCAAAACAAGATCGCACGCAAGTAGACACCCTCGACACCATGCGTATTCGCACCGCAGCCGGTGCAGAAGTGCCTTTTTATTCCGTCGCTGAAGCAGCCTATGTGCCGGGTTACACCCGCATAAATCGTCAAGACAGACAGCGTAGCGTCAAGGTTTCAGCATCGCCCACGGCAGGCAAACTGTCGGTTGACGAAATGGCCGCGATTCTTTTCGCCGAGATCGGCCCCGAGATGACACAGCTTTACCCAGATGTCTATTTGATCAAAGATGGAGAGCTTGCCGAGCAAGACGAGTTCTTCGCCTCGGCGATCAAGTTGTTCGTTTTAGCCTTGGGTATGATTTACATTTTGATGGCAGTCGAATTTAAATCTTACTTGAAACCGTTAGGGGTTCTGTCGGCGGTTCCGTTTGGCATTATGGGCGCTATTTTTGGCCACTTTATTATGGGCTTGAACTTCAGTGTGCTCTCATTTTTGGGGGTGCTCGCGGCGTCTGGTGTTGTGGTGAACGATAACTTGGTGCTGATCGATCGAATTAATCAGCTGCGCGCGGAAGGGGTAGAGATCAAAGCGGCGTTGATCCGTGCTGGCCAAGATCGTTTCCGACCAATTATTCTCACATCGCTGACAACATTTATTGGTCTTGCGCCCATTCTGCTGGAAACTAGTATGCAGGCCCGCTTTTTAATTCCAATGGTCTGTTCACTGGCATTTGGTGTTCTGTTCGCCACAGTTATCACCTTAGTCTTTGTGCCCTGCCTCTATCTTGCAGGTGCAAATCTCAAGGCGCGCCTTGGGGGACAACCGCTGGATGACAACAACAAGAGTGCTGGGTTAGTGGAAACTAACCCATCGTAGACGACATCTTGCGGTGGGGTCATCCCCGCCGCAAATTTTCAATAGTAGGCCGTTGCTGTGGTCGTCAGCACCATGGGTGCGCCCACTTCTTCGCGCTTCACCACACCACACAACTGTTCAACCAGCTGCAAAGCAAAATCGATTGCCGTGCCGGGACCCTGACTGGTCACGCAGTTGCCATCAACCACTACACGTGCCGCGCCATCAACTTTCTTAGCTTGAAGGGACTGCTGATATTTCGGGTGGCAGGTAGCGGTTTTGTCGGCGAGCAGCCCTTTGCTGGCGAGTACCAACGCAGGGGCGGCGCAAATAGCGCTATACAGCTTGCCCTCATGCGCCTGTTGGCGAAGTAGAATATCCAACGCCGGATGGGCTGCAAGATGTTCGGCACCAGGGATACCCCCAGGCACTGCAATCAGGTCATAGGACGTCTCAACACAGTGGTCGAGCATCTTATCAGCAACAATGTGCGTGCCGTTGGCACCGCGAATGTGAAGATTGTCACCATGGTTAGCACTCGCCACCGTGACCTCAATTCCTGCTCTGCGCAAGACATCAATAATGGTTACCGCCTCCAGTTCTTCGGTTCCTTCAGCGACTGGTACAAGTGCCGTTTTTAACATGCTTTTCCCTTTTGATCAGTTACAGATATAAGTTACACTGTGCCGCAATTATGGCTAACTGTCACGGACTTGGCATGAAAATCTACATTATTAAACAGTGTGATGGGAGCATGTTGGGTAAAGATTCCCAGTGGACAGATGGCACTAGTGCAGGCCAACTTTTCTGCACCCCACATCGCGATATCGCCCTCAATCAGTTGCTAGAGTTAAACGCCAAAGACATTCAGTTGCGCGCGGACGTTGTTGAGTGTGAAGCAGACCGTAAAGGCCGTCCCGCGCTGTTGCTGGAAAAAGAAGCTGCCAATAACAACCAGTACAACGCAGCCTAAACGGGAGCCACCCATTGTCCATTGAATCTCGCCTAGCATTGCTGGCGGCTTCGCCGAGCACGGCGCTACTTAAATACATTGTTCGCGGCATTGAAAAGGAGTGCCTGCGCGTCGGCAGCAATGGTCAGTTAGCATTCACTTCGCACCCAAAGGCACTCGGGTCTGCACTGACGCATCCCTCCATCACGACGGATTACTCTGAAGCGCTGCTTGAATTTATCACCGCGCCATCGACCTCCATCGACGAAGTTCTGCAAGAACTCCACGAAATTCATCGCTACACCTATCAACACATTGACGGTGAACTGCTGTGGGTCAGTAGTATGCCCTGCCAGCTAGGTACAGATGACAGCATTCCTGTAGGGCAATATGGGTCGTCCAACATTGGCAAAATGAAAACAGTCTACCGACTCGGGCTAGGCCATCGCTATGGCCGACTGATGCAAACCATTGCCGGTATCCACTACAACTTTTCGGTGCCCGACGAGCTCTGGCGGGAACTGCAAAAGCAGGATGGTGACAGCGGGTCGTTGGATAACTACAAAACGGTCGGCTACTTTGCCCTTATCCGAAATTTCCGTCGATACTTTTGGCTGCTACTCTATCTCTTTGGCGCCGCCCCCGCTGTCTGTAAAAGCTTTGTGCGCGGTCGCGAGCATAACTTAGTGCCCGTTGGCGACGACAGCCACAGCCTGTATCAACCCTATGCCACATCGCTACGCATGGGTAAACTCGGATACCAGAGCGATGCTCAAAGCTCCCTCATTGTTTGCTATAACGACATTGATCAATACACCAAAACCCTTAAAGGCGCACTTGAGAAGCCTTACCAACGCTATGCTGACATTGGCCTAAAAGACAGCACAGGCAACTACAAGCAGCTATCGACCAACCTATTGCAAATCGAAAATGAGTTTTATAGCCCTATTCGGCCAAAGCGCAATGCGGTCAACGGCGAGACGCCCCTCGAAGCCCTTTACAAGCACGGCGTTGAATATATTGAAGTTCGCTGCATTGATCTCAACCCCCTCGTCGCTGGTGGTATAGACAAACAAACCATGCAGTTTATCGACACCTTTTTGCTTCTGTGTCTGTTTAAAGAGAGCCCAAAAACCAATAACGATGAGCATCGTCAGATTACAGAAAATCAGCGCCGCACCGTGTCGCGTGGCCGCGACCCCGAATTACAGTTGGTCGACGGCGATCAAGAGCGAAACTTAGTGGAATGGGGACTCGCGCTTATCGAAGAAATGCGCCCTATAGCCGCAACACTTAATAGTGCCCACGAAACAACCGACTATCTCGACGTTCTTTCAACCATGAAGGCGCGACTCGAAGGCACCAGCCTCACACCTGCCGCCCAGCTACTGGTCGAAATGGCCGACAATAATGAAACCTATTACCGCATGGCGATGCGCAAAGCCTGCGAGCAGCGAGAGCAGTTTAATGCCGTTGCGTTGGCCGCTGACGTGGTCGAGAAATACCAATCACTGGCCGCGCAGTCTCTGCAAAAACAAAAAGACATTGAACAGTCCGACACCATCTCATTTGATGATTATCTGGCGGCCTATTACCAACGTGGCAAAATGATCGCCGAATCGAACTAGCCAGAGGAGACACCGATGAATTTCCCCAGCAATCGCGTTATCAACCTATCCGCCGCCGTCGGCTGCGCCCTGCTAATAGTAGTTGCCATTGTTTATTTTCAAAACCATCTTGGACTTGAACCCTGCTACCTGTGCATCACTCAGCGCGTATTTGTGATTGGTGTTGGCATTATTTTCCTGCTGGCTGGCCTGCATAATCCGTCTCCATCAGGGCAAAAGGTCTATTCCGGTCTAGCCTTGCTGACGGCAGTCTCTGGTGGCTATTTCTCCTCGAAACAGCTGTGGCTGCAAGGTCTTCCCGAAGAGCAAGTCCCGGCGTGCGGCCCCCCGGCGGACTATCTTTTTGACGCTTTTCCGGCCTCAGAGGCAATTGCCATGCTGCTTCGCGGCGATGGTAGCTGTGCCGTTGTGCAGTGGCAGCTTTTTGGCCTGAGCATGCCCGCTTGGGTGCTGATATGCTTTAGCGGTCTGGCGCTAATTGCGATTTTCCAGCTACTGCGCAAATGATTAAACTCGCTATCGGTCTGCTGGGTCTCTGTATTTTTCAAGGGCTCGGCGAACTGGTGGTCAGACTGCTCGCCATTGACCTGCCGGGCGCCCTTCTGGGCATGATACTGTTACTCATCACCCTCATGGTTTGCCCTGCGCTGCGGGACTGGCTGGAAAGCATCAGCGGACACCTCATCACCAATCTGTCGCTGTTGTTTATGCCTGCCTCGGTGGGCGTTTTCTTTCTCAACCGCGATATTCTTCTGCAGTTTCCCGCAATAGTTGTCGTGCTTATCGGCAGCACAGGCCTCGCGATGGCCTTTATGGCATGGGTTGTTTTGCGCAGTGGTGTGAAACGTGACTGACTATCTCTTGGCGCAGTGGTTTCTAGTAAGCCAAACGTCGTGGCCAATTTTATTGTCTGTCGTGGGTTTTATGATTGGCCTTTGGGTCTATCGCCGCAGCGGCCGCAACATGCTTCTGCACCCTCTCTTGATTGGCACACCACTGATATTTATTGCGATGATGACGCTGCAGCTCGACTTCGAGTCCTATTACGAGGGAAACGGCCTGCTGCGCTGGCTACTCGGCCCTGCAACAGTCGCGCTGGCCATTCCCTTGGCGCAACAGATGCACCAAGTGCCTGCGCTGTTTAAGCCATTGTTGGTCACCCTGTTTCTGGGCGGCTTTTTTGCGGCTCTAAGTGCATTGTTGTTGGGTAAACTCGTTGCTTTAGATCAGCAGGTTTTACTCTCTCTCGCGGCAAAATCGGTCACCACGCCGATTGCGCTGGGGTTGACGCAAAAGCTCGGCGGCCTCACAAGCTTGATCACCGTTGCCGTATTACTCACGGGCATTATTGGTGTTTTACTGGCGCCAATGGTCTTTCGCATGAGCAAAATTGACGATGATCGGTGGCAGGGATTTATTCTCGGCGTCACCGCCCATGCTATCGGCACGGCCAAAGCCTTTGAAATCAGCCCGCGCTGCGGCGCCTTTTCGACACTGGGAATGGGTCTAAATGGAATTTGGACATCTGTGTTTTTACCGTTGTCAGTCAGCTTTTTTCTGCCTTAAGTGTTTATTCTTGTGATTAAAACGAAGTAAACTGTTTATTCACTAGGGAGAGATAAGGACATTACAGCATGCTTAAAAATCTAGACACACTGAAGCAGCATTGGGGTGGCGTGAGCGACATCGTCGATCGCTGGCTCGATGAGCGGCGAGAGCTACTTGTGAAATACTGTGACTTGGTCGAGATTCACACCTTTGACAGTGCCAACAGCACCCACGGCGAGAAATTGCAGCGTTTTTGTGAAGTCTTAGTAGATTATGTCTCGGTAGGTCATTTCGAAGTCTACGAAGAATTAGTGCGCGAAGGGAAAATATTTAGCGACAGCCAAGGTTTGAAGGTGGGCGCTGACTTAATGGATAAAATCCAGCCGTCGACTGAAATGGTTTTGGATTTCAACGACAAATATCTCGCTACTGACGACCTCGATAGCTTAGCCGAAGACCTTTCTGCGGTCGGCGAAGCGTTGGAGCTGCGCTTCGAGTCTGAAGATAAAATGATTGAAGTTCTGCACAGTGCCCATCTCGCACAATTGCAGCAGCCAGCGTCAGTTTAGCCGTTCAACTCACCGTTTCAGCTGACCTATATTTCAACTGCCCATAAAAAAGCCCCGACATGTCGAGGCTTTTTAACGAGGTCATTGTCTTAGCAACCCACAACCTTAGTCGGCGCTGACATTGGCGTTCAACAGCTCTACTTCAAAAATCAGCATTTGATTGGGGCCAATAGGGCCGGTTCCGCCTGGACCGTAGGCTAAATCTGCAGGAATATAAAGTTCCCACTTGGAGCCCTGCGGCATCAGCTGCAATGCTTCAGTCCAGCCGGCGATCACTTGTGTCACGCCAAACGTCGCTGGAACACCACGCTTTACTGAACTATCAAACTCGGTGCCATCCAAAAGACGGCCCGCGTAGTGGACTTCAACAGTGCTATCAACGGTTGGCTTTGCACCGCTGCCCGCGCTGATCACCTTGTACTGCAACCCACTTGCGGTGGTAACAACGCCTTCTTTGGTGCCATTCTCCGCGAGGAATGCTTGTCCCTCTTTGAGGTTGCCTTCCGCCTGCAGTGAGAACGCTTGTTCTTCCGCTTGCTGCATTTCGTCACGCTTAGCCATCATCTCCGCTTCAAACGTTTTAACGGTTTCAGCGATTTGCTCTTCGGTCAAGGCCGGGGGCTGGTCAGTCAAGCCATCAGAAACACCTCGATTAAAGGCCTCGGTATCAATTTCCAAACCAATGCCACGGATATTTTTGCCATTGTCCATTCCCAAGAGGTAGCTAATGCGCTGGCTTTGGCTCTCTAGCGCAACAGCTTTGTCAGACGATCCGGACGACTGAGACTCACAAGCCACCAACGCAACGAGCATGGCAACAGGTAACATTTTTACGATCTTCATTTTAATTTTCCTTAGCATTGGTAGCTGTTTTTGACCTGCGATTGAGACAAATTTTACTGGGCAAGTTTAGGTTATTTTCTTGCGAGTATCGACTGCTGTAAGACAATCTAACCGTTTTCTGGGGTATTTTTTACATTTTCTCGTCAAGTTTACGATAGAGCAAATCCCACACACCATGCCCGAGTCGCTCTCCTCGCTTCTCAAACTTGGTCAACGGGCGATAGTCGGGCCGTGGCGAATATTGTTGGGGGCCTACGCAGTTCTCAAAACCAGGCGCCTCGTCGAGGACCTCTAACATCTGCTCAGCGTAATGCTGCCAATCTGTGGCCATGTGCAGCACGCCGCCAGGGGCGAGCTTAACGCGTATCAGTTGAACAAACTCAGGCTGCACGATACGGCGTTTGTTATGTTTTTTCTTGTGCCATGGATCGGGAAAATAGAGCTGTAAGCGCTGTAGGGTATTATCGCCAATGCATTCCTTGAGCACATCGTTTGCGTCGGCAAGGTAGACACGCAAATTCGGCAGGGCGAGAAGCTTGGCTTCATTAATAAGCCGTCCCACGCCGGGCGGATGCACTTCGATACCAATAAAGTCTGTCTCCGGCTCGGCCTGCACCATTTCTAGCAGCGAATCACCCATACCAAAGCCAATTTCTATAACCAGCGGCGCGGTGCGGCCAAAAATATGCTCTGGGTTGATCGGGCCATCATCAAGTTGCAGCCCATAAGTGGGCCAGCAACGCTCAAACGCACTGCGCTGCCCCTCGGTCATGCGACCGGCGCGAACAACATAGCTGCGGATGGATTTTTTGCGGTATTCGGGTCTAATAATGTCCATCAATCTTGTGTACTTTTTGGAGTGATTAAAAGCAGCCAGCCAACAATAAAGGCTACGCCACCAAAAGGTGTGATCATACCGAGTCCGCCGATACCGGTGAGGGCAAGGGTATACAGTGAGCCGGAAAATAAGACAATGCCAGTCAAAAAACTTCTCGCCGCCCACAGCGGAGCACGACCCGCCAGCGGCAGACTGACAATGGCAAGTAGCGCGAGGGTGTGAATAAAATGGTACTGCACAGCGGTTTGATAGGTCTGCATAGACGCATCAGTCAGTACAGCCTTGAGTCCATGAGCGGCAAATGCGCCCAAAGCTACTGCAGACGCACCGCACAGCGCGACAATATTGATCCAGCGACGTTTATTCATAGCAATAAAAAAGCCGCTCAATGCGGCTTTTAGTCTCTTTCAAGGTTAAATCTATTAAGCTTCCATCAAATCGCGAACTTTTTTCATCGCGTTTTTCTCTAGCTGACGAATTCGCTCTGCAGAAACACTGTACTCATCAGCAAGCTCGTGAAGAGTGGCTTTTTGATCGTTCAACCAGCGACGCTGAAGAATATCGCGGCTGCGGTCGTCAAGGGTCTTGATGGCACCCGCCAAACGCGCTGTGCTATCGCCCTCTGAGTTGTCATCTTCGGCTAGTTGCGCAGGATCAGCACTTTTGTCTTCAAGAAAGTAGACGGGCGCATGGTAATTGCTGTCTTCGTCTTCGTCGGCAGGCGCATCAAAGGCCGCATCACGCGCGGTGAGACGCATTTCCATCTCGAGAACATCTTTTAACTGAACACCAAGATCTTCAGCGACCGCTTTCGCTTCGTCATCGGACAGCCACTGCAGTTCTTTCTTCGCGCTGCGAAGATTGAAAAACAACTTGCGCTGCGCTTTTGTGGTGGCAATTTTGACAATACGCCAATTGCGCAGAATAAACTCGTGAATCTCATGTTTGATCCAATGCACAGCGAAGGAGACCAGTCGCACACCCTTCTCAGGGTTAAAGCGTCGAACGGCTTTCATCAGGCCCACGTTGCCTTCCTGAATCAGGTCGGCCAAGGGTAGTCCGTAGCCGTTGTAAGAGCGCGCGATGTGCACCACAAATCGCAGATGTGCCATAACCATGCGGCGAGCGGCATCAAGATCGTCGTTATAGTACAGCGCTTCGCCTAGCGCGCGCTCTTCTTCGATGGTGAGAATAGGCACAGTCGCAGTGCCTTGAATGTACGCATTCAAGTTACCGCCGGGTGACATCCACTCCATTGTTTCAAGGGCTTTGTTCATAAACGCCTCAGTAAATGACTATGTTTTGATTTTAGCACTATTCTACGACAGCTTCATAGTCTTTGGATTACCGTGCATTGCTAGGATTTTCAGTACTTAACGGGGCTCAATCGAGCGCAAATGTTGGCCAACAGCAACCCAAGCGCCCAATAACCCAACGACTCCGCCGGCCCCCACGAGGGCGAAAAACCCACCCAAACCCAATCCACGCAGACGAAATTGACTGTGATAGAGCCCGGCGAGCTCAGCGACAGCACCTTCCAGCCAAAAACTCAGAATTACCAACATCAAGGCTGAGGTCATGGCGCCAAATACGCCAAATAGCAAGCCAGTGTACAAAAACGGCCTACGCACATAGGCATCGGTGCCACCGACTAACTTCACCACCACAATTTCATCTCGACGGCTTTGAATAGCCAATCGAATGGTGTTGCCAACCACCAAGATAACGCCGACACCGAGCGCGGCACCCAGCGCCAACGACAGTTGTCGCCCAATATCGAGTAGCGATTCGAGCTTTTGCAACCACTCCATATCGATCTGAACGTCATCCACCAGTGTCATATCACGTATTTCGCCAACCAGCCGGGCGGCATCACTCAGCAGCAGCGGCTGCACCAAAAATGCGTCCGGCAGCGGATTTTCGTCAAGATACTGAAGCGCCGAACCAAAACCCGACAGAGTCTTGAACTCCTCTAGCGCAGACTCTGCGGAAATATGTGTAACCGTGGCAACGCCCGACAATTTTTTTAGCTGGCTGGCCATCTCTTCAACCGCCGCGGGTCGCGCACCTTTTTTAACAAAAACGCTTATTTGCGCAGACGCTTCAATACCGCCGCTGAGCTGGCGCATATTGTCAATGCCGAGAGACAGCGCCGTCGGCAGGGTCAGCGCAATAGCGATGACGACAATGGTTAAAAGCGACTGAAAGGGCTCGCGCAGCATCTTCTGCAAGCTGGTCTGCAGAGTTGATCGATGGTGATAGCGGTAACCGCGCCATTTATCACCGCGACTGATGACGTTGCCGCGCGCGCCGCGCTGATTGCTGTCGCGAGATTGACTGTTAGTAGCCACCGTAACTCACCCCGTCTTGCTCTAACTCGCCCTGATTAAGGCGCATAATCCGTGTATTCATTCTATTGATCAGGTTGATATCGTGACTCGCGATGAGCACCGTGACACCAACATCTTGGAAGCGCTTAAACAGCGCCATAATCTCGGCAGACAACTGCGGATCGAGGTTTCCTGTCGGCTCGTCGGCCAACAGTATCTTAGGCTTGTGAACAACCGCGCGAGCGATACCCACGCGCTGTTGCTCGCCCCCCGAGAGTGCGATGGGGTTTTCCTGCTCTCGATCGAGCAAGCCAACACTGTCGAGTGCGGCGCGTACCCGCCGCCCAATATCCGCTGGCGAGTAACCGGCTACTTGCAGCGGTAATGCCACATTCTCAAAGACACTGCGATCAAAAAGCAGCTGGTGATTTTGAAATACCACGCCTACCTGGCGACGATAGAAAGGCACTTTGGCGCGAGGCAGACGATTGAGGTTTTTACCGTTAATTAGAAGATTGCCCGAGGTTGGCCGCTCGATCAGCATCAGCAGTTTGAGCAAGGTGCTTTTACCGGCCCCCGAGTGGCCGGTAAGAAAGGCCATTTCGCCCGCATCCATTTCAAAGCTAACATTGCGCAGTGCTTCAAAACCGCCTTCGTAGCGTTTACTGAGATTATCAAACCGTATCATAGGTGCATCACTCGCTCTGAATCTGCCCTAACAAGCCTAAAACAAAATCTTTTGCCACAAATGGCTGTAAATCATCCACGCCCTCGCCCACGCCAATGTAGCGAATGGGAATTGGAAATTTTTCGGCCAACGCAAACACAATACCGCCCTTTGCCGTGCCATCAAGTTTCGTTATGACAATGCCCGTAACAGCTGCTGCCGCACAAAACTCCGCGGTTTGGGCAATAGCGTTTTGACCCGTCCCGGCATCGAGCACCAAGAGCACCTCATGAGGCGCTGTGGCGTCTAATTTGCCGGCAACGCGGTGAACTTTCTTCAGCTCTTCCATTAAATTACTTTTATTGTGAAGGCGGCCAGCGGTGTCCGCAATAATGACATCAATCTGTTTGGCGCGAGCTGACTCGATCGCATCAAAAATAACGGAGGCACTGTCAGCACCCGTATGTTGGGCCACTACGGGGATATGATTGCGCTCGCCCCAGACCTGCAGTTGCTCAACGGCAGCCGCGCGAAAGGTGTCTCCGGCAGCTAACATGACCGACTTACCCTGCTGTTGTAACTTGCGCGCCAGCTTGCCAATGGTTGTGGTTTTGCCGACACCGTTGACGCCAACAACTAAAATAACAAATGGCCCGGCGGGACGATCAATCTCAAGAGGTTTTTCGCTCACTTGCAACTTTGCCAATAGAATCTCTTGCAGCGCGACTTGCAGCGCTGCACCGTCTTTTAGCTCGGCGCGACTGACACGGCGAGTCAACTCATCGATAATCGTCCCCGTGGTCTCAATGCCAACATCCGCCATTAAAAGCAATGTTTCAAGGTCATCAAGAATTGTTTTATCAATGACTTTGGCGCCAAGAAAGAGATCACTCAGTCCCTGACTGGTGCGCGACAATGCGCGCTGCACTTTCGCGCGCAAGCTGAGGGGTTCGGCAGCTTTCAGTTCTACTGTCTCTCCTGCGGCTGGCGATTTGTCACGTCTAAAGCGATCAAAAAAGGTTTTTTTGGGCTTTTCAGCAGACATATTATCGGTTGAATGTGAGTCCATTAAGGTTCATTTTTAATGTTGGTTGTGATCTGGTGTATCCTACCATCTTGCTTGGTTTAACGTGATAAAAGTAATTAAAAAGGAGTGGCCTTTTGGCAGCAAATCAGCGAATTCGCATTATCGGCGGAAAATGGCGCAGCCGCCAAGTCGGCTTTCCCAGTGTCGACGGCCTGCGACCCACCGGCGACAGAATTCGTGAGACGCTTTTTAACTGGCTCGCGGCAGACTTGCCTGGCGCTCGCTGTCTGGACCTATTTAGCGGCTCGGGCGCACTCAGCTTTGAGTCTCTGTCCCGCGGCGCCGCCTGCTGTATTGCGCTCGAGCAACATCCAAAAGCCGCAGCATCTCTCGCGGAAAACAAAGCACTGTTGAATGCCCAAGAATTGATCATTTTAAATAAGAACAGCCTGCTATATTTGCAAAACCAACCAGAGACTCCTTTCAATATAGTCTTTGTCGACCCCCCTTTCGCACTTAATTTGGCCACCGATGTTTGCGCACTGCTTGAGTCAAACCATTGGATCGCGCAAGATGGTTTGATCTATTGTGAGCTAGCGGCCACACAAAACGACTTCAGCCCACCCTCAAATTGGCAAGTGGTGCGCAGTAAAGTGGCAAGCGGCGTAAAATATATTCTCTATTCGCGCATTGAGCCTGCAGGCTTATTTCAGTAATATGCGCGATCTCTATTAGGGCGGAACCTGTGCATGAAGACTATCGTCTACCCCGGCACCTTTGATCCAATCACAAATGGACACATTGATTTGGTTGAAAGAGCCTCGCGCTTATTTGACAAAATTGTTCTGGGCATCGCGACCAGCCAACGTAAAGGCCCTTTGTTTGATATTGATGAACGGATCAAGTTAGCCTCGGACGCATTGAGCCATGTGCCCAATGTGGAGATTCTTGGTTTTGACTACCTGTTAGTGAATTTTGTCAAAGACTGCAAAGCAGATGCGATTATGCGTGGCTTGCGCGCAGTGTCTGACTTTGAGTATGAATTTCAGTTAGCTAACATGAATCGCGCACTGTCGCCTAATGTTGAGAGCGTTTTTCTCACCCCTGCTGAGCGCTTTTCGTATATATCGTCGTCGTTGGTGCGTGAGATTTCCTCACTCAATGGGGATGTATCAAAATTTGTTCCTCCGAATGTTGCCGCCGCTTTAAACGAAAAATTTAAGCGCTAGGTCACTAAATGCTCAGTGCTTAGCAACTATGCACTAAGTATCAAAGGCGACACCGTCAGTCGACACAGCTGTCGAGCAATCAACGCTGACAGCTAGGACAAAAAACGGAACTGCGCTGCCCTAGGCGTATGTCGCGCAACTCTTTTTGACACTGATAACAGGGTTGCCCTCCGCGGCCATAGGCCATCAATGTCTGCTGGAAATACCCCGGCTCGCCGTTACCATTGACGAAATCTCTCAACGTCGTCCCGCCCTGCACAATGGCTGCCTGTAAAATATCTTTAATATTGACCGTCAACTTTTCATAGCGGACACGCGAAACCTTTCCAGCCTCGCGATCGGGCCTGATGCCACTGCGAAAAAGTGCCTCCGCTGCGTAGATATTCCCCACCCCGACAACAACATGGTTGTCCATAATAAACGGCTTGATGGCCATCTTGCGGTTGCGCGACAACAGAAACAAACGATCGGCGCCAAAGTCCTCGGTCAACGGCTCGGGGCCAAGATGGTCCAACTGCCGATGGCCGTTTTCAGACCAAAGCCACGCGCCAAAACGGCGGGGATCGTGGTAGCGCAGGCATTTGCCGTTGCTCATCAGCATCTCAATGTGATCGTGCTTGCGCCGCGCTTCGCTGGGATCGACGAGACGCAGGCTTCCACTCATGCCCAAGTGCACCATCATTGAGCCTCTTTCCAGTTGGAGCAAAAGATATTTGGCTCGCCGCGTCACCGCAACGACCCGCTGCCCTTGCACAATCTCACTTATACCACCCGTCACCGGCCATCGCAGCGAACCATTATGAACGGTAAATTGTGCTATAAGGTGTCCTGTAATATGCGGTTCGATACCTCTGAGGGTGGTTTCTACTTCGGGTAATTCGGGCATTTTCTTCTCTTTAGGGGCATGATTTTTACCCTTTAGGGCCAAATTCTGTCACACTGCTGACAGAACTTTTTGCTAGCTTAACTGGGTAGCAATCTCAAGAATAGAGGCACTGGTAATTTTACTAAAAACCAGTAGAATGCCCCCCTAAATAAAATTTGCTATTTGTAGGTTGACCATTTATGGCGCTAGGAAAAAGACGTAAAGACGAGGAAGAATCAAATATCGATATGACGCCAATGCTGGACGTCGTCTTTATTATGTTGATTTTCTTTATTGTGACAGCATCGTTTGTCAACGAGTCGGGCCTAGATGTCAATCGACCACCCACATCCGACGAGCCGCCGCCCGAGCAAGAGAACACCAATATCGTGTTCAGGGTCTCTGAGTCTAATGAACTAACGCTTGAAGGTCGCAGAATTGATATCCGAGCCGTCCGTGCGAACGTTGAGCGCATGCACGCAGAAAAACCTGAAGCTAAAGTGATTGTTAGCGCACATCCTAAGTCGAAGACTGAAATGTTTGTACAGATCTCCGACCAGGCGCGTGAAGCTGGCGTCTACGATGTCTCGCTTTCTACTGACGAATAGTCGACTGATGAATAAGTGACAAGCAACTCAATATTGAAAAGCCCCGCAGTGCGGGGTTTTTTTTGCCCTCTTTTTTATGCCTCCACACAGAGTTCCATTCGTTAAAATTTAATGCTACTTTGACACATTGGCTCATCCGGCAGGCACTCAAGCACTGCATCACCACAGGACTACAAAAATGAAAAATAATGTGCTGTTTATTATTGGACTGCTACTCTGCGGGTCAGCAGTCGCATCCGAATTCCCTGGAATTGAAACACTAATGACCGCTGAAGAGCAGCAGGCCGCCGGCATACAAAAACTCACAGTAGCCGAGAAAGAGGCACTCAATAAATGGCTGATTCGCTACACCGTAAACGAAGCCCCAGTTACAAAAATCAGCGGTGCTGAGACTGAAAAAGCAAAGATTGAAGGAATTGTTTCGCGCATTGATGGCGCCTTCAATGGCTGGACGGGAAAGACCGTTTTCAAATTAGAGAACGGGCAGGTTTGGAAACAGCGCCTGCCAAGCACTTGGATATATTCCGCCGAAAGCCCTAACGTTAAAATCACTCGGAATTGGTTGGGATATTACGTTATGGACGTTGAAGGAAAGCGTCAGGTTGGGGTCTCAAAAATTAAGTAGGCCATTGCCCATAAATAACTGCTCATCAATAATTGCTCATCAAAAAAAGTGAATCTATATGACGACGGCAAATCTTAATGGGCATTTAAGACAGGCCATCAGCGCACTTGAGTCCGGCCGCTTTAAAGATGCCTTACACACGTGTGGCGGCATTTTAAGCCAGCAGCCCAACCACTCAGATGCGCTCCACGTCGCGGCACTCTGCTCTCGCCAGCTAGGCAATATCGGCGACGCACTCAGCTATTTTGAACGCTGTATCAAAAGCAACCCACGCCAACCGGCGGTTCTAGGAAATTACGCCAACGCGCTCAACCAAGCAGGGCATTACGCGCAGGCCAACAGCGCCTATCAATCGGCAAATGCCCTCGACAAGCACAACCTTGATGTACTTTATAACTGGGCCAATCTTCTCAATCTAAAGCTAAATAGAAGTCATGAGGCGTTGGCACTAATCGAGTCAGCCATACTGCTAAACCCTAAACAGAGTCGACTCTTTGTTTGCCGCGGAAACATTCGCAGAGCGCAAGACCAGTTTGAGGCAGCCGACCTCGACTACAATACAGCCCTCAAGTTAACACCTAATCATGTCGACGCACTGCTAAACAAAGGTATTGCCTATCGCGCGGCGGGCAATCCAGCAGCAGCGATTGAGTGCTATAAACTTATCATCGACGTCAACCCAGAGAACAGCGGACTTTGGTTCAACTTAGGCTGTGCCTACTACGATATCGGTGACAACACCCAAGCTGAAAACTGTCTTCTGAAAGCGCTTGATCTGAGCCCAAACTTTGTCCCGGCCCATAATGCTCTCAACCAACTTTATTGGGTGTCTGAACACGACGACAAGTTCATGCAATCCTACGAAACGGCGAGACAGCGGCGCGCCTACGACGAACACCTTTTCCTCGCGCAGGCACTGACCCTCAGCAACGCCAAGCGCGACCAGGATGCCATCGATATTTTGTACGAAGCGCTGCGCTACTTCCCAGACAATGCCAACCTCTTACACTCCTTGGGTGCGATGTATTCAAAGACCTCAAAGTCAGCAAACGCACTGGAACTGTTCGAGCAGGCGCTTAGGAAGGCCCCCGACAACAGTCGCTATCGCATTGATATGGCGAATACGCTGATCGTTCAAGGCGACTGCGCCCGCGCCTTAGAACATCTTGACCATGCGGGTCAATTCGCGCCTTTAGATCAGGAAATTTGGGCCTACAAAGGAACCTGCTGGCGGCTGCTGGGAGATGACAGAGCCGGCTGGCTGAACAACTACGAGCAGTTTGTGGATGCTCGCCTTCTTGACGTGCCAGAAGGCTACGACAATTTACAGCATTTTATGCACGAGTTGCGTCATGCTCTCCTGTCGTTGCATAAAACCAAACGCGAACCGCTAGATCAAAGTGTCAGGGGTGGGACCCAAACGCTGGGCAACTTGTTTCTGGTGAAAAATCCAGTCATTCAAGATTATCAAACTACCTTAAAAACGCGTATTCGCAACTATATCGACGCTTTACCCACCGATGCCAACCATCCTTTTTTGAACAGAAAAATGCAGCATATCCAGTTTTCGGGCGCTTGGTCAGTGAAGTTGATCAGCCAAGGTTTTCACACCAATCACGTGCACCCACAAGGCTGGTTGTCGGGCAACAGCTACATTGAAATACCG
>LIDE01000027.1 GCA_001438605.1 SAR92 bacterium BACL16 MAG-120619-bin48 | reverse complement strand
TATAGGTACCCGTGTATCCGTTTTACCGTGTTTACTTATACCGTAGTTAATTTCACACGTAGTTAATATCTTCTCAAAGGCATTGCCTGCCTCACTTTTATCCACTTCCTTATCGGGAGATGTTATCGGAGCTTTATCGGATATTTGTCGGATAGTTGTCGGAGCCTTATCGGAGGGCATTATCCTTAATGTATCCGTACGCAGCCTCTTTCCATCATCGGTTTCAGCCTGAAAGGTGAATGCTTTTAACTTACCCATACAGTCATGGAAGGCAGTTAGCCCCTTAGTTGGGGTAGGTAGTCCACAGGTGTGATGCCAGAACTTATAGAATGAATGCTTTTTCCTGACAGAAAACTGACCAGCAGGTCGTTTCGCTCCTTTGTTTGGTCCCCTTGACCGAGAGCAATCCACATTAAAAATAGTGTAGTAATCAAGCTCTATATCTTCGACCATAAACTGCAAAGTTAATCCGTCTGCGTTTTTCTCGCCATAGCAACCAGTCGAATAGCAATCCACTTTTAGGTTAGTGATCAACATAATCTTAGACCAAACACTTTATAGGTTCTGAACAGCTATTTTTTGGCCTTCCAGAGATTTCTCCCGCTGATAAGGCCGAAACCTATGCAATGGGCAGGAGTAGGAAGAGCAAGACGAAATAGACTCCTTGAATCCCCTTTCTAGGTGATTTTGAGTGCAACCAACACATTCCGCACATTTGGCCTTGACTGCGTAAGCTCGAGACATAGAATTTCTATGGAACTGCTTGATGGGATTGGAGTTATTCATCCCTATTTCTCCCCATATTTTCTGCAAGAGTGCGCATGTAACTTTCTATGTCAGCAGGAAGCCAGCCGACTGCCTGACCTCCAGCAATCAGCTTAAATGGGCGAGGAAAGAGACCTCTACTCATTAAGTCGTAGGCGTATGACCGAGACCAAGGAATTATTTCTGAAACTTGCTTCCAGCGAAGAATGCGGGGGATTTTATTTATGTCGTTCATGTTAGCTCCTGTTAACGATTAAAACTTCGTCGTTTCAGGTGCGATTTTGTAGGCTAGCTTACAATACTGACTAGAACTTAATTCGAGGTTTTTTAAGTGGGATTTAGGTCATGTTAAGCTGCAGCCCTTGCCTCTAGGGGATGTCGTCATAGTTATCAGAAAGTGGACTCTCCGAACAATCGACAAACTCTCTTTGTATTTTTCTTATCGTAGAAGGCATTGGGATGGGCTTGTGCTTCATAATTCTTGAGATGATAACTATTGCTTTAGCTGGAAATCTACCGGTGCCGCCCTTTGCTTTAGTTCGCATAATCAAGCGACACTTACTAATTAAAGTAATCTCTTTCACCATTCTCGACAGAGCCTTCGGAGATGGTTCTAATTGTCGTATCACTGGACGGCCGTTGCCTAGTTCTATCAGGTTAATTTTCATCTCAGCTGGCAGCAAAAGCCCTTGCTCCCAGATTGCTTTGAGTAACTTCCGAGATGCTTGTTTAACTCTGACGTCAGGATAGACCTGCTGCAACGCTCCTGCATCTTCACCGTCATGACTGTAATTATCAGGGTTTCTATAAGCAACTATCGCTGCGGCAATTATGTAGAGAATAATCAATTCAAAGTGCCGCTCATCAGTCAACACATCTAATCCAATTGGTATTTTTTGGGGATTAGGCTTAAATTTAGAGCCATGTGTTTCAGTAAGAAGTCTGAATATCTCTTTTAACTGGCAGCCGTGGCGATCATTAAGGGTCCGCTCAAAAGGGTCAGTATCAAATTCTTCTTTTTTGAAGGAATGGTAGGTTTGAATATGTTCAGCCTGCCTTTCATCGTCGGGATTATTCCACGCTTCATTTAACCAATACTCCAAGACGCTGTACGATTCAAGATATCCGAGCGCTAGCACTTCCAATGATATTTCGTCCTCAGGGTTAAGCTGATTCTGTTTCGGCGGCCTATTGTTGCAGCTGTCACTTTGGGAAGGCATTGAACTAATCTCTGACTATTTTATCGACTCCTACCGAGTCTACTAATTTCGGCATTCCTATTGCAAATATAGGTTTTGGATCGATATGTAGACAAAAGAATTGGGAAGCTCCCGAGACTAAACTAAATTGGTTTAGGAAATTCTTTCTCTCGATAGATTAGCGATCGCGAAATACCCGCTAGTTTGAGGCGGAAGAGTACCTACCGCCCAACCATCTTGTACCTAATATTGTACCTAAAATAAATAATAGCACTCCATAAACGAAAAAACCCCAGCAATAACAGAGGTTTCAGCGATTTCATATGGCGGTGAGAGAGGGATTCGAACCCTCGAAACGCTATTAACGTTTACACACTTTCCAGGCGTGCTCCTTCAGCCACTCGGACACCTCACCGTAAACTTTTGCTGATTTCACTGCTTTCAGCCCCTGTTTTAGGGGCGTGAACTGTACACAATGCCCATGACAAAAGCAATTGACTCGGCGCCGGTGAAAGATTGTCAGGTGAGGTGGAAATACTGGTGCTAAACTAGTTTTCATGACATGGAAAACGTTTATATACCCTTCGCCAAGGTTGCAGGAGCTCTATCGGTTAGCGCTGTGCATTTGCACGGCTGCAATTTTTCTCGGTAGCTGGCGTGACCTTGATTACAACCCCGCCGTGCTAGCGGTGCTGTCTGGCGTTTTTATCTACCAATTTGGCAGTTACTTCACGCTGAAGAAATCCGTTCCGCTTAGTCAGCGAGAAAAAGTATCGGTCGTCATGGAGTTCAGCGACGGACTACTCACGGGATTATTAGTCTCTTTTGTGGCATTTGATTCTATAGTTACGCTCAGTTTAGGTGCCATTTTTTTGGTGACGATTGTCGGGTCTATGAAATCTACTGCGCCACTCGATATTGGCGGTGCCTTTATCGGTGCGGGGCTGGGTTTTTGGTGGTTGCCCGCTACCGTGGTGCCCTCCTCCACGGTTCAGTTAATTATTTTGCTGGTGGCTTTTAGCTACTGCCTGCTCAATACCAATATCGCTCGTGACACGCACTTTTTGCTCGCAGATCAGCATGACTCTGTGTTGCGGCAAAATGACTGGCTGACGCTTCGTACCTTTCGCCTGTCTAAATATCTGTCGCCGGCATTACGCAAAGCCATATTGACGGGCAAGGATGTGAAGGCTGGAACGCAAGAAAAGACTCTGACGGTATTCTTCTCTGACATGGAGGGCTTCACCAAGCTCGCAGAGGAGCTCGACCCAGAGCAGTTAACAAAACTGCTGAATACTTACTTAACGGAAATGTCTGAAATTGCGTTCCGTTTCGGAGGCACCGTGGATAAAGTGATTGGCGATGCGGTAATGGTATTTTTCGGTGACCCTGAAAGTCGTGGCGTGCGCTCAGACGCGATTAGTTGTGTCTCAATGGCGTTGGCGATGAAAAAGGCAATGAAGGAGCTGCAGGCACGCTGGCGCGCTGAAGGAATCAATAATCCGCCTGCTCTCCGCATGGGCATCAACAGTGGCGTTTGTAAAGTCGGCAACTTCGGCACTGAGAATCGGCTGGACTACACGCTGCTTGGACGCGCAGTGAATCTCGCCAGTCGGTTAGAGTCGTCTGCACAAAGCAATGAAATTTTAATTTCAAAAGACACCTATGACCTCGTTCAGGACGCAGTTGAATGCGCTGACAAAGGTCAAATTTCAGTGAAAGGCTTCGCCGATCCGATTAACGTCTTTAGCGTGACAGACCTGCATAAAAACCTTGCCAACAAAACGCCACGCAAGCGTCAGATTCCCGCCTAAACCAGCTTACCTTACTGACGAACTTGGCGATGTGCGCCGGGCAGTCTGTAACGCGTGCTGCGATAAGGGTTTATATCAAGCCCGCCACGCCGCATATAGCGTGCATACACATCGAGATGCTCGGGCTTGCAGCGCTGCATAATATCGCTGAATATTTTTTCTACACACTGCTCATGAAAGTCTTGGTGCTGGCGATAGGAAACCAGATATTTGAGCAGGCCTTCGCGGTCTATTGCACTACCCTGATAGCTTATATACACCGATGCCCAATCCGGCTGGTCGGTGACTGGACAGTTGGTTCTCAACAAATGTGAATAGAGTGTCTCGTCGGTCCTGCGGCTGTCATTCACGCGCAAATAACTTGCGTCCGGGCTGTAGCTGTCAATCGCCACAGCTTGCTGATCTAAGCAGTGCCCCTCTGGTTCAGCAATGGGTTTAAAACCGTTGTATTCAGCCAACTCATAAAAAATAATATCGATGTCTGCGCCCGATACCGCGGCTAAATCTGCGCGCATAACCTCACTCACGGCCTGTGTCGAAGCAAATTTCGTTTGATTAAATGAATTGAGATATAACTTAAACGATTTCGACTCAATAATATTTGGACTGGTACAAGGGAAGATAAACTCTGCTATAGCAACCTGGGGCAGACCGTCACTGTTCAGCCATGATATTTCAAAAGCGGTCCAGATATCGGCTCCCAAAAACGCTGGCAGTGGTCCTAGAGACTCAGAAGACAGTTGCTCACGCGCCTCTGCCCTCGCGATGGGCCACAGTAACGTCGGATCGTATTGATCCTTGTACTGCGTCTCTTTACCTAATTCAGTGTTCGAGTAATCGGCCATTAGCTGCGCAACCTCGCTCCTTTCTCAAGCAAATTTAATGCAACTAAAAACAGCGTCAGGGAAAACAACCCAACCATGGCAAACGCCCAAATAATATTAATATCGCTAATACCGGCAATGCCGTAGCGAAAGGCATTGACCATGTAGAGCACGGGATTGATCAGCGAAACGGTGCCCCAAAAATCGCCCAGCAAATCGATCGAATAAAACACGCCACCAAGATAGGTTAGAGGGGTTAAAACAAAGGTGGGAATAATCGAGATATCGTCAAAATTTCGCGCAAATACGGCATTGATTAGTCCAGCCAATGAAAACATTAAAGATGTTAACAGGACAATCCCGATCGTGATCGGTGCACTGTGCAGACTGAAGTCAGCAAAATAGAGCGATAGCACGGTAACGATAAGGCCAACACCCAGCCCTCTGCACATGCCACCGACGACATAGCCAAGCAGAATAATCCAACTTGGTGTTGGCGAGACCAGTAACTCTTCGATATTGCGCTGAAACTTTGAACCAAAAAAAGACGACACCACGTTTGAATATGAATTGGTAATAACCGACATCATAATCAGTCCCGGCGCCACAAATTGGATATAAGGCAATCCCGACATTTCGCCAATCCGCGAACCAATCAGTGTGCCGAAAATAACAAAGTAAAGCACAATGGTGATCACTGGCGGCAGCAGTGTTTGTGGCCAAATCCGCAAGAACCGGTGGATCTCGCGGCGCACGATAGTGATAAAGGCAATCCATTTTTGCTGACTAGTCATGGCTGGCTCCCGACAAATTTTTCTCGACCATTTTGATAAACAGCTCTTCTAGCCGATTGGTTTTGTTACGCATGCTTAGCACATGAATACCGCGCTCAGAGAGGACGGCAAAGAGCTGATTAATTGATTGTGATTTTTCAACTTCCACTTCCAACGTATGGCCGTCAACAAGAGTGATGGGATAGCCTGCAATTTCTGGCGTCGCGGTAATTTCTTCACGAATATCGAGGACAAATAACTCTTTATTAAGCTGCTGCAATAACTCTTTAATGCTCGTGTTTTTCACGATCTGACCGTGATCGATAATCGCCACATTACGGCACAGACTTTCGGCTTCTTCGAGATAGTGCGTGGTTAGAATAATTGTCGTTCCCTGTGCATTAATTTGGCGCAAAAAATCCCACATTGAACGTCGCAACTCAATATCAACACCGGCAGTGGGCTCATCGAGAACCAGTAACTTTGGCTCGTGTATCAAAGCCCGAGCAATCATTAAACGACGTTTCATACCGCCGGAAAGCGCTCTCGAAGGCGCATGACTCTTCTCCCACAGGCCGAGTTGGCGCAGATATTTTTCTGCGCGCTCAACCGCAATCTCTCTGGGAATACCAAAGTAGCCGGCTTGATTGACCAGAATATCGATGGGCTTTTCAAACTGGTTGAAATTAAACTCCTGCGGCACGACACCAACATATTGTTTGGCCTGTGAAAAATCAGTATCAATATCGCAACCAAAGATACTGACAGTGCCACTAGTCTTTAATACCAACGAGCAAATAATGCCTATTGTTGTCGATTTCCCCGCGCCGTTAGGCCCGAGTAACGCAAAAAAATCCCCCTGCTTTACGGTCAGAGAAATACCCTTTAATGCCTGAAAATTACCGTCATAGGTCTTGCTGAGTTGACTGATGGCGAGTGCCGGTTGCATAGTCTTTTCCACTGGTTTTGTTGGCAGTAGTCATTGTATCCGCGTAACCGTTATAAGTCCGTATTTCCGCAAGGAGAGAGGATATTTTTAAACGACCCGCTTAAAATTAAGTAGTTCACCTCTATTATTGGAGGCATAATGACGCAACTCAACTCCCAATTTGATCTCCAGTATGCCGCGTAAGTTGATTCGCCGAATTCTCCCAGACATGGCTGGGATGCTTAAACATCGTTCCATGCGCTGGATGGTTCCGTTTGTTCGCAATCCAAATCTGCTGCATATCAACCGAGAATCTGTCTCTCTAGCGGTCTTTATTGGCATTTTTGCGGCTTTTTTGCCGTTACCGGGTCAGACCTTTATCGCTGCAGCGGTGGCCTTTTGGTGGGGTGCAAATCTGCCTATTTCTGTAACATTAATCTGGATAAGCAACCCGCTGACCATGGGGCCTATGTTTTATCTGACCTACAAATTAGGCGCCACCATTTTAGGCAGTGAGCACATTGATTTTACGGTGGCCTTAACCTGGCAGTGGTTTTCAAACGTGGGCGGTCAAATTCTGCTGCCACTGCTGGTTGGCAGTATTCTGGCCGGGATTTTTGCCGGGACCGTTGGTTACCTTGCCATTAACTATCTGTGGCGCTGGAAAGTTGTCAGCAATTGGCAAAAACGCAAAAACGATCGAATAAATCGTCTCGGCAAATAAGCAAACCTAGTCCCCCATAACCGCTACTCATATCGCAATTCTTCCGCCGGCACCATGCGACTTGCGCGAAGCGCTGGATAGAGCGTTGCCAGCAGGTTTAACACCACCGCCGCACCGGCCACTGAGACAATATCGGCAAGGCGCATATCGACTGGAATATAGTCAATGGGATAAATCTCCGTACTGAGGAACGTCACGCCAAACAGCGACTCCATCCACGCCACAAAATCAGCCACCCAATAGCAGCCTAATACGCCAAATATCACGCCAACCGCAATACCAAACAGACCGATTAATGCACCTTGAGTGAGAAATAACCTGACGATTTCAGGCCGTGAAAGGCCTAGAGTTTGCAAAATCGCAATATCGCGACGTTTGTCCATAACCGACATCATCAGCATGGAGATAACATTAAAAGCGGCAATCGCGATAATCATAAAAATCAGCAGTCCCACCATATTTCGCGACAGTTGAATGGCCTGATAGAGATTGCCATGGGTTTGAAACCAATCGCGAAACCCATAGCCATAGGGCAATGTTTCCAATAGAGCGTAACCCTGATTGCGCGCATTGAACTGATCGTCAATTTGCACACGAAATCCCTGGGCAAGGCCGTCTAGTCCTGCCAGCGCAGCCACCTGTTGCAGTGAGCCCAGCGCAAAAACTTGATCCATCTCGGTGTGGGTGGCGAAAAGGCCCGCCACGGTTAATGAAACCGCTCGAGTCGCACCCTCTGCGCCGGGTAAAATCACGGTGATGCGCTGCCCCACCTCGACATTGAGAGCACTTGCCACAACCTCTGACAGCAATAGCTGATTATCACCTGGAATAGTGACACTCGCCTCAGCAAGCACTGCGTCAATACCTGCAGGTATTGACGCAGGAGATAAGCCCAAAAGCTGAATGGGTCGACTATTGTTGCGGAAATGGATCAAACCATTGACCTCAGCATAGGGAGTGACCTCGGTGACCGACGGCTGCTCAGCCAACAGCGCCGCCTGCTGTTGCCACTCGCTGACACCTTCACTGTGAATCAATTGCACATGGGGAACCACTGAGAGAATTCGTTCACGCAGCTCGCGATCAAAACCATTCATCACTGAGAGCACAACAATCAGCAATCCAACACCGAGGACTAATCCACCCATCGCCAGCAGCGAGATAAAGGACACTAGACGGTTATTGCGTCCACCAAGGGCAAAGTAGCGCAGGCCAATAAACAGCGGGACAGGCTTAAACAACCTCAGTCTCCAGCGCGAGCAACTGTCCATCGAGCAATTTGACGGTGCGATCCATACGTGCGGCAATCGCTGGATCATGGGTCACAATGACAAATGAAATACTCAGCTGGCTGTTTAAGGCCAAGAGCAGCTCCATAATCACAGCCGCCGTATGGGGATCCAAATTACCCGTTGGCTCGTCCATCAATACCACGGAGGGCGAGGTCACAAGTGCTCGAGCAATGGCCACCCGCTGGCGCTCACCACCCGACAGCTCTGCGGGTTTGTGTTGCAGGCGATCTCCGAGACCCACCTGAGCAAGCAGTTCACTGGCTCGCCGTCGCGACTCGGCAACGGAGGCGCCGCCGATCAAACACGGCAAGGCAACATTTTCTAGGGCGGAAAACTCCCCCAGCAGATGGTGAAATTGATAGACGAAGCCCACGTGGCGATTGCGCCACTTAGCTCGCCGCGATGCATCAAGTCCCTTCCAATCTTGCGAGCACACCGTGACACTGCCCCGCGTGGGATCGTCAAGGCCACCGAGTAGATTGAGCAAAGTGGTTTTACCAGACCCAGACACACCGACTACAGCAACTTTCTCACCAGCACTGACAGTTAGGTTCAGGTCGCTCAGCACCGGCAACAACGTCTCACCCTGACGATAGTCTCGACCCACGGCTACAGCCTGCAGAACAAGTCCCTGTTTATTGGTCATAGCGCAATGCCTCCGCCGGTAGAACCTTGCCTGCACGCCAGGCAGGATAGAGTGTGGCCAAAAAGCTGATGCAAAATGCACCGCCAACCACCATTAAAATATCGCTGAATAAAATTCTTGAGGGCAATGCGCTAACCATGTAAACCGATGGATCGAAGAGGTAAACGCCGCTAACGGCCTCGATCACAGCCACAATATCGCCCACGAAATAAGCCAGAAAACAGCCGAGCACCGTCCCAGCAAAGATACCCATCAGCCCTACTGCCAAGCCTTGAATAATAAAAATCTGCATCACTAGTGCCGACGTGGCGCCCAGTGTTCTTACAACGGCTATGTCTCTGCGTTTATCGGAGACCATTAAGACAAGACTTGCAACAATATTGAACGCCGCTACGGCAATAATCACCGATAAGAGCAGGCTGACGACGGTTTTTTCCATGCGCATGGCTTGAAACAGCGTACCCATATCGTCAGTCCAGGTGCGCCACTGCCACGACCTATCAGCGCTAAGGGCGCGCCGATTGGCGACCCATTGATCCACCAAAAAACCGTCTGCGAGATCCACTTCGACGCCTTGAAAATGGTCGCCCAGTTGCAGCAACTTTTGCCCGTCGCGGTAGTGGACAAAGCCCACCGAACCATCGACCTGCGCCCCAACTTGGAAGAGTCCGACAACGGTAACCCATTTAGTTCGCGGAAAGACGCCCGCCGGCGTGACACTGACTTTTGGTAATGTCAGCTGTACCCTATCCCCAACAAACACATCGAGTTTCCGCGCAGTCTGGCTGCCCAAAATAATGCCGAACTCCCCTTCAGCCAATTGGCCGGCATAGCCACTGAGCATATTGTCCGCCAGCTTTTTGCCCGCCTCCCCCTCTGGATTTATACCCTTTATCAAAATACCGCTCTGCTTATTGGCGCGCGAGACCATCACAAAGCTCTGTAGCATAGGCGTCACCGCCAGTAACCTATTTGTCTGATCGCTATCGGATGCGCGCAACTGGGTCTCCAGCGCGGCGATTTCGTCAGCGCTAAAGCCTGCGGTGCGGGTGATGACAACGTGGGGGACAATTTTTAACAGGCGGTTTTTTATCTCGCGGTCAAAACCATTCATCACCGACAAAACAACAATTAAAGCGGTGACGCCAAGGGCCATTGCACAGAGAGAGAATAACGAAATAAACGAGACGAAACCCTCTCGCCTTTTGCTGCGGGTGTAACGTAAGCCGATAAAAAGCGGGAGGTGAGTAAGCATGCAGGGATTAAACCTGAAAGGCCGTGCACAAACAAGAATCAGTCACGGTTATAACCCCTTCTTTGACCTACACTAAGGTCAACTGTGACTTCCAAAGAGCACAACGATGGATGTTTTGATGCACCTGTTTTGATAGGCCCGTTTTGATAGACCCGTTATGAGGATTTTACAATGATAAAACTACTATTACTGCTGACTTTAACTAGCGCAGCCTGCCTAGTTACAGCCGAGCAAATCACCCTGCCGATTGGACAGCAAACTCGCCAGTCAGACGCAAACTTACCCCAGCGCGGCGTGGACAAAGACACCGTTAGAAAACAATTTGGTGATCCACAAGAAGTCACTAGCGCCGTTGGCGAGCCTCCCATTAGCCGATGGATTTACCCAGACTATGTGGTCTATTTCGAAAAAAATTGGGTGCTACACACCGTTGTCAAACACCCGTCGCAGTAACGCCTAACACAAGCCCTGACCTAGACAGAGCGCACTACAAGCTAGCGCTGCTTACCTTCGAAACGGCGGTGTTCACGGTTCACACGGTTGAGGCCATTCATCGCCGCAATCCGGTAAGCTTCCGCCATAGTCGGATAATTAAAGGTTGTTCGGACAAAATATTTAATCGTATTGGCCTCGCCTTTCTGATTCATAATCGCTTGGCCAATATGAATAATCTCCGCTGCCTCAGCACCAAAACAGTGAATGCCGAGTATTTCTAGGGTGTCTTGATGGAACAGTATCTTCAACATACCAACTTCTTCGCCAGAAATATGCGCTCGGGCTGTGTCTTTGAAGTAAGCCCGCCCGGTCTCGTAGGGGATTTTTTGCTCGGTTAACTCACGTTCGGTCTTGCCAACAAAGCTGATTTCAGGAATCGTCCAAATACCAGTAGCAACGTCTTCGACGCGATATTGATCTTTGAGGCCACACATGTGCGAGGACGCAAAGCGCCCTTGATCATAGGCAGCGCCCGCCAAGGCCGGCCATCCAATCACGTCGCCCGCCGCATAAATGTGTGACACAACAGTTTGGTAATCTTTATTGACCTGCAGCTGGCCGCGCTGGTCGACTTGCAGCCCAACGTTCTCAAGTCCCATGTTTTTGGTGTTACCGCTGCGCCCGTTACACCACAGTAGCGCTTCACCATGAATACGTTTGCCTGACTTAAGCTCAAGAGTGACGCCATTCTTGTGGGTCACAACGCGCTCGTACTCTTCATTGTGGCGCACCATAACGTTGAGATCGCGCAGGTGATAACTGAGCGCGTCAGAAATTTCGTCATCGAGAAAGCTCATCAACCAGTCTCGCGTGTTAATCAAATCAACCCGTGTGTCGAGGCCGGAGAAAATGGAAGCGTACTCGCAGCCAATAACACCCGCGCCGTAAATAATAATTGTTCTTGGCGTGCTATCCAGTTTAAGAATAGAGTCGCTATCAAAGATTGCCGCATGTTTGAAGTCCACGTCATCTGGTCGATAAGGACTGGAACCAGTAGCAATTAAGAAATATTTGCTCTGCAATGCGAGGGTTTTACCGTCTGCACTGGTCACGGAAATATCATGAAGTCCGGTAAATTTTGCGCGCCCAACATAGAGCTGAATACGATTGCGAGCATAGCCTTTTGTGCGGCCCTCCACCTGCTTGGTAATCACCTCATCCGCAGCTTTCATTAGCTCGGGGAAGGAAAACCAGCGCGGCTCACCAATCGCGCGAAACATCGACATTTTGTTGTACTGCATCATACGTCGCACTGATTGACGCAACGCCTTCGACGGTATAGTCCCAAGATGGGTGCAGTTTCCGCCTGCCATCGCTCGCTCATCAACCACAGCCACGCGCCAGCCCTGCTTGACCGCGCTCATGGCGGCACCTTCACCTGCTGGCCCACTACCGATAACGATTAGATCATATTGCGTATTTGACATAACTAGTTGGTTTCCGATGCTTTGTCTGTCGCGAGAGACGATACTTCGTAGGCAAGCGAGTTGCCCTGCTCGTCGCATTTATTGGGGTCGCCGCCGCAGATATCGCAGGTGTAGTCAGTTTCGCCTAGCGCAGCGCCAACACCACCACAGGAGCCTGCAATAGGCTTGCGCCCCATGAGCACGCCAATTGCCATCGCTGTAATCAGCAACCCGAAAATCACTATTGCGAGAATAATTTCAGCCATAATTTAACGTCCTTGCACACTCTGTTCCGGCTCTAAGTAGCGGTTAAAGCTGTCGCTACTGAGCGGTTTAAATTGGCCATCGACGTGCACCAACATATATAGGGGTATAGATAATTTATTCGCGAGGGACAGTGCCTGTTCGGGCCCCATTACCAAAAATGCGGTTGCCCACGCGTCGGCATCAGCACAGCGCGTTGCTATCACTGTGACGGACGCGAGATTATGGGTAATCGGCGCACCGGTTTTCGGATCGATAGTATGGGAATAACGTTTACCATCTTTCTCAAAGTAGTTGCGATAGTCTCCAGAGGTCGCCACTCCAACATTGTGCAACGGCAGGATTTTATCGACGGTACCCGAGGCATCGGGGGACTCGACGGCAACTCGCCAAGGGCCGCCCTCAGGATTTAGACCGCTGACCCGCATTTCTCCACCGATTTCGACAAGATAGTCGGGCAGCGCGAGGGACTCCAACAAATCCGCCACTTGATCCACCGCATAGCCTTTTGCCACGGCGGAGAGATCAAGGCGAATAGGCAGGTCTTTACTAATAGTGCGGTCATCGGACATCAATAAATGCTGGTAGCCTGTGCCCAGCAACGTCTGGGCAATCTCTTCTTCGCTGGGCACACGATCGTAAGTCTGGACTGGACCGAAGCCCCACAGATCAACAGCGGGCCCTATAGTGGGATCAAAAGAGCCATCACTTTGCTGCCAAATAGTTTTACTGATCGCCAAGACTTCCCAAAGTCCCTCCGACACAGTCATGCTCTGCCCTGCGGCAAGACCATTAAATTGGCTTAACTCGGACTCTGGCTTGTACGTCGACATAGACTGATCGACTTGCGTCAAAACGGCGTCGATTTGCTCGGCGAGATCCGACGGCGCAGGCTGCTCGGCGACGATGGTAATGTGATAGGTGGTTCCCATTTTTCCACCGGAAATTTTTATCACCTCCGGCGTGCGGTCACAGCCACTTAAGAAAACAGTAAACCAAACAAGTGCAAACAAAAACGAGGCTTTCGCAAGCCCCGTTTTTGTCATTTTACGGGCATCCATAAAACGATCTACCCGCCGAAGTCGTCGAGGTGAATATTTTCGTTCTCGACGCCCAAGTCCAGCAGCATTTTCACTACTGCGGCGTTCATCATGGGTGGGCCGCACATGTAAAACTCACAGTCCTCTGGCGCCTCGTGGGACTTGAGATACTGTTCGTAGAGAACATTGTGGATAAAACCAGTATAACCATCCCAGTTGTCTTCGGGCTGCGGATCAGACAGCGCTAGATGCCAATTAAAATTGTCGTTCTCCGCGGCCAACGCATCGTACTCGTCGTCGTAAAAACATTCGCGCAGAGATCGAGCACCGTACCAGAAACTAATTTTGCGCTTACTTTTAATGCGCTTGAGCTGATCGAAAATGTGCGAACGCATAGGTGCCATACCTGCACCACCGCCGATAAAGACCATTTCGTTATCAGTCTCCTTGGCAAAAAACTCTCCGAAGGGGCCGTAAACCGTAATTTTGTCGCCTGGTTTCAAACTGAACACGTAGGACGACATTTTTCCAGGCGCAAGGCCCTCAGTACGGGGCGGCGGTGTGGCAATGCGAATATTGAATTTAACAATGCCCACTTCGTCGGGATAGTTCGCCATGGAGTAGGCGCGAATCACAGGCTCTGTGACAATAGACTCGTACTTGAAGAAGCCGAAGTGATTCCAATCGCCACGGTACTGCTCTTCAATATCAAAATCAGAAAACTTAATATGGTGCGGCGGACACTCGAGCTGAACATAACCACCGGCGCGGAAGTTGACCTTTTCGCCTTCAGGCAGACGCAGCGTCAGTTCTTTGATAAATGTGGCAACGTTTGGATTGGATTCAACCACGCACTCCCAGCGCTTCACGCCAAACACTTCTTCCGGCACTTCAATTTTCATGTCCTGCTTAACCGCTACCTGACAGGACAAACGCCAGCCTTCAGCCGCTTCACGACGATTAAAGTGACCTTCTTCGGTGGGCAACATAGAGCCGCCACCGTCACTGATAACGCATTTACACTGGGCACAGCTACCGCCACCGCCACAGGCCGAGGGCAAAAAGAGCCCTGCGCCCGATAGGGTCTGCAACAGCTTGTCGCCCGCGGGAACGGTGATAGTTTTTTCACCGTTAATTTCGATATTGACATTGCCAGACGACACCAATTTGCTGCGGGCAGCTAAAATAAAGGCCACCAGTGCAAGAATTACTGCGGTGAACATCCCAACGCCAAGGATAATTTCAATACTCATGGGTAGTTACTTCTCCGTAATCAGAGGTCAATGCCGCCAAACGACATAAAGCCTAAAGACACTAGGCCTACAGTAATAAATACAATGCCAAGACCTTGCAGGCCGTCGGGAATATCGCTGTACTTCAGCTTTTCGCGGATACCCGCCAGTACGGCAATCGCCAAGGCCCAAGACATACCTGAACCAAACCCGTACACCACACTCTCCGCCAAATCGTACCCGCGCTCAGCCATCAACAATGAACCACCTAAAATAGCGCAGTTCACCGTGATCAACGGCAGAAACACACCCAGCGCGTTGTAAAGCGCAGGGACATACTTGTCTAAAACCATCTCCATAATCTGGACTATCGCAGCGATTACGCCGATAAAGCAGAGATAGACAAGGAAGCTCAGATCAACATCTGGCAGACCGGCCCACGCCAGCGCACCGTCGGAAAGCAAGTAGCCCAATAGCAAATTGTTGACCGGGACAGTGATGGTTTGCACCACGATTACAGCAATACCCAGACCAATGGCTGCATCAATTTTTTTAGACAGCGCGATAAATGTACACATGCCCAAAAACATGCTTAGAGCAATGTTATCGATAAAAATCGAGCTGACGAGTAGACTTAAATAATGTTCCATTATGCCACCTCGCCTGGTCGGCTATTCGCAGTGATCTTAAATTCTGCCTTTTCGACCTGGTTCTTCTTCCAAGTACGCAGCGCCCATATAATCAGACCAATTAAAAAGAATGCACTGGGCGGCATCAGCATCATTCCGTTGGCAACATACCAGCCGCCGTCGGTCGATACTTTGAATACTTCATAACCCCAAAGTTTGCCTGCACCAAATAGCTCACGAATAAACGCCAGTAACATGAGTATGGCGCTGTAGCCGAGCCCGTTGCCGATACCGTCAAGAAAACTCTCTACAGGAGGGTTCTTCATCGCGAATGCTTCCGCGCGACCCATCACAATACAGTTAGTAATAATCAAGCCCACAAATACCGATAGCTGCTTGCTGATGTCGTAGGCAACTGCTTTCAACACTTGATCAACCACGATCACCAGTGAGGCAATAATGGTCATCTGCACGATAATGCGGATGCTGCCCGGTATATGATTGCGGATAGTGGAGACAAAAAAGTTAGAAAATGCCGTGACCAGCGTGAGTGCCAGCGACATAACAAAAGCGACTTTCATGCTTGAAGTTACCGCCAGCGCTGAACAAATTCCAAGAATCTGCAATGCGATAGGGTTATTGGCAACAACAGGCTGTAGCAGTGTGTCTCTAATTTTCGACATGATTTAAGCCTCCCCTGCTTTCAGATGAGTAATAAAAGGTTTGAACCCTTGGTCACCCAGCCAGTATTGCACTAGGTTGTTAACGCCGCGGGTGGTCAATGTCGCACCGGCGAGACCATCGATCTGCGATTCAGAACCTGCTCGCTCGAGATCAACTTTGCCTTTAACAACACTAATGGCCAATTCGCCAGCGCTGTAGGCTTGCTTGCCAACCCAACTGGCTTTCCAGTTTGGGTTATCCACTTCGCCACCAAGACCTGGCGTTTCAGCATGCTCGTAGAATCCGATACCAGCAACGGTTTGTAAGTCCGACTCGAGCGCCAAGAAACCGTAGAGTGTTGACCACAGGCCGTAGCCTTTGATCGGCAGTATCACTTTCTCTACGCCGTTCTCACCCTCGACGATATAAACCGTGGCATATTTTGCACGACGCTTGAGTTTGGCAGGGTCATTGCCGTCCGTCAGAGAAATGGACAGCGCTGGATCTTTTGAGGCTTTACGCTGGTCGTAGGTAGCAGCGTCGACAGCATCGGTGAAACGACCGGTCTCTAAATCAACCACGCGAGTGGCGACCTGTGCAAACTGCGTTTCAACACTCACGCCTTCCTGCAACAATCCCGCTGAAGCCAGAATGTTCTTCTTCAAGTCCAACGTTTTATTCGCCTGTTGAGTGGGGCGCAGTAACACCGCAGAGCTTGCCACCACAACTGCGCAAACCACGCACAGCGCTAGGGCAACGCCAAAGGTTTTCTTCATAGAGTCATTAGCCACGGGCCAGTCTCCTTTTGATATTGCCTTGAACAACAAAATGATCAATCAGCGGTGCGAACAGATTGGCAAATAGAATTGCCAACATCATGCCCTCGGGGAACGCAGGGTTAACCACACGAATCAAAATAACCATGACACCGATCAACATGCCATACCAGAATTTACCCGTGTTGGTCATCGCTGCAGACACAGGGTCCGTCGCCATAAAGACCGCGCCAAAAGCAAATCCACCAATCACCCAGTGCCAGTAAAACGGCAGCGCAAACATTGGGTTGGTCGATTCAATCGAGTTAAACAGCATGGATAAGAGCGCCGAACCGAGCAGCACGCCACCCATAATGCGCCATGACGCGATACGCATAACCAGCAAGAGAGCCGCGCCGATCAAAATTGCTAAAGTAGACGTCTCGCCAATCGAACCGTGGATTGTACCGACAAAGGCCTGCATCCACGAGGCGCTCTGCTCAAGTGCGGCAACACCCGAGCTGGCGGCAACGGACAACATGGTGGCACCGGTGTAACCATCCACAGCAGTCCAAACCGCGTCGCCACTCATATAGGCTGGGTAAGCGAAGTACAGGAAAGCTCGGCCGGTCAACGCTGGATTGAGGAAATTTTTCCCTGTGCCGCCGAACACTTCTTTGCCAATCACAATACCGAAACTAATGCCCATTGCGACCATCCACAATGGCAGATCGGGTGGGCAGCAGAGTGCGAACAATACCGAGGTAACGAAAAAGCCTTCGTTGACTTCGTGGCCGCGAACACTGGCAAACAGCACTTCCCAGAAGCCACCAACGATAAACGTGACCATGTAAATAGGTAAAAAGTAAGCCGCGCCGTGAACAAAGTTATCCCAGATGCTCGCCGGGTCGTAGCCTGCCAACATGCCGATAAACAGGCCGCGCCCACCCTCTTGGGCCAGCATGCCCATCTCAGCCATAATCGTGTTGGCTTGAAAGCCAACGTTCCACATGCCAAAAAACATGGTGGGGAATGTCGCCAGCCAAACGGTGATCATCACACGCTTGAGGTCAATGGAGTCGCGCACATGGGAGCTATTTTTAGTCACATCGGAGGGTTTAAAAAGGCCCGTGTCGATGGCCTCATAAAGTGCAAACCACTTCTCCCACTTGCCACCTTTGTGGAAGTTTGGTGCATATTTGTCTAGAAGATTACGAACCATTACCTCAACCCTCCTTCTCAATTCTGGTCAGATTGTCGCGCAGAATCGAACCGTATTCGTATTTGCCTACACAGACGTATGTGTAAAGGCCCACATCCTCTTCATCCAATTCCAAACAGCCCAGCTTTTGCGCCATCTCCGTGTCGCCGACAATTAACGATCGCAGCAACTGGATGGGTAGCAGGTCGAGAGCAGTGACATCTTCATAGCCGCCCACTGGCACCATGGCGCGCTCGCTGCCATTGGTACTTGAGGTCATATTGAAGAGCTTGTTGCTCAATCGAGAGATAAAGATGGGGAGCGCGGAGTGGTTGTCAAAACCTGCTCGCAGGTAGTGCAGGAACGTTCGCTCACGACCCTCGCGAATAACCGACACTTGGCTGTGATAGCGACCAAGGAATGCAAACTCACCTGCCGCTTTGCGACCCGCAAGGACAGAACCGGAAATGACGCGGTTCTCATCATTTTTTAGCTCACCGATCACCAGCTGGTTGAGGTTCGCGCCAAGACGCGTCTTCAATAAGCGTGGCTGATTGACCTGAGGGCCACCCAAGGCAACAACGCGACTATCGTCTACGACACCATTGGTAAACAGTGCGCCGAACGCAATAACATCTTGATACCCAACCGTCCATACCGTTTTGTTGGCACTGACTGGCTGAATAAAATGAATATGGGTACCGGCTAGACCTGCAGGGTGAGGGCCGGAAAACTGATGTGCCTGAACCCGATTGACGTCAGCGCCAGGAATATCAGTATTTGGCGCCGTGCACAGATGCACAGGGCCATCGACCAGACGGGTTAGCAGCGTCAAGCCGTTGACAAAATCCTGACGACGCTCAGCAATAACAATGGCTGGGTCAGCCGCCAACGGATTAGTGTCCATCGCGGTGACAAAAATAGCATTCGCAGTTGAAGTGGGTGCGGGAACCTTGGCGTAGGGCCGCGTGCGCAGAGCAACCCACTGCCCTGAACTCACTAGATTATCAATCACTTGCTGACGGTCTAAAGATGCCAACTGGTCTGCCGCAAAGCGTGGGAATTCAACTTTGTCGTCACCATCAACATCGATCACCAACGACTGAAACACTCGGCGTTCGCCGCGATTCACCGCAACGACAACACCAGAGGCTGGGGCAGTGTACTGCACCCCCTCAGTTTTTTTATCAGTAAAGAGTAGTTGACCCAGCTTGACACGATCACCTTCGCGCACGGCCATGGTTGGCTTCATGCCTGGGTAGTCATTGGCAACTACCGCAACCTGGCTGATCACAGGGCCATCGTGAATAACCTGCGCCGGTTTACCAGCTATCGGCAGGTCTAATCCGCGACGGATTTTTATCATAGGAAATACCTAAATACTAAATGATTGACAATTGGACTGCACAACCTACAAAACACTCTTTTCCATGCTTTTTCTACTCAGAAAGGCCCCTATTGCGGCTTTGGTGTCGGCACTTCGGTCACGTGCAAGGTTCGCCGAAAAATAACGGCGGGATTATAAGGCTCTAAGGGTTCTGATTCCAGTCTCAAAGGGGGTAGAAAACCCAATCCACCCGATATAGCTCAAAATAAATGCGTCAAGCGTCATTCGTCGCAATGATTCTGATTTGAACCCGCACTCTATGCCCACATCACCCTCAGAAATGCCCAAATCGCAGACAAAAAAATACCCGCACAATTAGCGGGTATTTTTCATCGAGCTAAATACTCTAATTTTGTTTTGGATAGGTCGGCCAAACAACCCCTGCAAACTTCTCCAAGCAGCGCACCACCTGGCAGCTGTAACCAAATTCATTGTCATACCAGCAGTAGAGAACGCAGCTTTTACCATCGACAATCGTCGCTTGAGAATCAAGGACACAAGCCTGACGAGAGCCAACGAAATCCGTCGACACCGCCTCCGTTGAAATGGTGTAACCGATTTGCTGCTGCAATCCAGAGTGCAATGCCTTTTGACGCATAAACTCATTCAGCTCTTCAACGGTGGTTTCTCGGCCCAGTTGCAGATTGAGAATAGCCATTGATACATTGGGTGTCGGCACGCGAATCGCGTTGCCGGTCAACTTCCCCTTCAACTCAGGAATCGCTTTGGCCACCGCCTTGGCTGCACCGGTAGACGTCAGCACCATATTCAGCGCGGCGCTGCGACCACGGCGATCGCCCTTGTGGTAGTTGTCGATCAAATTCTGGTCGTTGGTATAGGCATGAACTGTTTCCACATGGCCGCTACTGACACCAAACTCGTCGAGCAGGCACTTCAATACCGGCACAATCGCATTTGTCGTGCAGGATGCTGCGGAGATAATTTTGCGCTCAGGGGTGATCTCATGATGATTGACGCCGTAGACAATATTTGGAATATCGTCCCCCGCTGGCGCTGTCAGCAACACTTTAGAGGCGCCGGGACGAAGGTGACCACTGAGACCCGCGGTATCTTTCCAAACGCCCGTGTTGTCGACAATCAATGCATTATGGATACCGTATTCGGTGTAATCGATCTCCGCAGGCGAATTGGCGTAGATCACTTTTACCGGATTGCCGTTGATCACTAAAATATTTTCATCTTCAAGCACGCGAATGGTGCCTTTGAAAGAGCCATGCACAGAATCACGTCGCAGCAGCGCAGCGCGCTTCTCGAGGTCATTGGCAACATTGCCTTTGCGGATAACAATGGCACGAAGACGGAGCACATCACCACCACCGGTCTTATCCACTAAAATTCGCGCCACGAGGCGGCCAATTCGACCAAAGCCATAGAGCACGACATCTTGCGGCTGGGGCAAGGGTTTTATATCCGAGCCGATGATGTCTTTTAATTCATCGCGGACAAAATCGTCAATGCTGCGGCCATTGCCAATACTCTGATACTTCACGACCATCTTACCTAGGTCTAAATGCGCTGGCCCCAAGTGCAGCTTGGCAATCGCTTCGATCATTGGCGATGAGTCGAACTCTGACAGTTCATTCTGCTCCACCTGACGCACGCGCCGATGAGCCTTCATCAAGTCGGTGACCGACTTGTTGACCATATTGTTTCCGTACATATAGGTAGAGACGTTGCGCTCACGATAGAGCTTACCGATAATCGGAATCATTCCTTCAGCTAACGCTTCGCGCTGCTTCCAGTCCTTGAAAAAGTCGTTTGGTAGGGGGCGTTTTTGCTCGGTCACTTTTGGGGTCCTTGTCAGCCATTGATGAATGGCGCCGATTATCCGCAACTATGGTCCCGCAAGCAACCCAGAAAAAGATACTCCCCGTCATAACGAATATTTCTACTATCGATAGCCTATGGCTTGTAAAATGCCCCGCTGTTAAGCAGAGACCTAATTACTCACCGGCACTTTAGAACCTATGACCCTGACAAATTTCCCATCGCAAGCGCAACCTGGCGACAAAAATCACTGGGGCGAACTTCAGGCCGCCGGCCGAGCCCTTGCAATAGCAGAGACCGCGCTGAGATTTTCGGGGTTAAGCATTCTTATTACGGAAACGGCCCGTGAGGCTGCCGCGCAAAGTCGCACCTTGGCGTTTTTTACTGCCGAGCAGGGTCTGCCGATTCTGACCTTCCCCGACTGGGAAACACTGCCCTACGACATTTTTTCACCACACCAAGATATTGTCTCTGCGCGGCTCCAAACCCTCGCCAGCTTGCCTAGCGCTCAGCATGCACTGCTGATCGTACCCCTGCCTACACTGATGCACCGGCTCGCGCCAATTGACTTTGTTGCATCGCGCACCTTTTCCTATAAGGTAGGTGAGCAACTCGATCGCGGGCAACTACAAGAACAACTCGCGCGCGCGGGCTACAACCGCGTTGACACTGTCTACGAGCACGGTGAATTCGCGTTCCGCGGGTCACTTATCGACATTTACCCAATGGGCGCGAAACAGCCCTTCCGCATCGACTTGCTGGACGAAGACATTGAAAGTTTGCGCATTTTCGATCCTGAAACCCAACGAACGTCAGAAACTGTCAACGAAATTCAGCTACTACCCGCACGTGAATTTCCACTCGACAAACAGGCTACCAACCATTTTCTCAACAACTGGCACGAACATTTCGATCAAGATGCCGCAAAATGCCCGATATACCGCGATGTCAAAGCCGGTATCGCGCCTCAGGGCATCGAATATTATTTGAGTTTATTCTTTGACCAGACGGCCAGCTTGTTCGACTACTTACCGCAGAATGTTCAACTGTTTAGCCATGTCGGCATTGAAGATGCCGCGCAAAATTTTTGGCACGATATCAATGCGCGTTACATCGAATACGGCGTTGACCCCACTCGGCCAATTTTGCCGCCGAAAGCGCTATTTCTTGGCGTCGAAGAAGTCTTTAAGCACATTAAAAAACTGCCGCGCACAGAAATAGACCGCCAATCAGTTAAGCCTCGCGCCGGCAGCCACAACTTTAATTTGCGCGCCGTCCCCGATGTGGCGATCAATGCCAAACTGAGCAATCCGCTGTCAAAGCTGCAAGAATTTTTGCAGCTCTGTCCCGGGCGCGTGCTGTTCTGCGCCGAATCCGCTGGCCGCCACGAGGTTCTCGTGGATATGCTAAAAAAGATTCAGCTCGCTGTTGAGGAAGTCGGCAACTGGCAGGCTTTTATCCATGGCGATATGCGCTATGCCATAACCACCTACCCTATTGATCAAGGCGTCTACTGTCCCGATCAATCCCTCTGCTTAATTACCGAAGGAGAACTGTTTGGCCAACAGGTCATGCAGCGGCGGCGGCGCTCAAAGGCCTCCGAGTCACCGGACAATATATTCAAAAGTCTCGCAGAGCTGCAAATGGGTGCGCCGGTGGTGCATATGGACCACGGCATTGGCCAGTATCAAGGGTTGGTGACACTTGAAGTCGACAAATCGCAGCAGGAGTTCCTGATGTTGGTTTACGCCAACGATGCAAAACTCTACGTGCCGGTTTCATCACTGCATTTAATCAGCAGGTTTGGCGGCAGTGATCAATCCATGGCGCCTCTGAGCAGGCTGGGCACCGACAAATGGACCAAAGCGAAGGAAAAAGCCGCAAGCCAAATTCGCGACACCGCCGCTGAGCTGCTCGACATATACGCACGCCGCGCAGCCCGTGTCGGCTTTTCCTGCGAAGCCAATGAGGAGGACTACCGCAAATTCAGTAGCGACTTCCCCTTCGAAGAAACAGCTGACCAACTGGAAGCCATTGATGCAGTGCGCCGCGACCTGCTCAGCCAGCAGCCAATGGATAGGCTTGTCTGTGGCGACGTCGGTTTTGGAAAGACTGAAGTGGCAATGCGCGCTGCCTTTACCGTAATTTCCAGCGGTAAGCAGGTGGTTGTTCTTGTGCCAACGACCCTGCTCGCCCACCAGCATGTGCAAAATTTTCGCGACCGTTTCGCCAGCTGGCCAGTTGTGGTGGAAGAGTTGTCTCGTTTTCGCACAGCGCAAGAGCAAGAACAGGTGATTGCCGACACGGAAAATGGCAAGGTCGATATTTTGATTAGCACCCACAAACTGTTGCATGCCGAGATTGATTTCAAACGCTTAGGACTTCTGATTATCGACGAAGAACACCGATTCGGTGTGCGGCAAAAGGACAAAATAAAGTCACTGCGCAGCTCCGTCGACATTCTAACCATGACCGCGACGCCGATTCCGCGCACCCTCAACATGTCTATGCATGCCGTGCGTGATCTCTCGATTATTGCCACCCCGCCAGCGCGTCGCCTATCGGTTAAAACCTTTATTCGCCAGCAGGAAGACCGCGTGACCCGGGAAGCCATTTTGCGCGAAATCCTTCGTGGTGGTCAGGTCTACTTTTTACACAACGATGTAAAATCAATCCAACGCACAGCCAATGAACTGGAGCGGCTGGTTCCCGAGGCACGCATTCAAGTTGCCCACGGGCAAATGCGCGAACAACAGCTGGAACAGGTGATGTCCGACTTTTACCACCAGCGCTTTAATGTTTTGGTCTGCACCACAATTATCGAAACGGGTATCGATATTCCCAGCGCCAATACAATTTTGATCGAACGCGCCGATAAATTTGGTCTCGCGCAACTGCATCAGCTACGTGGTCGTGTGGGGCGCTCGCACCACCAAGCCTATGCCTATCTGCTCACCCCCGATCCAAAAGCGATTACAGAGGATGCCAAGAAACGCCTCGATGCGATTTCAGCCGCCGATCATCTCGGAGCTGGCTTTACCCTCGCGACCAATGACTTGGAAATTCGTGGGGCCGGCGAGCTTCTCGGCGAAGAGCAGAGCGGGCATATTCAAGCCATCGGCTTTACCCTTTATATGGAAATGCTAGAGCGCGCCGTCAAGGCGATCAAAGCAGGCAAGCAGCCTGAGCTGAGTCTTGCCCTCGATCAAGGCATCGAGGTGAATTTACATCTGCCGGCGCTCATTCCTGACGATTACCTGCCCGATGTCAATATGCGCTTAACCCTTTACAAGCGACTAGCCAATTGCCAAACCGAACAGCAATTACACGAACTGCAAGTAGAGATGATCGACCGCTTTGGCCTTTTGCCAGCGCCCGCCAAAACACTGTTTGAACTGGCTAAACTGCGGCAGATGGGCGAGCAACTTGGATTGATAAAAATTGAAGCAGGCCCCAATGGAGGCCGCCTGAAATTCAGTTCCAGCACCATCGTCGAGCCGATTACTATTATCCGAATGGTGCAGGCCCAACCGGGGATTTTCCGCTTGCAAAACAATGATCAACTGAGTTTCACTACACCCATGGAAAGCGCTGAAGATCGGGTAGAAATTCTAACGGTTATCTTGAATCAGTTAATGCCCGCTGACAGTAGCCTCTAGGTTTTGCCGCGTAAAAACGACGTAAGGCGGCAAGCAAAAAGCGAAACGTATTGCAGATCAAAGAGATAGACAGAGAAACCCAGAGAGTGAGACGGCATGCAGCAAAGGGATAGCAGCACAATGAAAACAGAATTTCTGCGAAAACTGAATCGACTCACGACAGTCGCGGGGATTGTGGCCGTATTGGCTGGGAATTGCTTTATCGCCAGCGCAACCCAGGCAGCTGACATTCCCACCAGCCTCGATAGCGCCACAGCAAATGCGTCCTGGTACCAAGTCGAAGTGGTGATCTTTACTCAACAAGGGTACAGCGGCAATGAGCGCTCGCCAACTCAATATCACCTCAACTTCCCCGAGCAAACGGTTGAGCTGATCGACCCACAGCAATTGAGCGCTAATGCACCCTCCAGCGCTGACAATAGTTCATTGGCAACCGTTCCGGCTAGGCAGATTCCTTGGGTGGATACCGCTGACCCACTACTGGGCATCGCCTCCAGCAAGGAGGGCACGTCCTCCGGTGAAATTCTCACCGCCACCCCAGCCACGCATTCAATCGTCGCGCTGCCAGACTATGAAACCCCCCTTGTGAAGCTCCCCGCCAGTGTTCGCAATCTTAATGAGAGTGCGGCAACACTTGACCGTCGCGGGCAATCTCAGGTGATCTTTCATGAGGCTTGGCGCTTTGCCGCAGATGAAAACAGCAACGACCCATGGGTTGTCATCAAGGCGGGCAGACCCTTTCAGGATCGCTATCAGTTAGAGGGCAGCCTGCGATTTTATAAATCCCGCTTTCTGCACTTCCAATCGAATTTGTGGCTAGTCGATTACGCCAACAGTGACGAGCGTTCATCAATGATTGAATTGCCCGACTTTCCGAATACTCAAAATAATCCGCGAGCCGGATATCGGACCAGCGAAATCACATTTAATCCAGACAAGTTAGACAATTTTTACATCGACCTGCCCAGCCCCCTTGGCAATCCAGCAATGCAAATGGACGTCAGCAGCGAAATTGCAGAGGAAAAGGCCAAGCGCTACCCTGTCTCGTCGCTGTGGCTGTTTGATCAGTCAAAACGCATTGAAGAGACCCAGAGTTATTATCTTGATCACCCGAAAATGGGTATTTTCGTGACGATCAAGCCGCACCAACCCGAGCGGCAAAAGCCTCATCATAAGCAGATGGCCGAGACGGAAGTCTCCTCAGAGACTAGTGTGAACTAGCCACTCGGATAGCGTTTGAGCATCGATTGATTTTTAGCGTGTGATTTTTGGGTTGTCTTTCATCGCTTGTCGTTCACAGCTTCTTATTTATTGTTTGGTCAACAAATATCAGCTTAGAACTATCAAAGCCCAAAGCGTCGGCGCGCTCAATGAAATGCGTTTTCAGCGCTTCGTCAATGGTTGGTGTGCGCGCCAGCAGCCACAGATAGTCCGTCGTATTACCTGCAACAAAGGCATATTGGTAGTTGCTCTCATCCAGCTCAAAAATAATATACGACCCGTAAAAAGGCCCAAAGAAAGAGACTTTTAACCGCCCTTGCGCAGAGTCCTGCATAAAATAGGCGCGCCCCTCCGCATCCTGCCACACGCCCTTCTCCTCTGAGTAACCTCGATTGGTCACACGAATACCGCCGTCATCACGCAGCGCGTAATCGGCGGTAACATTACTTAAACCGCGCTCAAAGGAGTGATCGAGACGCGCCACTTCATACCATCGCCCAAGATAGCGGTCGAGTTGAAAATTATTGACGGCTGTTACACCTTCCGGCGAACCCAAACAGCCTGCCAACAGCAGACAAACAAACACACCTAAGCAGCGAGCAATCACGTTATTTAGCCTATTAGTCATTCTGTTAGCTACCCTGTTAGCGGCCATGTCGGTTGTCCTGTGAATTGTCCTGTGAATTGTCCTGTGAATTGTCCTGTGAGTTGTCACGGCACACAGTTCAGTTGAAATAACCGCACCAACCCAAAAGAAAAAAAACCATCAGAATCATACGATATGCGAAGTAAACTCTTATCAGAGCGCAAGCGCAAGAAAGAGTCTACGTTCCCACAGAAGGCCTAAAACAGTCGCAACAAATTAGGACGCTGTCTTAGATGTGTGCAACAAATAGCGGAAGTCAGTCGATAGCGCTGGTTCTTGGGCAACCTCTCGCTGCCAGTAGCCATCTAAAAACCATATTGCCACACCGGCAAAATAGAGATGGACATTGATCCACTGCATAACGTCCACCACCCCTATCAGAATCACTGCTAGCGCGATAATAATAAAACGGTTGAGGCTATCTCCACGAGTTTCACTAAAACGTTCCCAGCGACGGGGGCAGAAAAATAATTGCAAAATAAAAGGTGCAAAGAGTCGTGCGAGCACCAGTCCAACAAAGAAAAATGCCACGATAAGGATGAACATGTCCGGAGCACCGCTCAACATTAACTCGACATTTTCATAAACCAGCTTTGGCGCGACAAAGGGGTACAGCAGAAGATCTTCAGATAGGAGCCAGTAGCCAAAAAAATACCCCAATGACAACAATCGCACTATATTGCTGTAAAGCCCTGCCAACAGAATGAGCGCGATAACACCAATGTAAAGGAGCAAGTCAAAAAAACTCACGTCGTCGAGTAGCCAATAACCGGTAGCGGCGGTGACAATCAGCATCGGGCCACCCGCGCAGAAAACAACATCTGCCAGAAGATAGAGGCTAATATATGCGTGGCGCAGCCATCGCCTGAGGCCGCGGCCAAAATCGCCAAGTTGATTGTTTACATAAATAGACAGCGCGGTGGTCGAGCACCACTGGGTGATCTGCAGCTGGGTTGTGCGTACCACAGGAAAATACGAGAGCACTAAAACCACTAACAAGACGATAATTTGCATTTGACTTGAGAGCTGGCCGCGCACGATCAACCCACCCGATACATAGTCAAAAAGAATAACGGCGGTTAGCAGCCAGCCAAGAATCACGCTACTCGCGAGCAAGGGCCAATACTTCATATTAGCCATTTGCCACACCTTATTTCAGCTGGGTTGGCAGTCGCGCGCATCACACCAGCAATCAGCGTATCAGCGCAACATGCGCTGCTAAAATAGGCACTAAAATAGACTCTAAAATAGACTCTAAAAGCAGTCATCTCCATGACATTATCTCCCTATTCTGCATTGACATCCTGCAACGCAATCCTCAACAGCACACACCCTCAAGGATGGTGCGCTGCGGCACAACCTGTGCCCTCCTTAATCTAGCTCTATCGCTTGTTTGACTTCACTCCAAAAACCACCTGTTTCTATCAGTGATGTCTCCAGCCGAGGAGTCGTCACTATTTGCTTTCTTGCTACACTCTTTTTTACCGCACTTTTTTACCGCACTTGTTGGCCGCAACTGTTGGCCGCTCTGGCTGGATACTTTAGTTAACCATACCAACGGATTCCATAATCTAGATCATAAGAGGTTGACTATTACTCCCCAATTCCAGCGATAAGCGGTGCAGAATTCACCTCAACTCTGTTGGGTACGTGAACCGTCGATGTCGGAAAGGCAATTTCAGCGTTATTGTCAGCAATGATGCCCGCCACTTTGAGCAAGACATCCTGTTTTATCTCGTGGTAAAGCTGCCAATCGGTGGTCGTAGTGAACACATAGATAAAGAAATCGAGGGAGCTGGCGGAAAATTTGTTGAAGTTGACAATCATGGTTAGGTTGTTATCGATGTTCGGATGTTCTAGCAACATACCCTTCACTTGCGCCACGATCAGGTCCATCTTGTCGATATCATCGTAACGAATGCCAACCGTTTCATAAATTCTGCGGCTGGTCATGCGCGACGGGTTTTCAACCGAAATATTGGCAAACACAGAGTTGGGAATGTAGAGAGGACGCTTGTCAAAGGTGCGGATGCGCGTCAGGCGCCAACCGATATCCTCGACCGTGCCTTCGATCTCTTTGTCCGGCGAGCGGATCCACTCGCCCACCGAGAACGGACGATCCATGTAGATCATCATGCCGCCAAAGAAATTGGCCAGCAGGTCTTTTGCCGCAAAGCCCATGGCAATCCCACCGATTCCGCCAAATGCCAAGAGTCCGGAAATACTGTAGCCAAACAGCTGCAAAGCAATCAGCAGGCCCGTGATGATTACAGCCGCGCGAACAAGTTTAGCGACGGCACGCACCGTTGTTTCGTCCAAGGGTTCAGACATGTAATCAGGGTGCAGGAGATTGCGTTCAGCGCGGCGAATAAAGTTCGTTAAAAAGAGTACACCCAAGAATATCAACGCCAACCGGTTAATCGGATCGACCAGCCCTTGCAATCCAGAATCCATTTTTTGCGCGGCAACACCCGCAGCAAAATTAACGCCCAAGATCCAAACCAACCAGATAATCGGCTTGCGACAGGCTTCTATGAGCGCATCATCCCAGACGGTGAGGGTTTTGTTTGCCTGCGTCTCCAATCTGTCGATCACGCGATTAACAATAAAGCCAAGCGCCAGAACTGACGCCACGATCAGAAACAGTTCGATCATCCAAAGATTCTGTTCACCTGTTAAATTGACCAGCCAATTCTCTAATTTTTGCATGTATTTAACCTATTATTTGAGCGTCATTAGTGATTTGAGTTGTTCTGTGGTCGCGATTCTTCGCGGATCAGCCTCCAAGTCTGACCAGGTTACGGCACTGGCTTTTAGCATCGCGCCGATCTTATCGCTCTGACTAACGGCCTGTTCAGCCATATACTGCAATACCGTTAATGCTCCACTGCGATCGTTGCACACGAGAATCATGTCGCAGCCCGCCTCCAGCGCCAGTTGCGCTTTGCGCTCATACCCTCCTGCGACATCGGCACCCTTCATGGCTAAATCGTCGCTGAAAATAACCCCCTGAAACCCTAACTTTTCACGCAAAATCCGCTGCAACCAAAATGGCGAAAATCCGACGGACTTGGGATCAACGTCAGGGAACGTGATATGCGCAGGCATAATGCCGCCAAGCAATCCAGACAGTGCGACAAATGGCACAATATCCCGCTGCCACAATGCGTCCCAATTGCGATAATCAACCGGTGCCTCGAGATGACTATCGGCAAAGATACCACCGTGGCCCGGAAAATGTTTACCGGTTGCTGCCATGCCAGCTTCGTTCATCCCTTCAATAAACGCTCTAGACACCGCAACAACCACGTCGGGATCATCAGCAAAGGCGCGATTGCCGATAATACTGCTGGTCTCACGATCAACATCCAGCACCGGCGCAAAGCTAATATCAACGCCGCACGCTATAACTTCCGCCGCCATCAACCAGCCGGTGTTGCGACTCAGCGCTAACCCAGCCACAGGATCTGCGAGATAGGCGTCACCGAGCAGTTGCATTGGCGGCAGCGCGGTAAAGCCCTCTTTAAAGCGCTGAACACGACCGCCCTCTTGGTCCACTGCAATCAATAAATGTGGCGCCACGGCGCGAATCTGTGCGACTAAGCTCGCCACCTGCTGTCGTGAAACAACGTTGCGCGAAAATAAAATCACACCGCCGACATGCGGATTCTGGAGAAGCGCCACCTCGTTATCGGCGAGCACGGTACCGTCCAAATCGAGCATCAATCGACCATGAAAACCCTCTATCATTGTCTTTTCCATAAACAGCGTTATCCAGCGAACGCGGGCAAAAAATTCACCCCACAGAATTAAAAGAACGCACCGCCGACGAGAAATGCCCACCACTTTCGTCGCGAGACGCACGCTACATTTTACCTATTTAACTATTGATGACACCTATAAATTAACCTTGCCGGTCAATGCCATGTCAGTTTTTGTCTGATTGGGCCGCGAGGGCCGATTTACCCATACGGATATGCCGTAAAATAATCCGTGCCGCAGCATTGGCATCTTCCACAACCTCAATCAAATTGAGCTCTGCCTCTGTCAAGCAGCCCTCGGCAAGCATGCGGTCGCGCATCCAATCAATCAGCCCCTGCCAATACTCAACACCCACTAAGATAATCGGAAAGGCAGCAACTTTTCGCGTTTGAACGAGGGTTAATGCCTCAAACATTTCATCCAAGGTTCCAAAACCACCTGGGAAGATAACAAAGCCCACTGCATGTTTGACGAAAAGGTACTTGCGCACAAAAAAGTAACGGAATTCGAGGGCGATATCTTGATAGGGGTTAGGCGTCTGTTCAAAGGGCAGATCAATATTTAAGCCCACGGACACGGTCGGTGTCGCGAAACAGCCACGATTTGCGGCCTCCATAATACCGGGCCCACCCCCCGTGATCACCGGAACACCTTCTTCACCCAGCAATCGACCAAGCAGTTCAGCCTGCTGATAAAAATGACTGTCAACGGTAAAGCGAGCGCCTCCAAATACTGTAACTGCTGCACCAAGTTTGAGTAATTTGTCTGTACCATCGACCAACTCTGACTGAATACGCAGCATACGCCACGCCTCTTGAACCTTCGTTTCAAGCATAAAATGTCCTTTTTAGGTAGTGATCTCACGATACCTAAATATAGATTAACTTGCGCAATAACGATGACTGTATATAATCACAGTTATTCGCAACGAGGATACTTCTATGGAACGCCTAACTGCTCGGCAACAACAAATTTTTAATTTGATTCGCGACAATCTGGATGAGACGGGTTATCCACCCACACGAGCGGAAATAGCTCAGCAACTCGGCTTTAAATCAGCCAATGCCGCAGAAGACCACTTGCGTGCTCTTGCCCGAAAAGGGGTTATTGAGATGATTCCCGGTGCGTCTCGGGGCATACGTATTGTCGAGCATCACGTCGGTATTCCAATTATTGGTCGGGTTGCCGCCGGCGAGCCCATCCTAGCCGAGCAAAATATTGAAGACTATCAAGAAGTGCCTTCGAGCACCTTCCACCCACACGCAGATTACTTTTTACGTGTGCAGGGTCAAAGCATGATTGATGTCGGCATTATGGATGGCGATCTACTGGCCGTGCATCAGCAGCCAACCGCTGAAAACCAGCAAATTATCGTCGCACGGGTTGACGGCGAAGTCACCGTCAAGCGCTTAAAACGCACTCGCAGCAAACATGAAATTCAACTGCTGCCGGAAAACCGAGATTACTCGCCGATTGTGGTCGATCTGCGCGCGCAGGAGTTTGCTATTGAAGGCCTAGCGGTAGGTGTTGTTCGCGTTAGTATGTAAGTGCGAAGCACGCAAGAGTGGAACCGAGAGAGCTAGGCAGCGCTGCTGCCTGTTACGAGAGCCTGTTACGAGAGCCTGTTACGAGAGCCTGTTACGAGAGCCTGTCACGAGAGCGGATTACGGGCAAAGCTTTGCTCAACCACAGGCGCACCACCGATCACATGTTCTTGCAAAATACGCTCGATAACCTCGGGCGTACAACTGTGATACCAAACACCATCCGGGTAGATGACCATAATTGGGCCTTTGGCACATATTCTTAGGCAATCGACTTTTGAGCGATACACGCCACCTTCAACGTCCAGCAAATTAAGTTCACGAATCCGTCGCTTCAAATACTCCCACGAGGCCGAGGCTTCATGGTCTGGCGCGCATTTCCCGCCCGTGCACAGCAGTAAATGTTGACGATAGCTACCCACTTTTCGCTGTTCGCTAAGATGCTTGAGAATGGCGTCTGAACTCATTGTCTGGACTCTTATTGTCTGCCGAGAACAGATCTCAGCGTGATAGTTGTAGGGAGTTTAAATCAGGCGGCTGCGACTAGGAACGGGGATAGATACTCGGGATGCACAGCCTTGATCGCGGGATTACCGGCGAAACCGACGTCCGCTACGCTTGCCCTACTCTATCTCCGTGGGCATCTCAATGGACGGTATGTACCTTCGTCTCATCCTGCTGATCTCGCGATGCAGCATCGTCACCAACTTCAAAGGCTGTCTGTATACCGGCATCGATCATGCTTTTCGCGACATCAAGATGCTTGCCGCTGAGGTAACTCATCACTTCAGGCGAGAATGCAATTCGCACCAACGGTTCGTTGGCGCCGATTCGCTGCAACGCAATCTCACCACTTTCGAGCATGACTAATTCGAGTTCTGCGAGGGCCATGGGCAATTCACCGATCTATTAATTGTTAGGGAACTAATTGTTAGGGAACTAATTGTTAGGGAACTAATTGTTAGGGAACAGTCTAGCAGCTGCGGCTAACGCTGTTAACTATTGTATCCAACCCCTAGAACTCAACCATCATCTCTCGCTGACGGTTGACCAACTCCTGCATGCTGTCCAACCACGCTGTGGCTCGCTCAACACTCCAATCCACAACCTCTGGGGCATCGAGCGCAATCATCGGCAGGCGATCCACATCCATCTCAGCCTTGCGGATGATTGGCAAGCGATAGAGCGAGCCGCTGGCTTTTAGCATATCACTGACCCATGAAACGGGATCACCCTGCAAATTCTGCAGTTCAGTTGCCTCTCCAGGGGTCTTGCCTTGCTCGGCAAGCAGCGCGACAAGGCTGTCTGCGCTGTCGACTAGGTCAATCTCTTTGAGCTTATAACTGGATGCCACATCGCGGCAATGCCACAACCACGCTTGATGCAACTGCACGGTTACCGACTGGGCGACCGCCGCTCCGGCAGACTGCTTGACTCGAGGATTCTGTGAATGCTCAAACAATGCAATCAACTGCCGCGAAAACAGTAGTTTCTGATTAACCGCTGAAAGATAGCTCGATTGCACCGGCTTTACTTACTGCCTTTGTCAGCAGTGACCCACTTACCGTTTGTGTAATAGGCACTCCAACCCGTTGGCTTGCCGTCCTCTTCACTGCGCACATACTGCTCTGCCGTCTTGCGACTGTAGCGAACAATAGTTGGCAGGCCATCTGGATCGGTCGCTGGTGCGCGCAGCAAAAATTGATACTTTTCATCAATGCGATCGGCATAGGGCAGCAACTCTTTGACCAATGGCGCGCGGGTTTCGCGGTGTTTGGGGAACTGGCTGGCAGCGAGGAAGAGTCCGGATGCACCGTCGCGCAACACGTAGTGATCTTCAACTTTCTCACAGCGCAATTCTGGCATGGCAATCGCGTCCACCTTGGGTGGCGCGGCCTGACCATTGCGCAGCAGTTTACGTGTATTTTTGCAGGGCTCACCCTCGGCATTCTGCCCTGTGCAACCGAAGTATTTGCCGAAACGGCCGGTCTTGAGCTGCATTTCGCTGGCGCACTTGTCACATTCAATCACAGGCCCTTCGTAGCCCTTGATCACATATTGGCCGGTCTCTGTTTCGAAACCGCTGCAGTCAGGATTATTGCCGCACACGTGCAGTTTGCGCTTTTCATCGAGTAGGTAGCTGTCCATGGCGGTGTTGCATATTTTGCAGCGATGCTTGTGCATCAGCTGCTTAGATTCTGCCTCGTCATCTTCATCAATATTGATCGCCTCATCACCGGCGGTTAAGTTGATGGTGTTTTTGCACCGCTCTTTCGGCGGCAGTGCGTAGCCGGAACAACCAAGGAAGACACCCGTTCCCGCGGTGCGGATCATCATCGGCCGGCCACACTGCGCACATGGAATATCGGTCTCTGTCGGCGTGTTCTGCCGCATGCCCGCGTCGGCTTCTTTGGCACTTTCGACCTGACGACTAAAATCTTTGTAGAACCGGTTGAGCAGTGTCTTCCAATTTAGCGTGCCATTGGCAATTTCATCGAGATGTTCTTCCATCGTGGCAGTAAAGCCATAATCCATCAGATCAGTGAAGCTTTCACTCAGTCGGTCGGTGACAATATCGCCAATTTTTTCGGCAAAGATGCGTTTATTTTCAATGCGCACGTAGCCACGATCTTGAATGGTGGAAATAATCGCGGCATAGGTAGAGGGTCGGCCAATACCTCGCCTTTCCAACTCCTTGACCAGCGAGGCTTCAGAGAATCGAGCGGTGGGTTTGGTGAAGTGCTGCTGTGGAACTAAGACCAACAATTGCAGGGCATCTCCTTGCTGCAAGTCTGGCAGTTCACCGTCATCGTCACTCTTGCGACTGGCTGGCATCACTGCCAAGTAGCCATCAAAACGGGTTACACGACCTTTCGCGGTCAGTTCGTAGTCACCGGCGGTCACCGTCACGGTGGTGGCGGTAAACTCCGCCTCGGTCATCTGACAGGCAACAAACTGCTGCCAAATCAGTTGATAGAGCTTTCGCGCATCCGCTTCCATATCGTTGAGACTGCCAGGAGCAATATCGATGTTCGAGGGACGGATGGCTTCGTGAGCTTCTTGGGCGCCAGACTTGCTGCTGTAGATTTTTGGTTCGGCGGGCAGATACCGTGCACCATGACGCACTTTAATGTAGTCGCGACAGGCTTCTATTGCGTCGGCACTCAAGTTGGTGGAATCCGTACGCATATACGTGATGTAACCCGCTTCGTAGAGCCGCTGGGCCATCATCATAGTTTTCTTGACGCCAAAGCCGAGCCGAGTGCTGGCCGCTTGCTGCAGCGTCGAGGTGATAAACGGCGCAGAGGGCTTGGACTTTGTCGGTTTGTCTTCGCGTTTGGTGACGCTGTAGCCTGCTTGCTTGAGCGCGGTGAGTGCCACATCTGCTTCTGCTTTGTTTACGGGATTAAATGCTTTGCCGAGATGTTTTTTAACTTCAAAGCGAATTTTATCGCTGTCGGTGTCGCCCCTGTTTTCGAGGTCTGCATGGACTGTCCAGTACTCTTGCGGCTGAAACGCGCGAATCTCTCGCTCGCGCTCTACAATCATTTTTAGCGCCACCGATTGCACACGTCCCGCTGAGAGACCGCGCCCAACCTTTTCCCACAGCAGTGGCGAAACCATAAAGCCGACGACGCGATCAAGGAACCGGCGCGCCTGCTGAGCATCGACGCGGTTGGTATTCAATGTTCCCGGTTCATCGAATGCGGAACGAATTGCTTTTTTAGTAATTTCGTTAAAAACCACACGTTTGTAACGGCTGGCGTCACCACCGATCACTTGCTGTAAGTGCCAGGCAATCGCCTCCCCTTCGCGATCCAAGTCCGTTGCCAAGTAAATGGTGTCGGCATCTTTAGCGAGTTTCTTCAATTCTGAGACGACTTTTTCCTTGCCGAGTAAAATGGCGTATTCGGCTTTCCAGTTATTCTCGGGATCTATACCCATGCTTTTAACGAGCTGCGTCTTCGCTTTGGATGCGCGGCTGGCAAGCTTTTCTTCGGCCGACATTTTACGCGTTAACGCAGCTTGTCTGGCGCGCTCTTTAGGATCAGACGGCGTGCGGTTGCCACCCGTTGGCAGATCGCGAACGTGCCCAACACTCGACTTAACAATGTAGTCAGACCCTAAATAGCGGTTGATTGTCTTGGCTTTTGCGGGTGATTCAACAATTACTAATGATTTTCCCATTGAGGTTACTTTTCCCTAATTGAGCACAACTCGGTTAGTGGTTGCGGCTCATATAAATTTACCTAATTCGCACAGACGGCGTACTTAAGGGGGGCATGTATACTTGCTTCCCTGCCCCTTGGTCAAGTTTCATTGACAATTTTCTTTTGCATAGAGCTGCAATTTTTTTAACTGAGTCGCGATTTTTTGCAAATCCGCGGCATCTTCTCGCTCGTTCCAGATTACCCCTAAGCCTGCGCTGTTAGCAACCACGGCACTGACGCCTGCGGGCAGTTGAGGCAACACATCGAGCAAGACGGCATCCCACTCGGGTGCCACTTGGGCGAGAGTCCAGAGCCAGCCAGCGGGACCATCCCAGCCGCGGCTGCTATGGCGATGGATCACCCAATCTTGTCTGCAATTGTCAGACAACCAGGGCAACCGATAGCAAACCGTCTCGAGGCGCGTTTCCTCTTCCCGCGCATCTGGACGCCGATGCAGCGAGACTTGCAGACCCAGAGCGCTGGCCGAGCGACGCAAGTCGGTAATCAATTTTTGTCGGGGGGATTGTCTGAACCACATCAAGGGGGACAGGACAACGGCAACCGCTAATACTATTAACAACCAGGTCATTTCGTACTACTCTTAGGGGTGTCAGTGACTATGTGGCATCTAAACATCAATACCCACTGAATTTAAAGAAAACTTACTTTAAATGGTGTAAAAGACACCTAATTGCAAACAGGGAGCACCGTTATGTCAACCTACAAACACATACTCGTTGGACTCGATCTATCACCAGAATCCCAGCAAGTTATTGATCGCGTCAAGCTTCTTTTTGCCCATACGGACACCAAAATCTCAGTCTGCCATATCCTCGAACCCCTCGCTTTCACATACGGAGGCGATATTCCGGTGGATTTATCCGATGTGCAATTGCAGCTAGAACAGCAGGCAAAAGAGCGATTGGCCAGTATCTGCGAGCCATTAAACGTCGCTGACGAAAACCAGCTGGTGATTCTGGGCCAGCCCGCCACTGAAATGCGACGGCTTGCCCGCGAACGCGATATTGATCTTATTGTTGTTGGTAGCCATGGCCGACACGGTCTTGCCCTGATTTTTGGCTCAACCAGCAACAGTGTGCTGCACGGAGCGCCGTGCGACGTATTGGCCGTTCGAATTACTGACGAGTAACGCCACTATTTTTTCCGCAGGGGCTTCCAAACGGTAGCCCCGCAGCCTTAAACTCCGCACTGCGCTCACGGACCGACCTCGGCATCAATCGCTCAGACACAAGGATACTTATCATTACTACCCCAAGTATTATTTCGCGCGCACGGCATCTGGTTCCATCTATAGTTGCCATCATCATTGGTATTAGTTCATGGTCAGATGCGGCGTCGACAGACGTTGCGCAGCACAGTATCGAGCCCAGCGCAGAAACCGCGCAAAATAAGCTTGATGAACAGCGCAAAATTTATACTGATGCCCTCAACCATATGCGTAAGGGGCACTGGCAAACCGTCAAAAGCCTTCGCGCACAGATTACCGACTATCCACTTTACCCCTACCTTTTATACGCTGACTTGAGCGGTAATCTGCGCTACGCCCGCCAGCCGGAGATAAAGGCCTATCTAGAGGCATACGAGGGCTCGGTTAAAGCCGAGAATTTGCGCAACAAGTGGCTGGCTCATCTCGCCAAATATAGCTACTGGCAATCCTATCTCGAGTATTATCGCGCCGAATCCGCCAGTGTGAAGCAGCAGTGTCAGTTTCAATTGGCGCGCTACAACAGTGACTCGAAAAATAGTGAACAGCAACAATCGGCATTAGCTGCAGCTGTTGAACTTTGGAATGTGGGTCAGTCGCAACCGAGCGAATGTGACAAGCTATTTAATCTGCTGAAAAGCGAAAACAAATTAACTGAAGAGCTGGTTTGGCAGCGCTACAACAAAGCGGTTCTCAACCATCAGACGAGCCTCGCACGCTACCTCCGCAGTCAGCTCAAAACCGAGCGCTACCAGAGCCTAGCAACCCTCTATGGGAGTGTTCGGAGTAATCCTCGAATTATTCAAAGCATGGCCAAGTTCAGCCGCAATAGCCCTGAAGAACTCGAGATCATTAACCATGGACTGATTCACCTGGCTCAGAAGGACAGCCGCGCGGCACTCACCTACTGGAGTCATTACCAGCAAACCTATGAGTTCAGCCATCGCTCACGCAGTGAAATAGTCAGTGCAATTATCAAGGCGCTGTACCAACAAGACCATGACGACATGGCCGACAGCTATTTCGCCGACCAACTGCCTCTGCTCAACGAAACGCTCGATGGCAGCCTTGTCGAATGGCGTATTTGCCGCGCCCTCGCCAAGCAAGACTGGCCCACCGTTCAAGCGTGGATAGAGCGCCTTCCCGCCCACTTGAAAAAGCAGTCGGTCTGGCGCTACTGGGCTCTGCGCAGTTTGCAAAGCAACCCCGAGACAACGATGGACCCACGCATCGCTGAAATCACAGCCAGTTTAGCCAAAGAACGTGATTTTTACGGCTTCCTCGCCAGCGACATGCTCGACAAAGAATACAGTATGAACCATCGCCCTCTGGCCATTGACGACACGCAGCTAAGCAAGATCGCCAACCTCGCGAGTATTAAACGGGCTCGGGAGCTGCTGTTTCATGGGGATGACATCGACGCCAATCGCGAGTGGGCATCAGCCGCGAGTCATTTCAGCTATGACGACTGGCTCGCAGCAGCCGTTTTGTCGAGTCAATGGCACTGGCACAACAAAGCGATTGCCAGTTTGGGGCAAGCAAAATATTGGGATGATGTGGAAATACGCTTCCCGATCAAGCATCTCAAAACCATTGAGAAAAATGCCAAAAAGCGAGATTTAACGGCTCCCCTTGTACTTGCGCTAGTGCGTCAAGAAAGCGCCTTCAACACCACCGCAACCTCACCTGCGGGGGCTATGGGGCTTATGCAATTGATGCCTGCAACAGCCAAGCAAGCGGCACGGCAACACAATATTGCCTACCGTGAGCGCAGCCAGCTTTATCAACCTAAGACCAATATTGCCATCGCCAGCGCCTACTACAGTGACCTCCTAAAGCGTTTCAAGGGTAATCGCATCCTTGCCAGCGCTGCTTATAACGCAGGCCCCCATCGTGTCGACCAATGGCTCAAAAGGAGTGCGGGACAGCTGCCTTTTGATGTCTGGATGGAGATCATTCCCTACAACGAAACCCGAGCCTATGTGCGGAATATTTTAATGTACTCGGTGATCTATTCGCGCAAAATGGGTACCACTCCACCCATGCTACTAAAAGACGAAAAATTAAGGCTGCTTTAACAACAATGATTGATATTGGCGTCAACCTCTCGAACCCTCGCTTCGCAAAGGATACCCAAGCCGTTCTCACCCGCGCACAGCAGGCCGGAGTGGAAAAGCTTATTTTAACTGGCACGTCCATCGCTGAGAGTCGTGCCGTCAGTGACCTCTGTGCTGAATATGCCAGTCAATTCAACAACATGTTGTTCAGCACTGCGGGCATTCACCCCCATGACGCCAAAGAGTTCACTCGCAGCTCAATTAATGACTTGCGAGAGCTAGCCGCGCAACGCCAAGTGGTGGCATTGGGTGAGATGGGATTAGATTTTAATCGCAACTTTTCCACACCCAAGGCGCAGGAAAAGGCGTTTGAGGCGCAGCTCGAACTGGCTGCTGAGTTGCGGCTGCCGGTGTTTTTACACGAGCGCGACGCAGCTGATCGTCAATTGCAGATATTGAAAAGCTACCGAGACCATCTTGTAGATGGCGTGAGCCACTGTTTTACCGGCTCTAAACAGGCCCTATTCGGCTATCTTGACCTAAATCTGCACATTGGTGTAACTGGGTGGATTAGCGACGACAAACGAGGAGAGTCCCTGCAATCGCTGGTGCACAATATTCCCCTCAACCGTTTAATGGTAGAGACCGACGCGCCCTATCTACTGCCAAAGAATATGCCGAAAGCAACTGCCGAGAAAACGGCACCGCCAGAAAACACCAAAAGCGCAAAGAAAGTATCCCGCAATGAGCCCGCTTTTTTACCCTTCGTTATCGCGGCCATTGCCGCTCACCGCTCAGAGACTAAGCAAGAAATCGCCGCAGCGACCACAGCCAACGCACTGCGTTTTTTCCGCTTAAATTAAGAGTGCGTCAGTCCGCCTTGGCGACAACCTGATCGCCCACCGAGATCACGCCATTGCCGCGAATTTGAGCGCGAAGCCCTCCCTGATGAACAAGATCGGGCAATATTTTCACCCCGAGCCGTCGCTGTAATTTGGCGCAGGGCTCACACAGTTGCACACCGTAGAAATCGATACCGCCAATAGTGAAATTCTTGCCCATCAGATCGTTCAAGCGAATATCGCGGGTCACGAGATTGCGGCGAAAATCGCTTTCGTGGAAATTGTTGCCGCTGCGCTGATTAAACGCAGCAATCACTTCCGACTCTATTAAGGTAATTTCCCAGTCGGGCTGACCATTGAAATGGGAGCGGTTTTTACCACTATTGGAAAAATAGCGGTCGCCCTCTATACCCTTGCCTGCTCGTACAGAGACTTTGCCGTAGCCCATAACGGGAGCATCTTTGACGGCCGCAACATAAATACCAACCACTTCACCTGCGCTCATCTGGGCACACCTATCAGTCATTCAAAATCGCTTTGTACATACTTTGCTTTGGCTGAGCAAAGACTCGGCGCACCATTGGCTCAAACAGCGCCAAATCAAGTGCTGGCATCTTTGGATCAAAAGCGGGGTCGTCGTACTTGGCAATAAATCGCGCAGTGCGCTTGAAGTTGTCGTTGTCGCGATACTGGTCGCGCATATTGCGGTCGGCACCGAGAAAATGGAAAAAATTATAGCCCTGAAAAATAGCGTGATGCTTAATCATCCAATGATTTTCAGCCGAGACAAAGGGTTGCAAAATTGCCGCTGCGACATCGGCATGGTTAGCACTGCCGAGGGTATCGCCAATATCATGCAACAGAGCACAGACAATATATTCTTCGTCCTCGCCCGCCTCAGCGGCAAGATGGGCTGTCTGTAGCGAATGCTGCAGACGATCGACAGCAAAACCACCGTAATCGCCAGTGAGCAATTCTAAATGGGTGAGAATACGATCGGGTAGTTTCTTAAAAAAAGCGATCTGCTCAGGCACAATAATTTGCCAGTCTTCTGCAGTGCTGTTCGACATTTTAGTAAATGATGCTTTCATAAATCCCTCTCAACAACCAACATTTGGCGATTGGGCGGGACGATAACGCCCCAGCCTACCGCTTTTCTATTTGTGTTTTGAAAGAGTATCAGCAGCTCCCGATTTTAGCTACGCGGAGCTGCTGATTAACTATGACTGTTGGTTCTCAAAAGAACTATCCACAACCCACTAGCGCTTGCGGAGAAATATCGGTGGTGACACGTATATCGAGAACCGTTACAGCAAAGGCTTTAGAGGTACTTAACACAAAGGGCGTATCGACGCGCGAGAGATCGACGCCAACATTCTCGAAGCAGCTTAAAGCAACGCCCACACGCACGCCCTGACCTTCTGGAAGCGCGCGAAACAGCTTTGTCATATCCATACCACCCGAGCAGGGCCATCCACAATCCATGCGCATTGTGACCTTTCCTTTCGGACGTTTGTCTACTTTCAAGGTCAGCACTAACGCCGCATCTTGAGCGCGCAGAGCGGACAAATTAATCGGGTCTTCGGTTTGCCAAAATACTTGACTCTCACGGCCCCTTTTCCACTTAAGTGCGCGGGAATCTTCCTGCACCAACGTATCAACCGTGGTAATGGAGAAATCGCCAAAGGCGGTCTTGGTTTGGTTTCCCGTAACCAGAATGGACCAGTTACTGACATCACCCACATAGGCTTTGAAAGGGGGGCGCGTGCTACCCGCAAAAATAACCTGTGCAGCGGCAGAATCGTCCACTAACGGTTTTTCATTGAGCGCGTCGGCAACAATTTCTGCATCGCCGTAGCTCAGTCCCTGACCTCTGCGCAGCAAAAGATCGGCAACCGGTTGCGCAGGGTCTAGCTGGTTGGATTCGGCATTTGGCCAATCAAAAGACAGACGGCCGGTAAAATCGTAACGGGGATTACCCGATTTATCCGCCACCAAAACATCTGCAACACCGCCACCTTCTGAACCTGGCAGCCAGGCAACCACAAAGGCATCGGAGCTGTTGATTTCAGCATTCATCCACAATGGGCGTCCGGTCAAGAATACCGCAACTACTGGGATGCCTTTGCTCTTCAACGATTGCAGCAATTTCAAATCGCTCTTCGCGCCAGGTTGATAGGTTAAGGCGCTGATATCACCCACTCCCTCAGCGTAAGGTTCCTCACCGAAGACAACTACTGCCACATCTGGGGTTTTGACCCACTTGTCGTCAGAACTTAATTCAACCGAGCCACCAATGCCCTCAACGGCATCTTTTAATCCCTTATAGATAGACGTTGCGCCAGGGAAATCACTGTTTAAGTTTTCAGTGCCCTGCCAAGTAATTGTCCAACCGCCATTTTGCTTGCCAATATTGTCGGCACCGTCGCCGGTTATCAGCACATGTTGATTAGCTTTAAGGGGTAAGATTCCCGCTTTATTTTTCAACAACACCAAGGATTTTCTAACCGCGTCTCGCGCCACCGCACGGTGTGCAGGTGAGCCAATTAATTCACCCTTACCTGCGAAGGCGCGGCTCGAGGGTACGCCTTTCTCAAACAGGCCTGAGCGAATTTTTACGCGCAGTATACGGGTCACGGCGTCGTCAACACGGGACATTGGAATCACGCCACTCTTGACCTGAGCCAAGGTGTTTTCCAACAGTTTTTTCCACTCTTGCGGCACCATAATCATGTCTACACCAGCATTCACTGCCTGTGGGCAACTCTCGATGGTACAACCCGCTACCTGACCAACACCATCCCAGTCACTAATGACAAAGCCATCAAAACCGAGTCGATCTTTTAACACATCCGTCAGCAGCGTTTTGTTGCCGTGAATTTTGTCGCCATTCCAGCTGTTAAACGACGCCATAACCGTCTGCACATCAGCGTCTAGCGCCGTGAAGTAGCCCTGACCATGTTCCTGCAGCAAGGTCTCTAAATCGAGACGCGTGTCGCCCTGGTCAATACCGCGGTAGGTTCCGCCATCACCAATAAAGTGCTTGGCCGTGCCGATGACTTTTTCAGCGTTGGTGCGCAGCTCACCGCTGCGACCCTGCATTCCCGTGACAATCTCACCGGCATAGGCTTTTACAATCGCAGAGTCACTGCTGTAGCCCTCATAGGTCCTGCCCCAGCGATTATCTTTAACCACCGCAACAGTGGGCGCAAATACCCAATCAATACCCGTCACTGCGACTTCTCGTGCAGTAATTTCACCGATTTTTCGCAATAGCTGGGGATCGTTCGCGGCACCCAGACCAATGTTATGGGGAAACAGCGTTGCACCAATCACGTTGTTGTGACCGTGCACAGCATCTGTTCCCCAGATAATAGGAATGCCAGCACCGCCCTTGCTGACGTCGATCGAGGCGTGATAATAACTGTCAGCAAGATCTAACCAATCTTGCATAGATGCATTTTTGCGTCCGCTGGGAAAGGAGCCGCCGCCATTCAAAATGGAGCCGATATAGTATTGGGTCGCTTCAGCTGGGGTGACAAACTTGATCTCAGGCTGGATCATTTGGCCCACTTTCTGTTCAACGGTCATGCCATCAACAAGCGCCTTGATTCTCGCTTCGAGTTCGGCGTCAGGCTGAGAGGCTATGGCGTAGGAAGACGCCACAAAACTGGCGCCGACAAGGGCGAGCCCCAGAAGACAGCGATAGATCAATGCATGTTTTTTATCAACCATGGTGCAGTAAACTCCCCTTTTATATGTAGCTATTCCAAATACAATTGACGCAGCCTTCGGTTACCAAAAACCAAATGGCGCTACTCTCCGTCAATGACCTGTCGACCTACATTTAATTTCTAATTAGTGATGACAAGCAAAAACCGACACTTATCTATTTATCTTAATTAAGCACAGTTTTTCACGCCCACAGGAGGAGGGGAAGTTAAGATGCGACAGTCAGAAGGTTGCCTGCGTTAAGTGGGACTGCTGGAGCGGTTATTTAAACAATTGCCGAATAGATTCACGATAATTACGACTGACCTTCAAGGGCTGGCCCTCAGCCAAATGCAGCAAACTGCCACCCTTTTGCAGCGGCGTAATAGCCACCACTCGCTCAATATTGACAATGGTTGAGCGGTGAATGCGGGCAAAACTTTTATCGTCCAACCGGCCCATCAATTCTCGTAGGGTACTGCGCACAATGTGTGTTTCGCCCAGCGCATGAACACACATGTAATCACCCGCAGCATCAACCCAATCAATATCATCAAACGGAATAACTTTGATCACACCAGAATCGCGAATCAATAACTTTCGCTTCATACCCTCGGGCAATTCCCTCACCTCACGCCCATCGCTGTCCGCGGCCTGCGAATCAACGGCGAGACGACTGGCGATATCATCAATTGCCCCAATGAGAGGCGATTTGCGACCCTCAATATCTTGCACCTGCAAGCGCTCAACAGCACGCATAACAGCTCTTTTCACCCGCTCCGGATCAAGCGGCTTCAAAATATAATCAACGGCGTGCAGATCGAATGCATCGATTGCATATTGATTGAATGCCGTCGCAAACACGACCATCGGCATGGTATCTGACTGCAGGGCTTTAACCACCTCAAAGCCATTAATGCCGGGCATTTGAATATCCAGAAAGAGCAAGTCGGGATCAAGCTCTGCAACGAGTTTGATCGCTTCACGCCCGTTCTTACATTGCCCAACAATCTCGATGCCCTCTATTTTTGAGAGAATAGATCGCAAGAAATCGAGGGCAAGAGGCTCGTCGTCTACGAGTATCATTTTCAGTGTCGACATATTAATCCACAGTAGCCAAGCGATGTGGCACCTGCCGAGGCGCCATGTTTATATCCTGAGCGAAACACACCGCCACAGGCAAGCGTATCGAAACGGCCAGCCCACCCGTTTCACCATTCAACAAATCAAAGGTATAACCATCGCCATAAAACGCACTCAATCGATCCCTAATATTTTTCAGGCCTATTCCCGCGCCCGGCAAAGTATCGCCGCGATCCAACCGGATGCCAGGGCCATTATCAGACACCACTAACAGGACATCATCATTCTCGAGCAATGCTGTCACCGATATAGTCCCGCCACTCTCCATCGGAGCCACGGCGTATTTAATGGCATTTTCAACCAAAGGCTGAAGCAGCAAACTTGGAATTCTCGCGGCCTGCGCTTCCATATCGATATTGAACTCAAGCGCCAAACGATCACCAAAACGTGTCTGCTCTATGCTCAGATAAAGCCTTAGCGCCTCAATCTCCTCTTTTAAGGTAACACTTTGCACAGGGTCACTTTCTAGGGAGTAACGCAGAAAACTACTCAACTGAATAATCATAGTGTTCGCCATTTTTGACGACTGGCCCTCGACGAGCGACGATATTGCATTGAGCGTATTGAACAGAAAATGAGGGTTGAGTTGATAACGCAACATTTTTAACTGCGCCTCTTTGGCGAAAGCTTCAGCCTGCGTGCGCTTTAACTGCTCTTGCTGATTTTCAGCCGCTATTTTCAGCAGATCTTCATGCTCAGCCTGCAACAGCTGGTAATACTTAATACCGTGATAAAAAGCTGCCCAACACAGAAAAATCATGATTGATCCAAACATCCAACCACCAAAGTCGGACCAGACATCCGTCTCGTCGGTCATCCACATAAACGTCCCTATACGCAAAACGGACCAAATCACTGAACAGGCCATCACGGCCAACAGGGTTAAAGCCAGCCGCCGCATTAAGGTCTTATCCCAAAGATGATGAAAGACCGAGCGCAGTGGCCACGAGACAATAATACCCATCGCGGACTGAAGTAATGTGTGACCGATGTAGTTGGCACTCTGCTGGTTATACCAGAGGGTTAGACTGAAAAAGCTAATTAAAGAAAGACTAAACCACCCGATAATCTGCAACAGTAAAAACTGCGCATCTGTGTCGCGATATAATTTGCCGAAGAGCGGGTAGACAGTTGCTGATGCCATAATCACAGTTATAATTTTTATGTCACATGAGATAGAAGCACCATAATAGAGCGTTAGGCGACAAAGAGAAATACTAAAAATCCGCGCCCGATCTTCACTGGTCTTTGCTAGAATCGATTTCCCGACTGAAAAGTACGCATTTTATGCCAACTAAACCCTTACCGAGCCCTCATCTACTCACCTATAAGGGCGTGAGCGCACTGCGCGCCTCACATCCCCGAGTGCGTCAGTTAAAGCGGCAACAACAGGGTCATGCCGCCCATGGCAATAAAGTGTGGCGCTCGAGTTTTGTCTTAATGGATTATCTCAGCACCTGGGGCGTTCCTTCTGGCGCGCAAGTGCTCGATATCGGCTGTGGCTGGGGACTCACTGGAATCTATCTTGCCAAATGTCATGGCGCAATTGTCACTGGATTAGACATCGACGCCAGCGTCGAGCCGTTCCTGCGTTTGCAGGCCGAGCTTAACAACTGCAATATCGCCTTTCAGGCTCGCGAGTTTGAGTCATTAAAACGCAAAGAACTCGCGCAGTATCACACGCTCATGGGTACCGACATCTGCTTTTGGGACGAAATGACTGCGCCTTTATTCAACTTGATAAAGCGCGCTCAATCCGCAGGCACACAACAAATATTGATAGCCGATCCGGGCAGGCAACCATTTTGGGATCTCGCCGACCTCTGTGTTGAAAAACTCGGGGCAGATGTCATCAGTCGCACTATTGATAAACCGTGGAAAAGCCAAAAGTATATTTTAAAGGTGTCAGCTAATTAGATTAGCCTCTCAGGGCAGCACCGAACAGTCTCTAAAGCAGGCATGCGAGCCCTAGCAATCCACCTTTTTTGAATGCCATAATAACCCCATCGGCAGCAAGACTGCTCTATAAGACACTAGCCCTCCTCCTTAAACCCAAAATAATCACCTTTTATCGCATAAGGCGTTCTTTGCCTCGAGTGAAAAGGTAGAGTAGGACTGGGGACTTAGTAAATACAAGAAAACCTTAAAAACACTATGTTCATAGATTTTATTGTTCACCAGGGGGATAAACCGTATGTTATTTAAAAAGAAGATTCTTTCTAGCAGCGTAGCGCTGGCATTGGTCGGTGTAGCTGTACCTACTTTTGCACAAGATGCAGCCGTTATTGAAGAAGTTATTGTTGAAGGTGGTATTCGCGGCAGTCTGATGCGCTCGATGGACATCAAGCGCGACTCAGCGGGTGTTGTCGATGCTATTTCTGCCGAAGACATGGGTAAATTCCCAGACGCCAACCTTGCAGAATCTCTGCAGCGTATTACCGGCGTGTCAATCAGCCGTCAACGCGGTGAAGGCAGCTCGGTAACCGTTCGCGGTTTCGGCCCAGAGTACAACCTGGTAACCCTTAATGGTCGCCAAATGCCAACGCACAGCGCGACAAGCCGCTCGTTTGACTTCGGTGATCTGGCTTCTGAAGGTATCGCAGGCGTGCAGGTATACAAGACTGGCCGCGCCGATGTTCCTACAGGTGGCGTTGGTTCATCGATCAATATTTCAACCACGCGTCCACTGGATGCACCGGGTGAAAAAGTCAGTGTTTCTGCAAAAATGGTTGCCGACACATCCACGAGTGATGGCAAAGAAATCACGCCTGAGTTCTCAGGTATCTACACCAACACATTTGCTGATGACACCTTCGGTATCGCAATCACCGGTAGCTCACAAGTTCGCAACAATGGCGTGCACACAGTGTCGTCAGGTGGTTGGTTTACACAACAGGGCGACTACTCAGGCGCCAATGGTATTCCGTCAAACGACAGCCAAGTTAACCGTCCAACAGGTGCTGATGAGTTCTACTCTATTCCTCAAGCCATTGCTTACAACATCTCTGAATATGAAACTGAGCGCACCAACGGCCAGTTGATTCTGCAGTGGGCACCCAGCGATCGTGTGACAGCAACAGTAGACTACACGCAGTCTGAATTCACGCTAGAGCGCACATACAGCGACATGTCTGCGTGGTTCAGCAACTCTAACGCCAAGAGCCAAACAAGTGTTTGGACCGATGGTCCACAGGCATCACCGCTGGTTTACTCTGAGACACACAACAATGCCGACTTCGCGATGGGCGTTGGTCATGACGGTTCTAAAAACAAGAATACGTCTGTTGGTTTGAATCTAGAATGGCAAGCCACTGATAACCTGTCATTTGCATTTGACTACCATGACTCTACCGCAGAGACCGGTGCTGACAGCCCCTACGGCACAAGCTCACTGGTAACCATGGCAAGCTTCAACAAAGTGGGTTCAACCGTTTATTACGGTAAAGAAATGCCTGTTCTCTCGCTCAATCTGAACTCAGGCGCCGACGGCAGTGATCGCCCATTGTATGCCAACGATATGATTATCACTGGTAGTGCGTTTGGTAACTCTGCCTCCCAGATGGACATTGAACAAGCCAAGATCAGCGGTACTTGGGAATTTGCAGAAGATTCCAGCATCGATTTTGGTATTCAACTGTCAGAAGTGAGCAATCGTCACGTGAGCAAGACTGTTCAGCTCGACAACTGGGGCGGCTTCACCTCTCCCGGCGAGTTGACCGACATTATTCGCCGCTCATCTATCAAAGGTCAGTTCGATCAACTTGACGGCAGCAATGATCCACGCCAGTACACTGACTATTTCACCACTGATCTCGAAGCCATTATTGCTGTTGCCGAAGCGAACTACGCAGCACGCGGCGCAGACTACGCTCAGGTTGGCGACTGTGGCACTGGCTACTGTGCATCAACCGACTGGAACGTAGACAAGCGCACGACTGAAGAGACAAGTGCTGCCTACATTCAGTTAAATCACAGCACAGAAATAAGTGGCATGCGCGCAAACCTGAAAGCCGGTATGCGCTATGAAGAAACCGATGTAACCTCAGCGGCACTGGCACCGACATACAGTGGCGTTTACTGGGTAGGCGGAAACGAGTTCACCATGATCGAAGCGAAAGATGCTGACGGTAACTCGATTCAAGCATTTGAAGACTACACCGGCAAGTATGATCTTTTCTTGCCGAGCATCGACGTTGATCTCGAAGTCATTGAAGATGTTATCGTGCGTGCGTCATACAGCACCACAGTCACTCGCCCAAGCTACACCGATATCCAAGGCGGCATCACCGTTGACGGAATTTCGTTCAAGAACAGCGGCGGCTTTGCTGGCGGCGGTAACCCAGGCCTAGTGCCCATTGAGTCTGAGAACTTCGATTTATCTATCGAGTTTTACTACGACGAAGGCAGCTACTTGTCGATTGGTTACTTTGAAAAAGACGTTAGCAACTTTATCGGTTCTTCAACGCGCACCGGTGAAACACTGTTCAACTTGCCTTGGCCATTAGGCGGCACGCTGTTTAACGAAGCTGTTACAGCGAGCGGCATTGACCCATTAAAGTACTCTGATGTGGGCGCCTACATTTTGGCCAATTACGCTGACAACCCAGCAGTAATTGACGGCAAAATCTACGGTGTTGCTGGCGATCCGTTAGTGCCATTTGAGATCGATAGCCCTGCCAACCAAGAGAATGCAAAAGTTGATGGTATCGAAGTTAACCTGCAGCACAACTTCGGTGAGTCTGGTTTCGGCATGATCGCTAACGCAACATTTGTTAATGCAGATGTGGCCTACGACAATATGAAAATAAACTCGCAGTTTGTACTGAACGGCTTGAGTGACTCAGCTAACCTTGTTGCGTTTTATGACAAAGATGGCTTCCAGGCACGTCTCGCCTACAACTGGCGCGATGCGTATCTTGCCGGTGTCGGCCAAGGCCAAGGCACGTACAGCAACCCAACCAACGTAGAAGCGTACGGACAGTTGGATATTAGCGCGAGCTACGATTACAGCGACAATCTGACTATTTTCTTCGCCGGTCTTAACGTCCTCGAAGAAACATTCAATGTCTACGGTCGCGACGAGTTGCAAGTGCTGCAAGCGGGTCAAACCGGCGCTCGCTATGATCTGGGCGTGCGTTATACCTTCTAAGGTATAACCACCTCGGTCAACTGATTGCACAAAATATTCGTGCGATAAGAAAAAAGAAGCCGCTTAATTTTTTAAGCGGCTTCTTTATTTCAGCCGTATAACCAGAGACGCTGAATGGTGCTATGAGGCGGCTGTTATTGCTGCGACTAACAGGCTATTCTGTACCTAATAATGTTTAAAAAGGGCAGACAGGCGATACAACAACCCTGTTTTAACCTAATGAGCTTGATCAAAAATAATGACAACTAAAATTCAAAAATTAGTAATTGTTGGTGGTGGAACCGCCGGATGGTTGAGCGCGGGCATCATTGCCGCTGAGCACTCTGCGACGGCTACTGATAACACCGCTCCTGACGGCTTTCAGCTGACACTTATCGAGTCTCCCGACATCAGCACCATTGGCGTCGGCGAGGGAACCTGGCCCTCGATGCGCTCGACGCTGCAAAAAATGGGTGTTTCGGAAACAGACTTTTTCCGCGAATGCAGCGCAAGCTTTAAGCAAGGCACACTGTTTACTGGCTGGACTAAAGGATCAAATGACACCTACACACATCCCTTTACTACACCCCATGGGTACGCCGAAACCAATCTTGCGCCCCACTGGCAGCCACTGCGCAATCAAGTTAAATTTGCCGAAGCAGTGTCACCGCAGAGCGCCCTATTCCCTGCCAAGTTAGCGCCTAAGCAAATAACCACACCGGAATACGCCTTCAACGTTAACTACGGCTACCATCTCGACGCCGGTAAATTTGCAGAATTTTTGCGCAAACACTGCGTCGAAAAATTGGGCGTCAAACATATCAAAGCCAATGTGATTGGCATTAATTCTGCGGCAAACGGCGATATTGCTTCAATCAACACCGACAGCCACGGCACCATCGATGGCGATCTGTTTATCGATTGCAGCGGATCGCGCGCCATACTGCTTGGCGAGCACTTCGGTGTGGGCAGCTGCAATAAAAACAGTGTGCTATTCAACAACACCGCCCTCGCTGCGCAAGTGCCCTACAACGACGAACAAGATCCTATCGAGTCGTGCACTCTTTCCACCGCACAAACTGCTGGCTGGGTTTGGGACATCGGCCTGCCAACACGGCGCGGTATTGGGCACGTATACTCCAGCGCACACAACAGCGAAGAGCAAGCTGGCCAAGAACTACTGAATTACATCGGCAAAACCGTCGGCGAAAAAGCTGCGGCAAACACCACTATGCGAAAAGTTCAGTTCTCCCCCGGCTACCGCGACGAGTTTTGGCATAAAAACTGTGTTGCTGTCGGCATGTCTGCGGGCTTTATCGAGCCCCTCGAAGCATCGGCGCTGGTCTTGGTGGAACTCTGCGCAGCCATGATAGCCGAGCAGCTGCCCGCTAACAGAGAGGTTATGGATCTTGTTGCCAAGCGCTTTAATCAGAAATTTCTCTATCGTTGGGAACGTATTATCGACTTCCTCAAGCTGCACTACATTCTGACCCAACGCACAGATACCGAGTACTGGCGCGACAACTGCCGGGCCGAGAGTATCCCCGACAGCCTTCAAGAATCCCTCTCACTCTGGCGACACCAAAGTCCGTGGCATCGCGACACACGCCACGTTGACGAAATGTTTCCCTCGGCCAGTTTCCAATACATACTCTACGGCATGGACTTTGAAACACAGCCAAACCAAACACAGCGCCGATCAGAGATGGAAGCGCAAAAAGTAGCGGGAACACTCTTCCAAGAAAACGCCATGCGCACGCAGAAATTGTGCACATCAATGCCGAGCAACAGAGATCTTATCAACAAAATTTATCGCTACGGCTTACAAAAAATATAACCTAAATGAAGCCGTCCACGGCTCACCCACACCCATTGGAGCAGTCATGACAACATTTGCATCGCTTAACAAAGACACTCACGGCAACCTAAAAGTGATCACCCAGCGCGCTGCCCAGTACGGTGACGATATTATGTATGCGATGACGTTCGCGCTTGAGTTTCGCGATATTCAATCCTGCTATCCGATTTTCTTCTACAAAGATTCAGAGACAGGCGAGTTCCACTCTGCCGCGCTGTTCGGCTTTGACCATGGACAAAATCTATTTCTCA
>LIDE01000026.1 GCA_001438605.1 SAR92 bacterium BACL16 MAG-120619-bin48 | reverse complement strand
CACGCTGCCCGTATAAAAAAACGTAAAAAATAACATTTATCAACGTTCGTAAATTACGCGAACTACTTTACTGTCACTTCCGCACAGGCCCTCATGTCACGCGAGGCAAACCTATACAACTATGGAGCTCATAACCGGATTTGAACCGGTGACCTCTTCCTTACCAAGGAAGTGCTCTACCGACTGAGCTATATGAGCACAACCTTTACCATCCAAACTGTAAACTTGGAGCGGGCAGCGGGAATCGAACCCGCATCATCAGCTTGGAAGGCTGAGGTTCTACCATTAAACTATGCCCGCCCGACACTACTCTTGCAGCCTATAACGGAAGAGGGAACTCGATAATTCCGAGCTACTCACTAGGCCGTTACCTTCCAAACATCTGCACTGCACGAGACGATAAAATCGCCTCGTTTTCTAACTGGTGGAGGGAGGTGGATTCGAACCACCGAAGCTTTCGCGTCAGATTTACAGTCTGATCCCTTTGGCCGCTCGGGAATCCCTCCAAAAAAAGGCCGTATATTTTCATTGCAAAACAATGACCTGTCAACAAGATGCCGAAAAAAGGCCAACATAATCAATGCTTTACCGTGAAAATTGGAGCTGGCGAGAGGAGTCGAACCCCCGACCGGCTGATTACAAGTCAGCTGCTCTACCAACTGAGCTACGCCAGCGTCTCAATAACGGAGCGCGATTCTAGTGAAACTCACGCATATTAGCAACCTTCATGCAGGGTTCTTGGTATCTTTTTTTGCCTATAAACAGCTCTGAAAGCGCTTCGGTGGGGCTGGCGGTGACATCAAGAGGTAGTTTCAGTATAAATTGGTCTTCGGTGACCATGAAAATAGAGCTGTCTGCACTCAACAACTCCGGTAAAAGGACCGCTAACGCGTCGCGCGCTTGCTGCTCAGTACTGAACGGGCCAATGATATCGCAAAGGGGCGAATCAGCGTCCGCACCTTCAACTACTGGCGGCTCACTTGCCGCGCGAACCAGCGCCGCCAGCTCAGGTGTGGATAATTCAGAAAGCAGCGTAAGCGAATGGGCGGCCAACGGCAGATCCAGAGAGTTCTGCTGAGCCGGGGTCTCGACCGAGGCGCTAAGGGACTGCAGATGCTTGAGCATAAAAAACCCAAGGCAATTGACCATTAAAATCAACGCAATAAGGGTCTTCATTTTTCTGTAGCCTTAAAGGGACGCAGTCCGACGCCATCCAGCGCCATGCCGTCCAACACCAAGTCGGGAACATAAACCGCTCGCTCAGAAAAATGCGCCATCAGCAACGGCCCGTCGCCTCCAGTGATCACGAGGGCGCCTTGGTATTGTGCGACGAGCTTTTCGATGGCTGCGACCAGTATGAGAAGGCAACCCCTGTTAACCGCATCATTGGTATTCATGCCGGGAGTGTCTATGTCCTCGGGGGGGCGCGCCTCTGCTTTAACGCGACTGGTGCCCTGCCAGAGCGCATCATGCATCAGCCGCATGCCGGGGACGATATAACCGCCAAGGTGGCGTCCGGGTGCAACAACAATGTCAATAGTTGCGGCACTGCCAGCATCAACCACAACAACTGTATTTTTGACCTGCGCGAAGGCGGCGATTGCCGCTAGCCAGCGATCTATTCCTAGAGACCGCGGATCGCTGTATCCACAAATGACCCCCGCTGCGGTCTGCGTGACCTCAGCCACTTCAAGATCAATAGAGAACTGCTGAGCTAATTGACTTGCGAGGCTTGCTGCCACTTCGTCGCCAGCAACAGACGACAAACGCGCACGGACGACTGAGGCTGTCTCAGGCAACGCGAGCGACTGCCCTTGACGCACAGAATCAGTCGTCTGGGAACCCAATAGGGGCACCATTAACCCACCGGTCAGTCGCCACTTGATTCGCCCATTACCCGCGTCGATATCTAGAATCACTCTTGCACCCTCAAGCTTAATTCGCCACCAATAAACGTCTCTACCCTTCCATCACTGCACTCTAAGCAGAGAGCGCCATTGACGTCCACGCCTCTCACCAAACCCGTGATGGTTTCTTTTGGCGTAATAATAGCTGCTCTCAGGCCATAAAACGCATCTGCGGCCTGCCACTCATCACGGTAAGCAGCAAAGCCTTTTTCTTGGTAATCACTCAGGACGACAGTGATCTCTGACACAAGCTTGGCAACTAGCTCACTGCGCACCGTCCTGCGGGGCATATTCTGTGACATCAAGACAGCTTCGACATCAGTCCAGTCTTGATCAATGCGGCGACCCTGTTCTGGTGGCATTTTGACATTCACTCCTACGCCAACAATGACCGAACAAGCCCCCGCGGGGTCGCCCACCATTTCGAGTAATATGCCGCCAAGCTTCTTGCCTGTAACGTAAATATCGTTCGGCCATTTAAGCTGAACTCCTTCGACTCCTTGGGATGCTAGCGCTCGTTTGACCGCGACACCCACTGCCAAGCTGAGTCCCTCAAGGGCCTGCGCACCACGCTCAAAATCCCATCGTATCGACAGGTAAATATTAGCCGCAAACGGGCTAATCCATGTTTTCCCACGCCGACCACGGCCTGCGCTTTGCTGCTCTGCCAGAATCACCTTTCCTGAGGCCGCTTCACCACTGAGCATTTCTCGCGCGTAGCGATTAGTCGAGTCAATGGTGTCGAAGATCTCTAGCCCGGAACACAGCGCTCTAGCCGCGGGTGAGAGCATGCTCAATATCTTGTCAGCGCGCAGAAGTTCTATACCCCCAGCGACACGATAACCTGTCCCCTTGACGGTTTCGACACCGAGGCCGAGCTGCTCAAGTTTTTGCAGATGTTTCCAGACAGCGGTGCGACTGCAGCCCAGCGCGTTGCCCAACATTTCGCCGGAATGAAACTCGCCGTCTTTAAGAATTTCTAAAATATGTCGCTGACTTTCTTGCATCTTTAGGATCCCAACACGAGTGGACTGTTAATCCAAATAAACCGCACACCAAGCACCAGCGAGATGCCGGCGAAGAGCTGCCGTAAGCGGCGCTCATTCAGCCGATGCGCAACGCGAGCGCCCAGACGAGCGAATGGCATACTAGCGAGCACAATGCCGAGCCACGCCGGGAAAAACAGGTAACCGATACTACCGTCAGGCAAATTCGTAGAATTGAAGCCTGAAATAATATAACCAGCAGCGCCCGCGAGCGCCAACGGCAAACCGCAGGCCGCAGAGACCGCGACCGCTTGACGTATCACGACCCCACGATAGGTTAGAAAAGGCACAGTGAGGCTGCCGCCACCTATTCCCAGTACCGATGACAGGGCGCCTATCATAAAACCAGCGCCGCCAAGCAAGCCCGACGATGGCAGATCACTCTCCCGTGCTGGATTGCCGAAAACTAATTGCGCTGCGACCAAAACCATAAGGCAGCCGAACAGCAGCTGCAAAAGATAACCACTAAGCTGACTGCCGGCAAAACCGCCGATAAAAGCACCTACCACGATTCCAGCAGCTAATGACCTGACTATTGGCCAGCGAATCATACGGTGTTGTTGGAAGGTGGCTATGGAGACCATGGATGTGACGACAATGGTGCCAAGCGATGTGCCAATGGCAAGATGAGTGATGATATCTTGAGACCATCCGCTCGCTGTGAACAGAAATACCAAGACGGGAACAATAATAATGCCGCCGCCGAGTCCAAAAAGGCCGCTGAGCAAACCCGCGAGGGCGCCAGCTGCTAAGTAGAGAAAGTAGTCCACATGGTAATCCAGAACATTGATGCGGCATTATGCCTCAAGGTTGCTCGCTAGGCCTGCTAAAACAGGGAAAATTAACACCCGCTAACAGCAATCGGCTTTAAGTCGGGAGCAATCGCGAGAACATTAGGCGAAAAAAAACCCCAGTCATAAGACTGAGGTTTTTTTATTTAGAAGCCTGGCGATGACCTACTCTCACATGGGGAAACCCCACACTACCATCGGCGATGAACCATTTCACTACTGAGTTCGGTATGGGATCAGGTGGTTCTAGTTCTCTATGGTCACCAGGCAAACTGGTATGACCTCGAAGCAAACTGCTTCAGAGTCAAATTAGGTCGATGGCTGTCAAATATTGGTTTTTTCTTGGTCAGCTTGTACCGATAAACACCGGTCCGGCTGTCTAGCTTGCATTATATGGTCAAGCCTCACGGGCAATTAGTATTGGTTAGCTCAACGCCTCACAGCGCTTCCACACCCAACCTATCAACGTCCTAGTCTTGAACGGCCCTTCAGGGAAGTTAAACTCCCAGGGAAAATTAATCTTGGAAGGGGCTTCCCGCTTAGATGCTTTCAGCGGTTATCCTGTCCGAACGTAGCTACTGGGCAATGCCATTGGCATGACAACCCAAACACCAGCGGTTCGTCCACTCCGGTCCTCTCGTACTAGGAGCAGCTTTCCTCAATTTTCCAACGCCCACGGCAGATAGGGACCGAACTGTCTCACGACGTTCTGAACCCAGCTCGCGTACCACTTTAAATGGCGAACAGCCATACCCTTGGGACCAGCTCCAGCCCCAGGATGTGATGAGCCGACATCGAGGTGCCAAACACCGCCGTCGATATGAACTCTTGGGCGGTATCAGCCTGTTATCCCCGGAGTACCTTTTATCCGTTGAGCGATGGCCCTTCCATACAGAACCACCGGATCACTAAGACCTACTTTCGTACCTGCTCGACGTGTCAGTCTCGCAGTCAAGCACACTTCTACCTTTGCGCTCATAGCATGATTTCCGACCATGCTGAGTGTACCATCGCGCTCCTCCGTTACTCTTTGGGAGGAGACCGCCCCAGTCAAACTACCCACCAGACACTGTCCGCGACCCGGATAACGGGTCTGCGTTAGAACCTCAAACATACCAGGGTGGTATTTCAAGGATGGCTCCACGCAATCTAGCGATCACGCTTCAAAGCCTCCCACCTATCCTACACAGATAGGTTCAAAGTTCAGTGCCAAGCTATAGTAAAGGTTCACGGGGTCTTTCCGTCTAGCCGCGGGAACACGGCATCTTCACCGCGATTTCGATTTCACTGAGTCTCAGGTGGAGACAGCGCCCCCATCGTTACGCCATTCGTGCAGGTCGGAACTTACCCGACAAGGAATTTCGCTACCTTAGGACCGTTATAGTTACGGCCGCCGTTTACCGGGGCTTCGATCAAGAGCTTCGCCGAAGCTAACCCCATCAATTAACCTTCCGGCACCGGGCAGGCGTCACACCCTATACTTCCTCTTACGAGTTTGCAGAGTGCTGTGTTTTAGATAAACAGTCGCAGGGGCCTGGTCTCTGCGGCCAACTTCAGCTCGGGGAGCAAGTCCCGTCACCAAAATTGGCGTGCCTTCTCCCGAAGTTACGGCACCATTTTGCCTAGTTCCTTCACCTGAGTTCTCTCAAGCGCCTTGGTATTCTCTACCTGATCACCTGTGTCGGTTTAGAGTACGGTCTCTTTATACCTGAAGCTTAGAGGCTTTTCTTGGAAGCATGGCATCAATGACTTCGCTCGCAATTGAGCTCGATATCACTCCTCAGGATATGACCTCCCGGATTTACCTAAGAGATCTCCCTACAAGCTTATACAGGGACAACCAACGCCCTGATCACCTAGCCTTCTCCGTCCCCCCATCGCAGTATAAAGAGGTACAGGAATATTAACCTGTTTTCCATCGACTACGCCTTTCGGCCTCGCCTTAGGTGCCGACTAACCCTGTCCCGATTAGCGTTGGACAGGAAACCTTGATCTTCCGGCGAGGGGGTTTTTCACCCCCTTTATCGTTACTCACGTCAGCATTCGCACTTCTGATACCTCCAGCACACCTTACGATGCACCTTCAACGGCTTACAGAACGCTCCTCTACCATGCATAGTAAACTATGCATCCGCAGCTTCGGTTCTCAGTTTAGCCCCGTTACATCTTCCGCGCAGGCCGACTCGACTAGTGAGCTATTACGCTTTCTTTAAAGGATGGCTGCTTCTAAGCCAACCTCCTAGCTGTCTGAGCCTTCCCACATCGTTTCCCACTTAACTGAGATTTGGGACCTTAGCTGGCGGTCTGGGTTGTTTCCCTCTCCACGACGAACGTTAGCACCCGCCGTGTGTCTCCCATGATTGCACTCACTGGTATTCGGAGTTTGCATCGGGTTGGTAAGTCGGTATGACCCCCTAGCCGAAACAGTGCTCTACCCCCAGTGGTGAGACATGAGGCGCTACCTAAATAGCTTTCGAGGAGAACCAGCTATCTCCGGGCTTGATTAGCCTTTCACTCCGATCCACAGCTCATCCCCTAAATTTTCAACTTTAGTGGGTTCGGTCCTCCAGTTGATGTTACTCAACCTTCAACCTGGCCATGGATAGATCGCCCGGTTTCGGGTCTATTCCCAGCGACTAAAACGCCCTATTAAGACTCGGTTTCCCTACGGCTCCCCTATACGGTTAACCTTGCCACTGAAAATAAGTCGCTGACCCATTATACAAAAGGTACGCAGTCACGGAACAAGTCCGCTCCTACTGCTTGTACGCATACGGTTTCAGGATCTATTTCACTCCCCTCACAGGGGTTCTTTTCGCCTTTCCCTCACGGTACTAGTTCACTATCGGTCAGTTGGTAGTATTTAGCCTTGGAGGATGGTCCCCCCATATTCAATCAGGATAACACGTGTCCCGACCTACTTATCGCAAGCTTAGTACCACAGAAGTGTTTTCGTGTACGGGGCTATCACCCTTTATTACCAGACTTTCCAGACTGTTCCACTAACACTACTGCTATCACTTGCAGGCTGCTCCCCGTTCGCTCGCCGCTACTTAGGGAATCTCGGTTGATTTCTTTTCCTCCGGGTACTTAGATGTTTCAGTTCTCCGGGTTCGCTTCATACACCTATGTATTCAGTGCATGATACCCATCTTATGATGGGTGGGTTTCCCCATTCGGAAATCTTCGGATCAAAGGGTGTTTGCCACCTCCCCGAAGCTTATCGCAGGCTCCTACGTCCTTCATCGCCTCCAACTGCCAAGGCATTCACCGTATGCGCTTACTCGCTTGACCATACAGTACAAGCTAGCAAGACTTTATTGTGACGTACTATTTTCATAGTTTTGTAACAATTTCGCCGGACAGATGTGTATAGAATACAAACTGGCCTTGAAAAAATTTACAATATTTAACAACCATCTTTTTAAAGAGCATCTGGCATAAAAAAAGCCAGTGATAAACAGTATAAAAACAGCTTATCGCTAACTTCTTGTAACAGTGAATTGGTGGAGCTAAGCGGGATCGAACCGCTGACCTCCTGCGTGCAAGGCAGGCGCTCTCCCAGCTGAGCTATAGCCCCAATCTTTTCAAAAAATTGGTGGGTCTGGGTGGATTTGAACCACCGACCTCACCCTTATCAGGGGTGCGCTCTAACCAACTGAGCTACAGACCCAATTCTTTCCCGACGGGGTCGTAGCAGCCCGATCGGCATACCATAATTCACTGCTAACCATAATTTTAATCAAACAATGCGTGTGAGCACTTACTAGTCAAAAGGATATTCGTTTAAGGAGGTGATCCAGCCCCAGGTTCCCCTAGGGCTACCTTGTTACGACTTCACCCCAGTCATGAATCACAAAGTGGTAACCGGCCTCCCGAAGGTTAGCCTAGCTACTTCTTTTGCAACCCACTCCCATGGTGTGACGGGCGGTGTGTACAAGGCCCGGGAACGTATTCACCGTGACATTCTGATTCACGATTACTAGCGATTCCAACTTCACGCAGTCGAGTTGCAGACTGCGATCCGGACTACGACCAGCTTTGTGAGATTGGCTCCCCCTCGCGGGTTTGCAGCCCTCTGTACTGGCCATTGTAGCACGTGTGTAGCCCAGGTCGTAAGGGCCATGATGACTTGACGTCGTCCCCACCTTCCTCCGGTTTGTCACCGGCAGTCTCCTTAGAGTTCCCACCATTACGTGCTGGCAACTAAGGACAAGGGTTGCGCTCGTTACGGGACTTAACCCAACATCTCACGACACGAGCTGACGACAGCCATGCAGCACCTGTCTCTGAGTTCCCGAAGGCACTCCTCTATCTCTAAAGGATTCTCAGGATGTCAAGACCTGGTAAGGTTCTTCGCGTTGCGTCGAATTAAACCACATGCTCCACCGCTTGTGCGGGCCCCCGTCAATTCATTTGAGTTTTAACCTTGCGGCCGTACTCCCCAGGCGGTCTACTTATCGCGTTAGCTGCGCCACTAAAAGATCAAGTCTTCCAACGGCTAGTAGACATCGTTTACGGCGTGGACTACCAGGGTATCTAATCCTGTTTGCTCCCCACGCTTTCGCACCTCAGCGTCAGTATCAGTCCAGGTGGCCGCCTTCGCCACTGATGTTCCTTCCTATATCTACGCATTTCACCGCTACACAGGAAATTCCGCCACCCTCTACTGTACTCTAGTCAGACAGTTCTAACTGCAGTTCCCAGGTTGAGCCCAGGGCTTTCACAGCTAGCTTATCAAACCGCCTACGCGCGCTTTACGCCCAGTAATTCCGATTAACGCTCGCACCCTCCGTATTACCGCGGCTGCTGGCACGGAGTTTGCCGGTGCTTCTTCTGTAGGTAACGTCACAGCTCGAGAGTATTAATCTCGAACCTTTCCTCCCCACTGAAAGTGCTTTACAACCCTAAGGCCTTCTTCACACACGCGGCATGGCTGGATCAGGCTTTCGCCCATTGTCCAATATTCCCCACTGCTGCCTCCCGTAGGAGTCTGGGCCGTGTCTCAGTCCCAGTGTGGCTGATCATCCTCTCAGACCAGCTACGGATCGTCGCCTTGGTAGGCCTTTACCCTACCAACTAGCTAATCCGACTTGGGCTCATCTAATAGCGCAAGGCCCGAAGGTCCCCTGCTTTCTCCCGTAGGACGTATGCGGTATTAGCGTGCGTTTCCACACGTTATCCCCCACTACTAGGTAGATTCCCAAGCATTACTCACCCGTCCGCCGCTTTACTCAGTCCGAAGACCTTTCACGCTCGACTTGCATGTGTTAGGCCTGCCGCCAGCGTTCAATCTGAGCCATGATCAAACTCTTCAGTTCAATCTTTTAACCTCACCAATAAAGGAGAGGGAACGGTTACGCAAAACTTGCTTTACCATTCAAAATCTCAGTTTCATAAACTGTACGCTTACCACATTCATAAATGAATCGATGAGTTACTTGCTTATGATGTTTAATTATCCAACATCAACTAGCAAGTACCCACACGCATTGCTTGATTAACTTTTTAAAGAACAGTTCGCTCCTCAGAGCGGGACGCGTATTCTATAGATCGCAGCCCCTTTGTCAACAACTAAAGTAAAATAAATCTCACTAATTTTACCTTCTTAACTTCGCCTGTTTGGCGTCTCAACAACCTCGTTGCGAGCGCGCATTCTAGCGTCGAAATCTAGCTTGTCAACCACCGTAGAAAAATAAATAACCTTGCTTCTTTTCTACCGTATGAGCCGTCTAAATTCTCTTGGCTCACCCCGTTTGGGAGCGCGCATTCTACAGTCCAACGGTGGACTGTCAACATGTTTCTAGAATTAATTTTCAAGATTTTGCTAAGCAATTGATAATGCTGCTAAACCCTTTCAAAAAGATGGTATTTTTTCTTGCCGAGGCGAACTAAAAAGAAGCGTCCATACAGCGCATGTGCAGAATTGAAGACTTCCTCTGCGTTCATATTGTCTTCTGCGCCTTGGAGTTTGCCATTGACGAAGACTGAATTGTGCCCAAGCGCGTCCTTTACCTCACGACCTGCTTTGGCTAAACCGCACTCTGTCAGCAACTGTGTCAGCGAGGTTTCTGCGAGATTCTGACAATTGAGAACAGACGATGGCATACCATCGAGACGCAATTGTTCAAAGTCGGCCTCTGAAAGCATGTTCGGGTCGCCATTAAAGAGCGCCTCGGTGATTCGCAAGGCGGCTGCGAGGCCCTCTTCACCGTGCACTAACCTCGTTGCCTCTGCAGCTAAAACAGACTGAGCTTGGGGTCGTCCTGCGGCCAAACGATCTGCGTCCTCTATAGAGGCAATCTCGGCAACACTTAAAAAGGTGAAATAGCTGAGGAATTTGTATACGTCAGCGTCGGCAACATTGAGCCAAAACTGATAAAACGCCAGGGGTGAGGTCTTTTTAGGATCTAGCCACACGGCACCTGCTTCGGTTTTGCCGAACTTTGTCCCATCCGCTTTTGTAATAAGCGGGACTGTCAATCCAAAACACTGCGTTTGATTTTGTCGCCGACACAGATCGATACCGCCTACTATATTACCCCACTGGTCACTGCCGCCTATTTGCAAAGTGCATCCATAGCGGCGGTTGAGCTCGGCGAAGTCCATGCCCTGCAGCAGCGCGTAGGAAAATTCAGTGAATGAGATGCCAGAGCCTTCACGCTCTAAGCGCTGCTTCACGGACTCTTTATGAATCATGCTATTGACCGAAAAATGCTTGCCGATATCGCGAAGGAATTCGAGGGCAGACATTTGTGCGGTCCAATCTAAATTGTTGGCAACAATTGCCGGATTGGGGCCGCAATCAAAGTCGATAAATTGACTGACTTGCTGTTTGATTTTATCCGCCCAACCTGCGATCACATCTGGCGTGTTGAGCTTGCGCTCATCGGCCTTAAAACTCGGATCACCAATGAGACCCGTGGCGCCGCCGACGAGGGCTATTGGGGTGTGACCGGCCTGCTGAAAGCGCTTTAATACAAGTAATGGCACCAAATGGCCGAGATGCAAACTATCGGCGGTCGGGTCAAATCCACAATAGATGGCTTGGGGTTGGTCGAGATGCACCTCGAGGGCGTCATCAGCAGACAGCTGGGCAATTAGCCCACGCTCGCGCAATTCGTTAATTAACTGGTTACCACTTTGTTTCATCGGTACTGGTTTCGCTGGTCATTTTGGAGATCGCCAACTCTACACATTGGCAGGGCAATTACAAGAATTTCTGGCCCCTTGCGGGCTTAGGCGCTCATTTAAGAATAGTGCTTAACGTCTAAAAAGCTCGAGCTTGTCTCTGTAACTAGTTCATTTATTAGGCTAAACTTGCCAAAATCGAATGAGATTGGTTGCCATGGTACTTAATAAAATGCGTCGGATAGAGCGCTCGATACGCTCCGCGTTGAAGGATTTTCCGCGGCGTCATGTTATTTTGGCCTCAGCTGTGAGTGTCTGCTTGCTCGGTTTAACGCTATATCCTGTTAGTGATGCTGCAGCAAACAGGCAGGTTGCGGAATCTGTGGCCATTCCTCTGGATACCTCGCTCGAGACTATTGATCAGCATGATGCCTCTCACGAGGCCCCAGAATCATCGCTTACTTGGCGCGAGCAAAAAGTCACGAGCGGTGATAGTTTGTCGACACTGTTCTCGCGCGCCTCCTTCAGCCCCAAAGATGTGCACAGAATTACCTCTTCTAAAGATGGCAAGCTGCTCCTCGACATCTATCCCGGAGAAATATTGCGCTTTGGCTCAAATAGCAATGGGGAGCTTGAGGAACTGCAGTATATACAATCTAAGTTAGTCAGCCGGGTTTACACACTTAAAGACGGTAAATACCAGTCTAAAGAACAGGTGCAGGTGCCCGACACACTGCTGACATATAGAGAGGGCGTAATTGAAGACTCTCTTTATATGTCAGGATTAAAAGCCAATTTGCCCGATAAGCTGATTATGGCACTGGCAGAGATCTTTGCCTGGGACGTTGACTTTGTATTTGATATTCGCCAAGGCGACTCCTTCTCGATGCTGTTTGAAGAGCATTATCTCTCTGGCGAAAAGCTGGGTGTGGGTAATATTGTTGCAGCGACCTTCACAAATCGCGGCAAAACATACCAAGCGGTGCGCTATACAAATAAGCAGGGGCAGACGGATTACTACACCCCCGATGGGCTGAGCATGCGAAAAGCATTTCTGCGCACGCCCCTCGATATTTTTCGCATCAGTTCTGAATTCAACCTTAAACGTAAACATCCCATCCACAAAATGATCAAAGCCCACCGCGGTATCGACTTTGCCGCACCTCGGGGTACGCCGGTTTATGCCAGCGGCGATGGCAAAGTTATTGGATCGGGCTACAGTGCGGCCAATGGCAACTACGTTTTTATTCAGCATGGACAAGCGTACGTGACTAAGTACTTACACCTCAACAGCAAGAAAGTGACCCGCGGGCAAACGGTACGTCAGCGCCAACTAATTGGAACAGTGGGCGCAACAGGTTACGCAACAGGCCCACACTTACACTACGAATTCTTGGTTAATGGCGTACACCGCAACCCTCGCACCGTGCAGCTGCCGCAAGCCAACCCTATATCAAAGGCGGAGTTAGCGGCATTCCAGTCGGCGACGAATCTCGCTCTGACGCAACTGGCCCAAGCGGCCAGCACCTCTAAATTTGCGTCGAGCAGCCCGGGGGCTTTACGAGGAGGCCCCGCAAGCGCTAACTGAGCATTACCATGTCTCAGGCCACGCTTTATTTAGGACTCATGTCGGGCACAAGCATCGACAGCATCGATGCTGCCGCTGTGTCGTTTGATCAAGGTCAGCTAAAACTCCTCGGTACCTATACTCACCCCATTTCAGACGCGCTGCGGCTGAATATTTTAAATCTCAGCCAGCCCGGTCTCGACAGTGTTCAACTTTACGGTGAAACCGACCATCTGCTCGGACATTTGTTTGCCGATGCAGCGCTGGCTCTCATGGCGTCCCTGTCAATTGGACCTGACGATATTGTGGCCATTGGCAGCCACGGCCAGACGATTCGGCACTCGCCACCCAAAACCAACAGCATTGCCTTTAGCCAACAAATTGGCGATGCCAATATTATTGCTGCCCGCACTGGTTGCAGTGTCGTGTCCGACTTTCGGCGCAAAGATGTTGCACTAGGAGGACATGGCGCTCCGCTAGTGCCCGCATTTCACCACTCACTGTTCTCTCATCCGCAGCGCCAGCGGGTTATTGCCAATATTGGCGGCATTGCCAATATCACGGTCTTACCCGCTGACGGTGCTTGTTACGGTTTTGACACAGGGCCGGGCAACCTCTTACTTGATGCATGGTGCAAAAGGCACACGGGCAAGCGTTACGATGACAAGGGCGCGTGGGGGGCAACTGGCCAAGTGGACGCGGCGCTGCTGAAACAACTTAAAACCCATCCCTTTTTAGGCCTTGAAGCGCCTAAAAGCACGGGGCGCGAAGAGTTCAATCTGGCGTGGCTGGAATCGATACTCACCGATCACTCACTTCCACCCGAGAATGTCCAAGCGACGCTCACAGCATTTACCGCTCAGACACTCGGAGATGCAATTTCTGCGCTTGATGACAACATTGATGAAGTCTATGTCTGTGGCGGCGGTGCGTTCAACAATCAGCTCATGGCAAGGTTAGAGGAAACCCTCCCCGGCAGCGTCGTTAGCATGACCGATGATCTAGGTCTCGCGCCAAGCTGGGTGGAGGCCTGCGCTTTTGCGTGGCTTGCGCGGCAGCGAGTACTTTCTTTACCTGGCAATTTGCCTCGGGTCACCGGGGCAAGTAGGCCCGCGATTTTAGGCGCGCTGTATTTGCCTTAACAAGGGGTAAACAGTCGTCGATCAACGTTTAAATCGAGAAGGAAGAACCACAGCCGCAGGTTGTTGATGCATTTGGGTTGGTAATCAGGAATCGAGAACCCATCAATCCCTCTTCATAATCAACGGTTGCGCCCACGAGGTACTGATAACTTAGAGAGTCAACCAATACCGTGACATCGTTCTTAGTGACCTGGGTATCGTCTTCAGCCATAGCATCTTCAAATGAAAATCCATATTGAAATCCTGAGCAGCCGCCGCCCGTAACAAAGACGCGGAGCTTCAACTGCTCATTAGCCTCCTCTTCTTTCAGACGCTTCACCTTTGCCACTGCATTGTCGGTAATATTTAGCAGTGTGGGCGTGTATGTTTCAATGACTGACATTTTTTCTCCGTTCTTGCGCCGTCGCGGCAATTCATGCCGTGACGTCCGCTTTGATTAAACATGCTGTAAATTTAGGAAGGCTTCTTCGACACTTCTTTTGAATCTGCAGGGAATTGCGTCACGTTTGTGCGGGCCTGATGATAAACAAAGCTACCAACAACTTCAGCGCCTTTTTCAATTTCAATTAGATTGTAATTTAAATTACCTTCAACAACAGCCTTTGCCGCCAATTTCACGTGTTTGCTCGCGTACAAATCGCCTCGAACACGTCCATTGACGATAATGGTCGCAACCACAATATCACCCTTGACCGAGCCACCCTGCAATATGCGAATCCGCGCGTTTTCGTCTTCTGACGTAATATTGCCGACAATTTCGCCCTCTATTTCTAGATTGCCTTTAAATTCTAAATTGCCACTGACGCGAGACCCCTTTGCTAGCAGGGTTGTCGCGCCCAGAGCAGGATCGCCCCTGTCGCCGTCACTTTTTGAACCAAACATGCTCATCCCTCTACGCTCCAATCATACTTTTGATCGTACTCTAGCGCGCCCTTATTCGGGTAACGCAAGGTTATTCTAATTTGCTTCGGATCAAAGCCCTCGGGTAACTTTATGACACCGCGATTGATCGAGAAGTATTTAAATTTTATCTTAATTGGCAAGGCCACAATCGTGTCATCGAGATCTGCGAGAGACAACTCAACGAGCCTGCCACCTTTGCTGCCTATCACCCACACCTCGCCCAACACTTCAATCGTTTTCATCTTCGCGGCTTTTTGCCTTACCACCCAGCGATAGCTGATCATGCCGCCGCTGTCGCTCAACTTCAAATCGGTCACTGACAAACCATCGGGCTGCGTGCTGTCCTGCAGTAACTCGCGATAGAGTTTTAATTGCTCATCGCGCTGATAGACATTTTTTTGCAGCACTATCATCTCTTGCCGGGCGCTTTCCAGCGCAGCGGCATCTACTTCTGAGCTTAGCTGCGCGGCGCGCAACTGCAGTTTTTGCTCTGCAATTATTTCAGCCTGATCGACTGTAAGTTCTTCAAGACGTTCCTTTTCGCGCATTTCACTTTCAAAAAAGCGACCGCCCCAAAACTTACCTGCAAACAGCGTCAAGATTAACAGGACGGCCAACCCGATAGACAACACATATTTCTGCCCGGGGCGATGCCTGACAACGATAGATCTGCTTTCGCGCATTAGGGAAGCAGCGCGGCGGCGGTCAGGCCTGCGCTCTCGGGAAATCCAAACATAATGTTCATGCATTGGATTCCCTGGCCTGATGCGCCTTTGGTCAAGTTGTCCTCGACAACCAAAACAACCACTTTTTTACCGCCCTGCGGGCGCTGTACTGCGATACGGCAATAGTTGGAACCTCTCACGGAGCGCGTTTCGGGGTAGCGCCCAGCGGGAAGCACATCAACAAACGGCTCGTCTTTGTAGCGCTCTTCAAAAAGCGCCTGCACATCAACACTAAGGTCGGTTAAATTGGCATAGAGCGTGGTGTGAATGCCTCTATTGATCGGCAACAGATGAGGAACAAAGGTCAGCCCGACCGATTTCCCTGACGCCATATCGCCCAGCCCCTGCACAATTTCAGGGTGATGACGATGCCCCGATACCGCATAGGCTTTAAAACTGTCGCTCACTTCAGTGTGTAAATTCGCAACGCTGGCCTGACGCCCCGCACCACTAACGCCCGAGGCGGAGTTGGCAATCAGATCTTCAAGATCGATACAACCGGCTTCAATCAGAGGCAAAAAGCCAAGCTGCACACTGGTCGGGTAGCACCCTGGACAGGCAATTAGGCTGGCACTTTTAATGTCTTTGCGATTGAACTCTGGCAGCCCATAGACCGCCTGAGAAATAAGGCCGCGTGCTGAGTGGGGCTGGCCGTACCACTGCTCCCAAAGATCAGCATCTCTAATTCTAAAATCGGCAGAAAGATCAATAACCTTAACGCCAAGAGCGAGGATGTCGGCAACCATACTCTGAGCAACGCCGTGTGGCGTGGCAAAGAAAACCACGTCGCAAGCGCCCAGCGTATCCAAGTCAGGATCGGAAAATGTCAGGTCAACAATGCCCCTGAGATTGGGGTACAGGTCTGCAACAGGCTTACCCTGCTCACCGCGCGACGTGATAACGGTAACCCGCGCCTGCGGATGCCCCGCCAGCAGTCTCAACAATTCGACGCCGGTATACCCGGTTGCTCCTACGATGCCAACTTTAATCACTTGTATTCTCTTTTCATTATCCAGACGTTTTCGATATGACTATAATACCCCAAATTTTGCTGCCCCTGCGGCTTTTGTCGGCGCCGCTAACGCTAAGACATTGTTAGCCGTGATGGAGAAACAACGAATGTACGAATGGGTTCTAGCCTTTCATTTAATTGCCGTCATCTGCTGGTTTGCGGCGCTGTTTTACCTGCCTAGACTATTTGTCTATCACAGCATGGCTGACGACTCGGTCAGTATAGAACGATTCAAAATTATGCAGAGCAAACTTTACAATGGTATTGCTACGCCATCAATGATCGCAACGGTTGGACTGGGCGTTTGGCTGGGATCAATGGCGCCGGACTACTATCTCAGTCAACTGTGGTTTCAACTGAAGGCAGCGATTGTTGCAGTTTTAATTGGCTACCATTTTGCCTGTGCGCACTACATGAAGCAGCTGCGTGACGATCGCAGCACCAAAACTCACATATTTTTCCGTGTATTTAACGAAATTCCTGTGCTTTTTCTCGTCGCTGCCGTAATTCTCGTTATCGTCAAACCATTTGCCTAGATAACACCGTACTATGAGGGGTCGCCGTGCACTCCCTATAAAAAGAAGGTGTCGTTCGGCAAGCAACACTGCCATCGGATCGCCATCCGGTCGCCTGCTCGGAATAACGCACAGAAGTTGCTTTCTGTCTTTAACTACATACAACGCTATTAGGATTCGTTCATGTCTCAGTCAAACCCGCGCTCAGAAGCACTTTTCGCCGCTGCACAAAAACACATTCCCGGAGGCGTGAATTCGCCTGTTCGAGCGTTTCGTGCAGTGGGCGGCACGCCGATATTCTTTCAGCGCGCGAAAGGCGCCTACATGTTTGACGCAGACGGTAAACGCTACATTGACTACGTGATGTCGTGGGGGCCGATGATTCTTGGTCATGGCCACCCCGCTGTACTCGATGCGATTCGACAGCAACTGGATTTGGCTCTGACTTTTGGCACGCCGACCGAGCTCGAAATCTTGCTGGCTGACAAAATATGCGACTGGGTGCCGGGCATGGAAATGGTGCGGATGGTGAACTCAGGCACTGAGGCAACTATGAGCGCTATTCGCCTCGCTCGAGGCTACACCGGTCGCGACAAAATTGTGAAATTTGAGGGCTGCTATCACGGGCACTCTGACTCTCTGCTGGTTAAGGCTGGATCGGGCGCACTCACCATGGGCGTTCCCAGCTCGCCGGGTGTTCCCGCGTCCTTGGCAGATCACACGGTGACACTAAGCTACAACAATATAGAGCAGCTAAAACAAACCTTTGCTGATATTGGCGAACAGATCGCCTGCATTATTGTTGAGCCCGTTGTCGGCAATATGAATTGTGTGCCGCCCATTCCAGGGTTTCTGCAAGCACTTCGCGACTGCTGCAGCGCCCACGGTGCCGTGCTGATTATGGATGAGGTCATGACTGGCTTTCGCATTGGCGCCAAAGGTGCCAGTGATTACTATGGCATTGAACCCGACCTGATCTGTCTCGGAAAGGTGATTGGCGGTGGTATGCCAGTGGGTGCTTTTGGCGGCAAGCGAGAAATTATGCAGCAGATCGCACCGCTCGGGCCGGTGTATCAAGCGGGTACGCTGTCAGGCAATCCTGTGGCGATGGCCGCCGGATTGGCGACACTGAACTTGATTTCACAACCTGACTTTCTCGATCCGCTTGTTGCTCACACAGACCAACTGGTAAAAGGCTTGCGCCAACGAGCAGCGGCAGCAGGCATTGCCATGACCAGCAACCATGTCGGTACGATGTGGGGTGTGTTTTTCTCCGAAGAAGAGCATATCGTCAATTATCAACAAGTTATGCAGTGCGATACGCAGCGCTTTGCCAAGTTCTTCCATGGCATGCTCGAACAGGGCGTCTACTTGGCGCCGGCGTCCTACGAGGCAGGATTTATGTCCGCAGCGCATACAGATGACGACATTCAGTTCACCCTTGATGCCGCCGAAAAAGTCTTCAAAACACTGTAATAGCGAAACAAGACAAAACCGCCTGAGCCTGTAGGAATGCCTTCAGCGAGATAAAGGCATGTTGTTCTCGCTGTTTTTCCGTATTATTGCCGAATTATTGCTGAGCTGGCCGCCAACCTGCGCAGCGAGACTTTGAGTCATAGTATTTTCCGGAGCAGTTATGAGTTTTTCCAGCCAACGTGGATCCTACCCCTACAGCAGATTGCGCCGCAGTCGCAGCACTGACTTCTCGCGTCGACTGGTCCGCGAGCACGCACTGAGCACCGACGATCTGATTCTTCCCCTGTTTGTGGTTGAAGGCACAGAACAAAGACAGCCCGTCGCATCGATGCCCGGCGTTGAGCGTTTGTCGATTGACTTACTGGTGGCAGAGGCACAACTGGCCGCCTCTCTCGGCATTCCTGCCGTGGCACTTTTCCCCGTGATACCTGCAGAGAAAAAGTCCCTGCTTGCGGAGGAGGCTTACAATCCTGAAGGCTTAGCGCAGCGTGCGGTCAGAGCGATTAAAGCGGCTGTTCCCGCACTAGGGGTGATTACTGACATTGCCCTAGACCCATTTACCACCCACGGCCAAGACGGCATTATTGACCCAGAGAGCGGCTATGTGCTCAACGACATTACCGTTGAAGCATTGACCATGCAGGCACTGTCCCATGCCGACGCGGGGGCCGACATTGTTGCACCATCCGACATGATGGATGGACGCATCTGGGCCATTCGCGAAACGCTCGAAGATCACGGCTTTGTCAACACCATGATCATGGCCTACGCCGCAAAGTACGCGTCCAGCTACTACGGACCTTTCCGCGATGCCGTCGGCTCCGCTAACAACATCAAAGGTGGAGATAAAAAAACCTACCAAATGGACCCTGCCAACAGTGATGAAGCGCTGCATGAGTGCGCGCTAGATCTCGAAGAAGGTGCCGATATGATTATGGTCAAACCCGGTATGCCTTATCTTGATATTGTCCGTCGAGTAAAGGATGAATTAAAAGCGCCAACGTTTGCCTATCAAGTCAGCGGTGAATATGCCATGCATTGCGCCGCCTTCGAAAAGGGCTGGCTGCAGCGCGATGCGGTTATTTTAGAATCGCTACTCGCCTTTAAGCGCGCCGGCGCTGACGGCATTCTCACCTATTTCGCAAAAGAGGCGGCCACACTGTTGAACGCTAAATGACCCTTCGCATCGATAAATATATCAGCAATGCCACCGACCTCTCGCGGGTAGAGACGAAACGTTTTATCAAAGCTGGTGAGGTCACCGTTGACGGCGAGATCATCACCAACCCTGCGCAAAAAATTTCAGGTGACGAAGAAATCTGCATTGATGGCTCGATTATCAGCAAGGCAGCGCACCGTTACTTTATGCTCAACAAGCCCGCGGGAGTGGTATCTGCAACCCGCGACAACAGCCACACCACTGCGCTGGATCTGATTTATGAACACCGCAGCGCAGAGCTTCAAGTCGCAGGCCGTCTCGATGTCGATACCACAGGCTTGCTGCTGATCACCGATGATGGCCAGTGGAATCATCGCCTGACTGCGCCCCGCAGCGACTGTCAGAAAATCTATCGCGTTGAGCTTGCCACTCCAATTAGCCCAGACTATCAAGAGAGACTTGCCAATGGCGTCTGGCTTGAAGGTGAAAAGCATCCCTGTCTGCCCGCAACCCTCGAGGTACTTGATGATCAAACGGTTCTGCTCAGCATTGCCGAGGGAAAATACCACCAAGTGAAACGCATGTTTGCCGCGCTTGGCAATCACGTGAAAGCACTGCATCGCAGACAGGTTGGCGGTATTACCTTAGACGAAACCCTTGAACCCGGCGAGTACCGCGCCCTGACTCCTGACGAAGTTGCCTCTATTATATGAACGATCAAAGCGTCGAACTCCTCGTCCAGCAACTCGCCCCCCTGACGGGAAAATGCCTTATTGTTGCTGACGAAAATTGGGCCTCAACGGCATGGAACGCTGTCGCTCATTCAGGAACCAGTCAACGCGTCTTATTCAGTAATCGCGACGAAATTGCCCGAGGTGCTCAAGCGACTGGGATGGAAGCGCAGTTTAACGACTTTGATTTCTCGACCCTCGAGCCCGCAAGTTTCGACCATGTTCTGTTCCGCGTATCCAAAGAACGTGCCGTAACACACCACATTATTAACTGCGCTAGCGCACTGCTCAAAGACGGCGGCCAACTTATTCTCAGCGGCGAAAAAACCGACGGAATAAAAACCTACACAGACGCCGCCTGCCAATTATTTGGCGATAGCAGCAGACCCCAGAAAAACGGCATTTACTATCTATCGATAATCTCTAAATACCGCGTCAGCGATGACCCTCTCGACGACAAAGACTACACCCAACTGCGCGCCATCAATACCAAACCGACCTTGCTCAGCAAGCCCGGCATTTTTGGCTGGAACAAAGTCGATCAAGGCAGCGCCTTCTTAATCGGCTATCTGCCAAAACTGCTTGAGCGCTACCCAGCGGGCGACAACGCAAAATCACTGCTCGATCTCGGCTGTGGATATGGTTACTTGGCCTGCTCAGCCAATGAGTTCGGGTTTGAGCGAATTGTCGCCACCGACAATAACGCAGCCGCGCTGCTTGCCTGCAACGCTAATTTCAACGCCCTAGGCATAGCCGGGGTTGTGGTAGCAGGTGATGCTGGCAGTGAACTCAATGAGCGGTTCGACACCATTGTCTGTAACCCACCCTTTCACCAGGGTTTCAATATTGATAGCGCGCTGACGGAGAAGTTTCTCAGCGCCACCAAGCGGCTTATAACATCACGCGGGCGGGCGCTTTTTGTGGTGAATAATTTTATTGCGCTGGAAAAGAAAGCCCGAGATTATTTTTCCTGCGTCGAGGAAGTTGGGCGCAGCGGCTCGTTCAAATTAATTATGGTTGCCCATAAACCGTAAGGCGCAGTGGGCACGCCGTTCTGGTCAGCGCACGCGTGTGACTAGAGATTAAAGCCCCATCACCTGTTTAATGATCTGATTTTTAACCGGCTGCAATCGATCGATCTGAGTGAGACCCGTACTTCGCACCCATCGCAGTGCCAGATTGTCGGAGGCAAAGAGACGCTTAAATCCCTCCATCGCCGCCATTATCATCAAATTCTCTGGTTTGCGCTGACGTTGATATTTATTCAGCGTAAACAACGCACCCAGGTCGTTGCCGCGCGCCACAGCCGTGGAGAGAACATCGACCAAGGCAGCCACATCCGCGAAACCAAGATTGACTCCCTGACCGGCCAGTGGATGAATGGTGTGAGCAGCATCTCCGAGCAACACAACCCGCTCTGCCGCGTAATCTATCGCGTGGCGCTGGCGCAAGGGAATCGAGAAACGCTTATCAGTCGACAGAATTTGTCCAATACAATGTTCACTGGCCATCCCCAGCTGCTGACAAAACGCACTGTCATCTAAGGCCATCAGCCGCTCGGCTTCATCGGATTGTTGCGACCAAACCAGCGAACAGTAATGGCGGCCATCGCTGCTGGCTAAGGGCAAGAGTGCCAAGGGGCCCGTTGGCATAAACCGCTGCCAAGCTGTGTATTGATGGGCGCAGGCTGTTTCCACAGTGGTGACAATGGCGCTATGGCCATAGTCCCACTCGCGGGTGGCAAAATTAAATGCCTGCCGAATGGCTGAATTACCACCATCGGCAGCGACCAATAGCGGTGCTGACAACAGACGGCCATCCTGTAAATCGAGAGTAACCTCATTTTCTAAACGTTGGTAGCGCGCCACCTGAACAGGGCAAAAAAACTCGATATTGGTGAGCTTAGCCTGCTCCGCCAGCAAGCTTTCGACGACCAGCGAATTTTCAACAATATGACCGAGATTGGGTTGATGCACATCGTGACAGTCAAAATGAATGCGCCCCGCACCCTCAGCATCCCAAACCTCCATCGCCTGATACGGACTGCCCCTTGTCGCCGCAATATGCGCCCAAGCACCGCAACTCTGCAGAACCGCGCGCGATTTTTCGGTGAGCGCAGCCACGCGAGGATCAAATGTGTGCGGATCGAACGGATCACTCTGGTGCGCCTCGATCAGGGCAATACGCACTGCCGGGCTCGCCCGCGCCAATAAACAAGCAAACGCCGCGCCGACCATGCCAGCGCCGACAACAATGACATCAAACCGCTGAGAATCAACCATGTTCCGCCTCCTTGGCGACCATGCCCATGCCAAACTGGGCAAAGCCAGCGCGCAGGCCGGGGCTTAAATCCATCATTAATAAACCTGCGTTGCGACCGAAAGCCACAGTCGAGGAGGCTTTTGCAAACAGTTTTGGCAGACCGTCGCTGAACAGCAAGGTGTTCTGCTGATCCCTGAGCTGGCGCGACTGATAGCGTTGCAAGACATCTAAACTGGCAAAGTCGACGCCCTGTAAGCGCGCTTTGCCAAGTACTTCGGCCAGCACTGCGACATCGCGCAGGGATAAGTTAAACCCCTGCCCCGCGACAGGGTGCAGGCTGTGGGCCGCGTTACCCAGCACAACAAGGTTGCGCCGCACCTGTTCACTTGCGGTGGTCAGGGCTAAAGGGTAGCTATGCCGAGTGCCGACTTTTTGCAGCTGCCCCAACCGATAGCCAAAGCTGTCTTGCAATAACTGCAAAAATGCATCATCCGTCGCGGCCATAAGCTGTTCGGCTACTTCGTTCGGTTTTGTCCACACCAGCGCGCAGCGCGCACTGCCCTCAAAATCGGGCAGCGGCAGCATCGCCATTGGCCCCTGTTCGGTAAAACGTTCGTAGGCAGTGCCGTCATGGGGTTTCTCCACGGCAATATTGGCGATTATTCCCTGCTGACCATAAGGTTGTGTGTTGCTCTGAATACCCATTTTTTGTGCGGTTTGCGACTGGGCACCGTCAGCAATTACCACAAGCGCTGCGTGGATGTTGCGCTCGCTATCATCTAGGGCAATGCTCATGCCTTGCTTGAGCGGTGTCATACTGGCAACTCGGGCCGGCGCTACAACTTCAACATCACTGGCGGCGAGTCGCTCCATTAGCACGCGACCCATCCAGCTGTTTTCAATTACGTAACCTAGGGCGTCTACACCAGCTTCCGCCGCATCAATGCGGGTGAGCCCAAGGTGGCCGCGGTCACTGACATGAATATGGTGAATGGGACTGGCGTGGGATTGAAGTGCGTCCCAGAGCTGGGACGCCTCGAAAATCTTGCGGCTACTCCAGGACACAGCAGTGGAGCGCGCATCAAAACTGGGGCGGTATTCAAATTTGTCTGCGGCTTGGAAGGCCTGCGCTTCAAGCAGCAATATCTTCCACGAGTGCTGTTGATGAGCCAGGAGCAGAGCCAAACTGATACCGACCATGCCACCGCCAACAATAACGATGTCGTAGTATTCGGTATCCGTCTGAACTGTCTGAGCCTCTACCACAAGTTAACCTGCCATTAATGATTCAATATCATGTCGCGTTTTAGGGACAGTTGAGGTGAGGTCTTCATAACCGGTTTTGGTAATCGCAATATCGTCTTCGATACGGACCGCCAGTCCCCGCCATTTTTCCGCGACCAATTTATTGTCGGGCGAAATATAGATACCCGGCTCGACCGTCACCACCATGCCGGGCTCGTATACACGCCACTGGTTGTCAATTTTGTAATCGCCAACATCATGCACATCCATGCCGAGCCAGTGGCCCGAGCTATGCATGTAAAACTCTTTGTAGCTTTCCTGTTCGATCAACTCGCTGACGTCGCCTTGGAGAATACCCAGGTCTCGCAGGCCCTGAGTGATAACGCGCACGGTGGCATCGTTGGCCCCACTGTAGGGTGCGCCTGGCTTTAACGCTGCGATGGCCTGCAACTGGGCGTCCAACACGATATCGTAAATCGCTGCCTGTTCAGGGCTGAATTTGCCGTTAATCGGAAACGTCCGCGTAATGTCTGCCGCGTAATTTTCGAACTCACAACCAGCGTCAATCAAAACCAAATCGCCATTGTTTATCTTCTTTCGATTTTCCACATAGTGCAAAATACAGCCATTCGCACCGCCACCCACAATTGAAGTATAGGCAGGTGCACTGGCGCCTGAATGGATAAATTCGTGTTCAATTTCCGCCTGAAGTTGGTATTCAAAAATTCCCGGCTTGGCGACTTTCATTGCGCGACAGTGGGCGCGTGCAGATATCTCACCGGCTTTTCGCATAAGCTTTAACTCAGCGGCGGTTTTGATCAAACGCATTTCACTCAACAGATGATCGACATCGACAAACTCACCCGGCGGTGGCGTGCCACGACCTTTCTTGCCGCGCACCTCGTTGACCCACTCCATTAGATGGCGGTCAAATTCCGCATCTCGCCCAATGCTGAAGTAGACCCGCTCTTTACCTTCCAGCATGCCTGGGAGTATTTCGTCGAGATCACCAATGGGGAACGCATCGTCAACGCCGAAATCAATCACCGCACGCTCCGGGCCAGTGCGATAACCATCCCAAGTCTCACGCAACTTATCTTTTTCACGACAAAATAACACGCACTCGCCCTGCGCTCGGCCTGGGGTTAACACCAGCACTGACTCAGGTTCGGCAAAGCCACAGAGATAGGTCAGATTGGTCGCCTGCTTGTAGGGATAATGAATATCTTTAGAGCGGACTTTTTCCCTGCCAGAGGCGATAACAGCAATGCTGTTGCCCTGCATCATGGACATTAATTCTCGCCGCCTAGCGGCATATTCTTTCGCTGTAATCATCGCAACGACTCTTGGCTGTTAGTAGTGTGAACGTTTTAGTGGTTTTAATGGTTTTAATGGTTTTAATGAATAGTGGGCTCATCGGCCTGCACGTCAGAGTGCAAGTCGGCGAAGATTAATTGTACGGCAATGCGAATATATTCGACCAGTTCAGCGTAGTCGCGCTCGCCATCTTCATCGGTGTCGAAATCCACCGAGATCTGCCCGATTGCAGCAATATCTTCAAGCGCTTCGCGGGCATCTTCAGAGACAGCAAACTCGCTGCTCATTCCCTCGCCGAGACCAGAAATATAATTGCTGCACCAAAGGCCGACAGAGACCAAACGCTCCGGCAATGGCAGCTCGTCGTCTGGCAGTAAAGGCTGGAACAGAAATGCACTATTTTCAAGACTGTGCAGCGCCACTTGATAAAAATCGCGCAGCCGGTTTTCGGCGGCATCGGCTTGCTCGTCAGACAATCCAAGCCAGTCAATCGACAGCGCAATCAGCTGATCCAAGGGCATTGCGCCGCTGCATAGACGACCGCACAAAAATCCGTGAAATCCAGAGGGCTCGGCGTTGACACGCAACTCAAAAAACAGTTCTTGGACTTGTTCAAATGTCATTTTTTCGCCTCTTTTTTTAGCAGTTGGCATCCTATCATTGTATAAATACCACTGCACGCTACATCGCTAGAATAGCAACGCGCGCAACAAAACAGTAAATAGCCCGCGCACGCAGGTTGTAATTGACCAAATCAATAGCAATGCCTATAGTTAGTCGGCTAACCTTGTCCGCAATAAATATACAAAGTCGCCCAATTATGAGTGGTTTCGAAAAGTTAGAAGAGAACCTCGATAGCTTGATCGCGCTATGCCATCAGCTTAAGCGTGAGAACCAAGCCTTGCGGGCCCGCGAATCAAGCTTGGCCAGCGAGCGCGGCAAGCTGTTGGAACAAAATGAAATGGCGCGACAAAAAATAGAAACGATGATCAATCGGCTGAAAAGCCTCAACGTGGACTAATCATGGCGTCTATTTCTCTGAAAATTCGTATTCTCGATAAAGAGTATCAGGTCAACTGCAAGCCCGAAGAGCGCGAAGCGCTTGAGCTTTCGGCTAAATTACTCGATGAAAAAATGGAAGAAATTCGCCGCGGCTCGCACATTATCGGCGTTGAACGCATCGCTGTTATGGCTGCGCTGAATTTGGCCCACGACTTGATTCGCAGCGAAAAAAATGCCGCCAGCAACAGTCAGACAGCGCAGGTTTTACAATCAATTAACAGCAAACTCTCTGACGCGTTGTCTGATCTCGACCGCTAAGTTGTGCGCAAGCAAACGATTGCCGCGGTTTTAGTCGATTCTTTTTTGACGGCTCTGCTATACTTGCCCCTCCTAGGGTGTGTGCCAGTCAAGAAGTCCCTGAGCCGATAATTATTACCTGGTTCCTTTCCGCCAACATTGTTGTGCACTTCCGTGCGTCGGAAAGCCTGATATGTTGCGATTGAAACCACCTTGAACTTTTCGGTTCAAGGCCACGTTGACAGCGGCACTCTGGGATTTTTACTTACCCATAGCTGTGTACCGATGAATCTTAGCGACGTTAGACAAACGCTACGAACAAAACGACGGGCTTTAAATCCTGCTCAGCAGCGTGTCGCTGCTCAAGACTTGGCAGCAATTATTTCCCGCCAAGGTTTTTTCTTGCGCGCAAAACGAGTAGCGCTCTACCTTGCGAGCGATGGCGAAATTGATCCGGCACCGTTGTTAGATATCGCGTTAAACGCGGACAAGCTATGCTTTTTACCTGTAATCCACCCGCTGAAAGCTAACCGACTGTATTTTGTCGAATACCGTCGCGGCGACCCCCTGAAAAAAAATCGCTTTGGTATTTTAGAGCCCCTTTTAGGGACCTCAACAGTTGCCCCAGTCTGGTCACTCGATGTGGTTTTTTTACCCTTGGTTGGCTTTGATCGCAGCGGTAACCGAATTGGTATGGGCGGCGGATTTTACGATCGCACGCTGGCCAACAGCACGCTGCAAAACCGGCATCCACTGCTCGTTGGCCTCGCCCACAGCTGCCAACAAATGGACGCCATTGAACATCAAACGTGGGATATTCCCTTACAAAAAATCGCAACCGATCAAGAGATAATATGCGCAAAACAAAAATAATTTGCACCATAGGGCCAGCCACAGAGTCGCTTGAAATGCTGGAAAATCTTGCCAATGCTGGCATGAACGTGGCGCGCCTGAACATGTCTCATGGCAATCATGAATCACACAAGAAAGTGATTGATTCCATTAAAATTCTTAACAGCAGACTCAACCACCCTATCGCCGTTCTCCTCGACACACAGGGTCCGGAAATCCGCACGGGTGACATGGCTAATGACCTGCACCTGCATGAAGGGGACACCATTTCGATTGTTGCTCGCGGGGCAGAGGACGTCGAGTCATCGTCTATTCATGTTAATTATGATGACCTCATTAATGACGTCGACATTGGCGATATCATTACCGTAGACAACGGGTTAATCAATCTCGAGGTGCTCAGCAAACAAGAGCGCATCATGCAATGCAAGGTAATCGACGGCGGTCTGCTGAAGAGCCGACGCCACGTCAACTTGCCCGGTATTCGTGTGAACTTACCAGCAATTACAGAAAAAGATCGCCGCGACATCGAATTTGGCATGGCCCAAGACGTCGATTTTATTGCCCTTTCATTTGTCCGCGCCGCAAAAGACGTTGAAGAGCTTCGCGAGCTGTTGGGCGACAAGGCCGACATGATCAAAATTATCGCCAAACTTGAAGACCAAGAGGCGATCACCAATATGGTGGAAATTATTGCGGCGGCGGACGGCGTGATGGTGGCCCGCGGCGATCTCGGCGTAGAGATTCCCTTCGAAGTGCTGCCGCGGGTTCAACGCCGCATTATTCGCACCTGTGCGGAGATGGGCAAACGCGCTATCGTTGCGACACACATGCTGGAATCAATGATTGAGAACCCCATCCCAACTCGCGCGGAGGTGACTGACGTCGCCAACGCTGTCTACGAGGAAGCGGACGCGATTATGTTGTCGGGGGAGACAACTATCGGCAAATACCCGGTGCGCTGTGTTGAAACTCTCGATCGCATCGCTCGCTCAACAGAGAGCAGTCGCGGACTGTTGTTTACCGACAATCTCGTCATCACCACCGACAAACAGCACATTGCCAAAGCGGCTGTTGACCTCGCCGAGGCTATTTCAGCGAAAGCGATTATTGTTCCTACGCGGCGCGGACGGATGGCTAATCGGGTGACCAACTGCCACCCCCAAGAGCCCATTATTTGCGCCTTTACCAACAACCCAGCGACTCGCCGTCAACTGGTGTTGAACCGAAATGTCCTGAGTTATCAGATTGATTTTGGTAGTGACTCTGATCAAACGCTGGCAGCAGCTGCGGCAATTATGATCAAACGGGACGAGTTTTCACCGCAAGATAGGGTGGTGGTGATATCGGATACCCTCGCGGGCGACGGTATTGAAGCTATTCAAATTCGTCAAATTGGCGAGCTTTTGTAAACCAATCTGCACGACACCCAGCATCCCTTACCCGCTTTTTCTCGGCTGTATTAAGAGCCGAGAAAAAACTGGTACGCTGGATTATCAGTTTCGTTGACATACTGATACCCCAAATTGTCGAGGAATCCAGCCAGTTGCTTGAGGTCTTTTTTCGACGCCTGAATGCCCACTAAAACACGTCCAAAAGCAGAACCGTGGTTGCGATAGTGGAACATGGAAATATTAAATCCGCCGCCGAGTTGGGTCAGGAAATTCAGTAGCGCACCCGGGCGCTCTGGAAATTCGAAGCGAAATACCTGCTCTTCACCGACCTGCGGCGAACGTCCTCCGACCATGTGACGAATGTGTAACTTCGCCACTTCGTTCTCAGTCATATCCTCCACGGGATAGCCCTTGCTGCGCAGATCTGCCACCAAAGCATGGCGGTCGTCATCGCAGGTAACCTGCGCACCGACAAAAATATGTGCCTTCTGTGCGTCGCTAAAGCGATAGTTAAACTCGGAAATATTACGTTTTTGCATCGCCGTGCAAAACGCCTTGAAACTGCCGGGGCGCTCATCAATGGTTACCGCCAACACGGCCTCACGCTTTTCACCGATTTCGGTTCGCTCAGAAATATAGCGCAGGCGATCGAAGTCGATATTGGCGCCACACTGAATAGACAGTAGCGTCTTGCCTTCAATGCCGTGCTTTTCAACATATTTTTTAAGCCCTGCAACACCCATAGCCCCAGAGGGCTCACAGATTGCACGGGTGTCGTTGTAAACATCTTTGATCGCCGCGCAGATCTCATCGGTGGTGACAGTAACGACTTCATCAACTAGCGTCTTGAGCAACCTGAAAGTTTCTTTGCCGATTTGAGCCACCGCAGTGCCGTCAGCAAAAATACCCACTTCTTTCAGTTTCACTCTGCGCCCTGCTTTCATGGCAGCATCCAAACAGGCGCTGTCATCGGCTTCAACGGCAATAATCTTTACCCCAGGGCGAACATATTTTATGTAAGCCGCGACCCCTGCACAAAGACCGCCGCCACCGACTGCGATAAAAACCGCATCGAGTTCACCGGGCCATTGACGGAGAATTTCCATGCCGATGGTGCCCTGTCCAGCGATCACATCTGGGTCGTCAAACGGATGGATGTAAACTAGGCCTTTCTCAATCACAAGCTTCTGGGCGTGCTTCGAGGCTGCGTCATAATTGTCGCCGATGAGCACCACTTTTGCGCCGCGCGCACGAACGGCATCCACTTTAATTTGTGGCGTTGTTCTTGGCATGACGATGGTTGCTTTCACACCCATCTTTTTCGCCGCAAGCGCTAAGCCTTGGGCGTGGTTGCCTGCCGACGCGGCAATAACACCGGTCTGACGCTGCTCTTCCGAGAGCTGACGCAGTTTGTTGTAAGCGCCACGTAACTTGAAGGAAAAGACGGGCTGCAAGTCTTCGCGCTTCAACAAGATTTCATTGTTCATTCTCTGCGATAAAAGGGGCGCTTTATCGATCGGGGTTTCGATAACGAGATCATAAATTCGTGCATCGAGAATTTTCTTTACATACGTGGTCGGCATGGAGGTTCCGATAATTGGGTTGAGAATAATGAATGGTATGTTGATAAGCTAATTTACGCCAGCCTGAAAGCAATCAATCTGTTTTATTCTGACTATCTCCGTATAATCTCAGCACATAAATTATTCGTGAGGTTTGCAGTGGATCAACATCAATTGAAACAAGCCGTGGCCGCCGCCGCGGTGGAATACACGTTAACCAGAATCGATAGCGACAGTATTGTTGGTATTGGCACGGGGTCAACGGCGAATTGTTTTATTGATTTACTGTCCGAGCACAAAGAGAAATTTCAAGCCGCAGTAGCAAGTTCAGAAGCGTCTGCTGAACGTCTTCGACGTCTTGGTGTGGTCGTTATCGAATTGAATGCGGCACCTGAGGTGACTATTTATATCGATGGCGCGGACGAGGCCAATCCACACTTAGAGCTTATCAAGGGCGGCGGCGCTGCACTCACTCGAGAGAAAATTGTCACCGCAGTCGCCAACGAATTCGTCTGCATCGCCGACGAGAGCAAGTGGGTCGATTTTCTTGGCACCTTCCCGCTCCCCGTGGAAGTGATTCCTATGGCGCGCAGCTATGTTGCCCGCGAGCTGGTCAAACTGGGCGGAGATCCTGTCTGGCGCGAAGGCGTTGTCACTGACAACGGCAATCAAATTTTAGATGTCCACCATCTCTATCCGATGGCATCGGCTCGCGTGCTAGAAGAACAGATCAATCAAATTACCGGCGTTGTCACCAATGGTCTGTTTGCGCGAAAACCCGCAGATGTACTATTTCTGGCGACTCAGCAGGGCATTGTTACCCATCGCGCGCCAGCGTAGCAGACACTAAAAAGAGCAACGTGATGAAGCGATACGATGTTTATGGCTTGGGCAGTGCCTTGGTCGATACTGAACTGGACGTTACTGACCAAGACCTACACAACCTGGACATTAAAAAGGGTTTAATGACGCTGGTTGACGAGGCGCGGCAGGACTTCTTGCAGGCGAGTCTGAAAGATCATCTAGTCATGTCCAAGCGCGCCTGCGGCGGGTCTGCTGCTAACACTCTGATCGCGCTCAGTCAGTTTGGCGGAAAAAGCTATTTCTCCTGTAAAGTCGCCAACGACGATTACGGGCGTTTTTATATGCAGGATTTGGCCGACAATGGTGTCGATCACAATCCGCAATCTCTGGTCGAATCCGGCACAACCGGTAAATGCTTGGTTATGATTACCGATGATTCCGAGCGCACCATGAACACGTTTCTTGGCATCAGCACTCAACTATCTGCAGACGACATCGACCGCGAAGCAATCGCCAACTCTGAATACCTGTATTTGGAAGGCTATCTTGTCACCGGTGATAGCACCCGCGAAGCTGCCTTGAGCGCGTGTGCCAGCGCGCGAGAAGCTCAGACAAAAGTGGCACTCAGCCTATCGGATCCGGGCATAGTGGCGCACTTTCGCGAGGGACTTAAGCAAATGGTCGGCGCTGGAATTGATCTGTTATTTTGCAATGAAGCGGAAGCGCTGGCGTGGTGTGAAACCGATGATATTGATCAAGCGCTGGAGCAACTCAAGAGCACAGCAAAGCAGTTTGTTGTCACAGGAGGGAGTCGAGGCGCCACTATTTTCAATGGCTGCGACTTTCTGCATGCGCCCGCACAGCCTGTCAAAGCAGTCGATACCAATGGGGCCGGCGATATGTTTGCGGGCGCTTATCTCTATGCACTGACTCAGGGTTGCGAGTGTCTCGAAGCCGCGACATTTGCCAATTTGGCTGCGGGCCACGTGGTGACTGACTATGGTCCACGTCTGCGCAGTGATGGCTACGCGACATTAAAAGCGTCGTTAAAAGTGCGCGACTAATGCGCAACTAAAAGGTGATTTTTCTGAGCGGCTGTGGATGCTGATACAAAAAGCCCTGAAGGTAATCGACACCAATTTTTTTCAATAGCTGCGCCTGCTTTTCAGTTTCAACACCCTCGGCTACAGTTGTGATGCCCATAATGTGGCCGAGGTGGTTAATGGTGCTCACTACCGAGTAATCGACTTCGCTATTTTCCATTGTGTGAATAAAACTCGAATCAATTTTCAGGCAGTCGATGGGCAGTTCCTTGAGGTAGGCAAAGGAAGACAGCCCGCTGCCAAAGTCGTCGAGCGCAATCGAAACCCCCACAGAACGCAAGGTGGCGATAAGTCGCTTTGCCTCCTGCAGATGTTTCACCGCCGCTGTCTCGGTTATTTCAAACTGTATATGTTTGGGGGCAATTCCAGAGTCGCTGAATCCGGCGAGGATATAATCAATGGCGTTCTCATCGCCCACCGTACTGCCGGACAAGTTAACTGACAGCTTTGGCAGTCGGATACCTTTGGCTTTAAGCATTTGCAGAAACTTCAATGAATGGCTGAACACCCATTTGTCGAGGTCATCAATTAACGAAAAATGTTCGGCGACAGGAATAAAATCTGACGGTGGCAAAATGGTACCGTCGCTGTCACGCATTCTGACCAACACCTCATAATACTTGTCGGGCCCTGGAGAGCGCTTTACCGGCATAATGGCCTGAGCAAAAAGGGTGAAGCGATTTTCATCAAGCGCTGAGACAATTTTGGGCATAGCCGTGGCAAGGGTGCGCCGCTTGGCCACTTCTTCGTTGAAAGATTGAAAGTGGATTTTATTGCGACCTTTATCACGGGCTGTCGCGCAGGAAGATCCCGCAGAAATCATCAGATCAATGTCGGACAGTGCATTCGCATCAATCAGTATGCCGCCAATACTGGCGCCAATTTTCAACACCTCACCTTCCCATGGAATTTTGAGCTCTTTTAATTCAAACAGAATTTTTTCTGCGAGCGCCATGGCTTTGTCGTAATTAACCCGATGAATCAATAGCGCAAATTCGTCGTTGCCAATGCGGGCGACGATGTCGCTGGGGCCCGCCACACGAACTAATAGGTGTCCAAACTGCTTGAGTAGCTCATCGCCCGCGGTGTGACCACTGGTGTCATTGATAACAGAAAAATTGTACAGGTCGATATATAGCAGCGCGTGAATAGCGCCTTCCAACTTAGCGATTTCAATCGCCTTTTGAATCCGCGAGGAGAGAGACGCACGGTTGGGCAGACCAGTTAGCGGATCATGCATGGCTTGCCATTTGAGTCTTGTTGATACTCTGCGAGCTTCGCTGACAGGTCTAAATATCACTAAACACTGGTTAATTTTTCCGATCACATCGCGCAGCGGGAATGCGGATACAGAGATGCTTAACGGCGGCTCGCCGCGAAGTTTCAGTAACAGGGATTGGTTCGATTCAACGTTGAGTGCTTTGTTGAGGGCATCATGGACTGGCGTCACCGCAACGCCTGTCTCTTCGCTCGCCAGCGGCATTGCCTTGTGAATTTGGATGGGCTTGGAGTCGTCCATTTCGACGCCCAATAGCTGCTCGGCGATAGAGTTCATCTCGGTGACAAAGCCTTCCGCATCGACCATTAAGATGCCATCTGCAATGTGCTGCGAGGTGAGATCAAAAAGCTGCGCGCGGTTAATTAAGTCATCGGCGTGCTGGCTGGCGTGGGTGCAATCGCGGCAGACAATGACAAACTCGTCGTCCTTGGCCGCTGAGCGAAATAAATTTACGTGCAGGTAGCGGGCGTTGCCCTCAGCCGTCGCTGCCAAAACATAGCCTTGAATATGCTGACTGATGAGACGCTCAAAACTGGCAATTAAATCCAAACTGTCCATTTCATCCAGCCCCGGAAAAAGCAGGCGCACAGAGCAACCCTCAAGCAGTTCCTTCGAGTAGGCAAAAATGCGCTCGGTCTTGTCACTGGCAAAGGATACGATTCCGCGCTGATCAGTAACAATGTATGCAACGCTGTCATCCACCAGCACCTCTTTGGATGCTGGGGGTGTCGGTGCCGCCGCAGGGCGCAACAATACTGGTCCTTTTTTTAAACCCTCGTCGACGGAGGGCACCGCTGTTTTCTGCAGCGCCAACTTGATTAATGCATAGGTATTTGAAGGGTCTTCGAAGGCTTCCAGTGAAATACTTATCAGCGCTGCGCGCTCTCGGCCAAAAGCGTCAACAAATTGATCGAGCAATTTATTGTCTGCTGGGCGTGTCCAGCGCTTGGTGCAGGCGGTGCCGAAAACATCGTGCAGCTCTCCCGAGAGGGCACTGCCCATCAACGAGGGGAATAGTGCGTAAAACCGCTTTCCTTGAGACTGGCCTGACGACACACGACAAAATTCCGCTGCTTTCCGATCAATCATAACAACGCGGAAGTTGCGGTCGATGACCATAACACCACCGGCCAATTTTGCCGCAACAAGGGCGCGACTCAAATCTGAACCTATGCCACTCACGCCTTTTTTAGGAAAAATATCGTTCATTCCTTTGCACCTTGAGGCGAACCTCGGCGTCCATCGTCTGCAGGCCCTGCCCGCTTGTCAATCGCAGTCAAATTCTCGGGGTCGCAAGCAGACCGTCCTGCAACTCTCTGTTGACCCAGTCTTATTATTTATTAAGTGTAGATGCGCAGCAAATAATGGTCTGTTTATTTCGCGCTAGGCCCCGCACTGTGATGATTCATGACCGGCATAGACTCGGTGTTCTTTAACAAACTGCGCACTTCCGCTGAAAATATCAGCACACCGCAATTGTCCGTTGTCAGCCGTATCTCATGGACGTCGCCAGGGCGCAGAACGGCCTCAACACCGAACAACATCAGATGGAGTTTTCCCGGCTGGAAATAGACCGTTTCCCCCGCAGCGACAGGAACTGCGGCAACGGGACGCATGCGCATCATTCCGTCACTGTGCTGATGCTCATGAATTTGCAGCTCGCTGGCAATATCGCTGGAACCACCGGTGATTGTGCACAGGCGATCACTGATATTGGTCAGCTGCAAAAAGGCCGCCGTCACTTTCTGCCCTGGCGGCATGGTTCTGATATAACTGTTTTCGGTGCGAAACGTTTCCGTAGCTGCCGCGCAGCCAGCGATAATCAATAAACTGCAGAGTAGAACGTTTTTCATAGAAGCCCTTTTTGATTCGGTAATCTGTGACACTGCCTGTGATACTACATTGAACGTTGCGCAAAAATAATCTTATTTTACATATTCTAATTGCCGCAGCCGGTTTATCAACTGCCCGATGCCAACAGAGCGATAAGCAGGGACGGCTGAGCCGCACTACTCTATAATCAGCCACCACAATCAAACCGTAGCGACACCTAAAACGTACGATATTGATAAATCTTCCGGATCTATTATGAATAACGCATTTCGAATTATTGTTGTGGCATTGGCCTTTATAACGGCAACAGTCGGCGCTGAAGAGCTTTTTTCACCAAAGGCACCGAACACTTTTAACGCCCTTGCCGACAACGCTGCCTTCATACCCGTTGAGCAAGCCTATCAGTTGAGCGTTACCGCCACTGACGATGAAGTTATATTCAACTGGACTATTCGAGATGGCTACTATTTATACCGCGACCGCTTTAACTTTAAAGTTATCGGTCAGGGCGCAGAGCTGCAGCAGCCAGTGTTTGAGTCTGGCAAAGTAAAATGGGACGACTATTTCGAGAAAGAGTTAGAAGTCTACTACGGTCAAACCGTCGTGCGGCTACCTTACGCCTCCCAGAGTGATTTATTAACCCTTCAAATCGAATCTCAAGGGTGCGCTGACGCAGGCCTCTGCTACCCGCCGCTTAAACAGTGGCTTCGCATCGACAGACAGAGTGGCGTGGTCAACGTGGCCAGCCAGCCATTCGCAGACCAACCCGTGCTTGAGGATGAAAGTGTTCTGTCATTGGGGCTCGTGCTACTTTTTGCCTTCGCAGGAGGCATTATTCTTAACCTTATGCCCTGTGTTTTCCCCATTTTGTCGATCAAAGTTTTAAGCTTTACCATGACCCACCAGACTCGCCGCAGTCGGCATATTCACGGGTTAGCCTACACCGCAGGTGTGGTTATAAGCTTTGTTGCCATCGCAATTGTGATGCTGGCATTGCGCGCCGCGGGAGAGAGCATCGGCTGGGGCTTTCAGCTGCAGTCGCCGCTATTTGTTATCGCTCTGGTCTACTTATTCTTTGTGATGGGGCTTGGCCTCTCGGGTTATTTAGAGATTGGCAGCAATTTAATGTCCCTTGGCCAAGACAGTCAGCAGCAAGACGGATTGGGGTCTTCGTTTATGACTGGGGTGCTCGCCACAACTGTCGCAAGCCCATGCACTGCGCCATTTATGGGGCCAGCCCTTGGTTTTGCCATTGCACAACCCTCTTATATAGCGTTACTGGTTTTCGCCTTTCTCGGGCTGGGTATGGCACTTCCCTTTATTCTGCTGGCTTGGCTCCCCGGCCTTAGCCAGAAACTGCCGAAACCTGGCGCTTGGATGGACAGTTTTAAGCAGTTTCTGGCATTTCCCCTCTATTTGACGGCTGTCTGGCTGTTGTGGGTTGCCGGCCGACAGACCTCTACGGATGTCGCCGCCACGGCTGTTGCGGGACTTGTTCTTCTGGTGATGGGTCTCTGGCTGTGGAAACAAAGCACCAAGCCACTGGTGAAACTTACCGCGATTGCCGTGTTGGCGAGCGCGCTCGCGGCGCCTTACATGGCACTTGAGCAAGGACGTGAGAAGGCCGATTTTGAGGTGTATTCGCCTCAGCGCCTTGCCGAGCTGCGCGCTTCAGGGCAGCCGGTATTTATCAATTTAACCGCGGATTGGTGTATCACTTGCTTGGTCAATGAGCGAGTCGCCTTGGGCTCCGACAAGGTAAAGGCATTAATTAGCGACAGTGGTGTTGTCTACCTCAAGGGCGACTGGACAAATAGCGATGCGCAGATTACCGAGTTACTCACCAGCTTTCGGCGCAGCGGTGTACCTTTGTATCTTCTCTATCCAAAAGGGCCGGGAGAACCTGTGATCCTTCCGCAGATACTCACCGAAACGACGATGATTGAGGCAATAAATTTCGCAATTAAGTGAGTTCCCGCTTTTTAGAACCCTATTTGCCGATTTTAGACCCAATTTACGCGACTTTCAGCTAATCTGCGCTCTTTGACCCCGAAAAGTGGGTTAAAAAGCGCAAACGTCGCCATACAAGCTCGGACTAATTATCGAAAACAACTTAATCTAACGATAAGTCGTCGTCATTTTCCGCTAACGTCGCCGAAAATCTTATTTTGATATCAATCAATGGACAGTTGTTTTATTTTCGGGCAGACTTCGCCCAAGCTTAAAAAACCCCTCGTACAGCGCGATCGAGAAGCACTATGGCATCAATACTGGTACTCCATGGCCCCAACCTCAACCTGCTCGGTGTCCGCGAGCCTGAGATTTATGGCGGCACGTCTCTTGCGCAAATCAACCAAGCATTGCAAGAGCAAGCTGAGCGCGCAGGCCACAGCCTTTCGAGCCTCCAGAGCAATGCAGAGTTTGAGCTAATTCAACGTATTCATGCCGCGCAGCAAGAGTCTGTCGACTTTATTATTATCAACCCCGCTGCCTTCACGCACACCAGCGTAGCGCTGCGCGATGCGCTGCTGGGGGTGAAAATTCCGTTTATCGAAGTGCACCTGTCAAATGTTCACAGCCGTGAAGCATTTCGGCAGCACTCATATTTTTCAGACATTGCTGAAGGCGTGATATGCGGCTTTGGCGCAAAAAGCTATCACTTAGCACTGCAAGCCGCTATAGATAAGTTCGACCTTTAATCAAAGATAATCCAAGACCGAGAGATATTATGGACATTCGCAAAGTTAAAAAACTCATCGAGCTACTCGAAGAATCAAATATCAATGAACTGGAAATCACCGAGGGTGAGGAGTCCATCCGCATCAGCCGTGGCGCCCAAGGAACAACCTACGCCGTGCAAGCACCTATGGCTCACGCGCCGATGCAAATGCCTGCTCCCGCAATAGCCGCTGCCGCACCAGAGGTCGCCGCAGCGCCCGCAGAAATCGCCGGCCACCAGGTTCGATCACCGATGGTAGGCACTTTCTACAGCTCGCCATCACCCGGCTCAAGCGCGTTTGTTGAAGTCGGCAAAGCGGTCAAGGCTGGCGATGTTTTATGCATCATCGAAGCGATGAAAATGATGAATCAAATTGAGGCGGACAAATCCGGCACTATCGGCGCCATTCACACGGAAGACGGCGAGCCTGTTGAGTATGATCAACCACTGTTCACCATTATTTAATTGTTGTCAGGGATAAAACCATGCTGGAAAAAGTGCTGATTGCAAACCGCGGTGAAATTGCCCTGCGGATTTTGCGCGCCTGCAAAGAGTTAGATATCAAAACAGTCGCTGTTCACTCAAAAGTGGATATTGACCTCAAACACGTGAAACTCGCCGACGAGTCACTCTGTATTGGGCCAAACCCCTCAAATCTGAGTTACCTCAATATTCCCGCAATTATCAGCGCCATGGAAATAACCAACGCCGATGCCGTGCATCCAGGCTACGGGTTCTTGGCGGAAAATGCGGATTTTGCTGAACAAGTCGAAAATAGTGGCTTTGTGTTTATTGGCCCGACCGCCGACGTTATTCGCATTATGGGTGACAAAGTGGCAGCCATCAGAGCCATGAAAGAAGCGGGCGTGCCAACGGTGCCTGGCTCCGACGGCCCTCTTGGCGACGACCACGAGCTACTTCACGCCACAGCCCAGCGCATCGGCTACCCCGTTATTATCAAGGCGGCGGCAGGTGGCGGCGGGCGCGGCATGCGCGTTGTTGAAAGCGAAGACAAACTGATCAACGCTATCGCGATTACCAAAACGGAAGCCCAAGCCGCGTTCGGCGACGGCACTGTGTACATGGAAAAGTTCTTAAAAAATCCACGCCACGTCGAAGTGCAAGTTCTTTCAGACGGCCAAGGTCACGCTATTCACCTCGGCGATCGCGACTGTTCCTTGCAGCGCCGCCATCAGAAAGTGCTCGAAGAAGCACCAGCCCCAGGTATTCCTGAAGCCGCGCGCCAAGCCGTTTTCGAGAGCTGCACCAACGCCTGTATTAAAATCGGCTACCGCGGGGCAGGTACCTTTGAGTTTCTCTACGAAGATGGCCACTACTACTTTATTGAAATGAACACCCGCGTTCAGGTCGAGCACCCCGTCTCCGAGATGATTACCGGCGTCGACATTGTTAAAGAGCAGCTCCTGATTGCCAGCGGCCTGCCCTTAAGCTTCAAGCAAGACGATATCATTTTCCGCGGGCACGCCTTCGAGTGCCGCATAAATGCTGAAGACCCCGTAACATTCTTGCCGCAGCCGGGAACCATCAAAAGTTATCATGCGCCCGGCGGCAACGGCGTGCGAGTAGACTCTCATATTTACAATGGCTACCGCGTACCACCCAACTACGACTCGCTTATCGGCAAAATTATTACCTATGGTCACAACCGCGATGCAGCTCTGTCGCGTATGCGCAATGCGCTCGACGAAATGATGATCGATGGTATTAAAACCAATATTGAGCTTCACCAAAACTTGGTAAAAGATGCGGCTTTCAAAAAGGGTGGCGTCAATATTCACTATCTTGAGAAGAAACTCGGACTGTAAGGCACTCCTCGCCGCAGCCGTCCTCTCAGCACTGAGCGCATACCTTTATGCAATGGTTACAACTCATGGTCAGCGCCACTCGCGAAAGCAGTGGCGCCATCGAAGATGCGCTACTCGACTGTGGCGCCGTATCAGTGAGTCTTGAAGACGCCGCAGATCAACCCATCCTCGAGCCCGGCGTTGGCGAGACACCCCTGTGGGACAACTGCCAAATCAAAGCTCTCTTCGACGCCAACACTGACACCACAGAAATAACCGAACAGCTGCAAAATATGATCTCGGGGCTCTCCGCCGTGCAGTGGGAGCAGCTTGAAGATAAAGACTGGTCGCAGGAGTGGAAAAAGTACTTCTCCCCCCTGAAATGCGGCGATCGTCTGTGGATTTGCCCTAGCTGGATAGCGCCACCCGACCCCGATGCCATCAATCTTAGTCTCGACCCCGGTCTTGCGTTCGGCACAGGCAGCCACCCCACAACACACCTCTGCTTGCGCTGGCTCGACAAGCAAGATCTCGCCGGACAAACAGTGATCGACTACGGCTGCGGCTCCGGTATTCTTGGAATTGCTGCACTCTTACTGGGCGCAGAGCGCGTTATTGCTGTGGACAACGACCCGCAAGCCCTGCTGGCCACCCGCGACAACGCCCAGCGCAACAATATTGCCGCCGAGCGCCTAGAAACCTATTTGCCTGACCAAGTGCCCGCCAACAGTGTGGGCCAAACCATGCTCGCCAATATCCTTGCGGCACCGCTGATCACCCTCGCACCAACGCTGACGGCCATGACCGCTGCCAACGGCAACCTCTGTCTGTCAGGCCTCTTGGAGCACCAGATCGACGCCGTTTGCGCGCCCTATAGAGACGACTTTTCCTTTGCAGACGCGGCGATTGAATCGGAATGGGCCCAGCTATCAGCGCGCAAAAACGCCTAATCATCCAGAACAGGCCGGCGAAAGATCGCAGATAAGCGCCCCTTATGCTGCTAAACTCAGACAAATCCTTAAGTGAATGATCATGTCTGCCAACACCACCCGCTGCCCACATTGCACCACCACTTTTCGAGTTACCGCAGAGCAGCTCGAGAGCGCGGGCGGCATTGTCCGCTGCGGCAAGTGTATTGGCGTGTTTAATGCGCTCGACCATCAACTCGAGCCAGCCCGACAGTCACTTGTCGATACTCTCTCGGCCGAAGTTGCCGCCTCTGTTGACCCAGAAACAATTGAGCAGGCGATGCAGCAGGAAACGTCACCGCGGTTGACTGAACTAATTCACAATGAGTTTTCTGACCAGCCAAGCAAACCAATGGGTCTTAATAATTTTCGAAGCCTTGCGTGGAAGGCAACAGCGCTCTTACTTGGCGCACTTCTCCTCGGCGCCCAATACAGCTACTTTTTCAGCGCTCAGATCAGTACTCAAAAACCCTTCCGCGACGCGATAACCCTCTACTGCCAGTACCTTGGCTGTAAAGTCGCACCCTTTAGCGATATTCGCCAACTGCAGATCAATGAACTGGTTATTCGTGCTGATTCCGAGTACCCCGGCGCAATCCTTGTCGACGTGCTGATCAAAAACACGGCGCAACAGCGCCAACCCTACCCCAACATCAACTTACGCTTTGATAACTGGCAAAACCAAACGATTGGTGAGCGCCTTTTTCGGCCGCAGGAATACCTCAGCACCTATTCAACTAAGGCTGCGCCAGCCCTGACCCCTGGGCACCTCACCCGCATCCGCTTTCGCCTCGTCGACCCCGGTCCGGAAGCGGTCAACTATCGCGCTGAGCTACAGGAATAATCTTCAACTTTTTTTCAGTTGATCACTTTTTAATCAGCACCTCACAGGGTATCATTAGCGCCCTTTTTCCAATCCGCACTGCACTCAGAGGCTACATTGTTTAGCATTGGACCCTATCAGATTCAGCGAAAGACAGTTTTAGCACCCATGGCGGGTGTTACAGATCTGCCATTTCGTCAGCTCTGTCGAGAGATGGGCGCCGGTCTTGTGGTCTCTGAAATGGTCGCGGCAGACCCGAGCACATGGTCAAGCCAAAAGTCGAAACTTCGGATTCAATTTGCCGACGAGCCCGCCCCGAGGTCCGTGCAAATTGCCGGTTATGACCCACTGATGATGGCCGAAGCAGCCCGCTTTAACGTGCAGCAAGGGGCTGAAATTATTGATATCAATATGGGCTGTCCGGCGAAAAAAGTCCTTAAAAAAGCCGCCGGCTCAGCCTTGCTGCAACATCCCGACCTCGTTCGCGATATTCTCCACGCTGTTGTTGAAAGCGTTGATGTCCCCGTGACTTTAAAAATTCGCACAGGCTGGGACAGACAAAATCGCAACGCACTCACCATTGCAAAAATTGCCGAAGACGCCGGGGTCGCCGCCCTTGCGATTCATGGCCGCACCCGCGCCTGCCGGTTTGTCAAAGAAGTGGAATACGACACCATTGCCGACGTGGTTGCCGCAGTCTCTATCCCAGTGATGGCCAACGGCGATATTACCTCGCCGGAAAAAGCCCTTGCCGTGCTTGAGAAAACCGGTGCCGCCGCGGTGATGATTGGCCGCGCAGCACAGGGTAACCCTTGGATTTTCCAGCAGATTAATCATTACCTAGAATTTGGCGAAGCGGCCGCCAAACCCACCATCGAAGAAGCCGAGCGTGTAATGTGCCGACACCTTGCGGCACTTCACGCGTTTTATGGCGCCTTTTCCGGTGTGAAAATTGCGCGCAAACATATCGGCTGGTATGTCTCTGCTCTCGAAGGCGGCAAGGCCTTCACCCAACAGTTTAATCAAATTGACTGCCACCTCGAGCAGCAATATGTACTGCAACAATTTTTTCGCAACACCGAGCTTGCGACCACTCAACTCACTCAGGTACACGCCGCATGAATCCTGCAGAAAAAGCTGATGCGATGGACGGTGCAACATTGAGCTATCAGCGTCAATCTCTCAAGCAGAGCGTGACCGAAGCGATGCAGCGCTATTTTTCCGACCTTGATGGTCAATCAACACAGAATTTGTACGACATAGTGATGGCAGAAGTTGAACCCCCGCTATTAAAAGCCGTTATGGCCTACACACGACAGAACCAAAGTCGGGCGGCAGAAACCCTTGGCCTTAATCGTGGAACACTGCGAAAAAAGTTAAAACAATACGACCTTTTGTAATTTTTCTTAGAGGATCTCATGAGCGACCTGAAAAAAGTTTCACGCGCATTAATTAGCGTTTCCGACAAAACCGGCATTGTTGACTTCGCCAAAGCATTAACCGAACAAGGTGTGGAAATTCTCTCCACGGGCGGCACATTTCGCCTGCTAACAGAGAACAACATCGCCGCAACGGAAGTCTCAGACTACACCGGCTTTCCTGAAATGATGGACGGACGGGTGAAAACACTGCACCCCAAAGTGCACGGCGGCATCCTCGGTCGCCGCGGAACCGACGACGCTGTGATGCAAGAGCATGGCATCAAACCCATCGATATGGTCGTGGTGAACCTCTACCCGTTCGCCGCCACCGTTGCCGACCCCAACTGCACCCTGCCTACCGCAATTGAAAATATCGATATTGGCGGGCCAACTATGGTTCGATCTGCCGCGAAAAACCACAAAGATGTTGCCATCGTCGTCAATGCTAGTGATTACAGAAGCGTGCTGAGTAAAATGCAGGCCAATCAAGGTCAGCTCGATTACGGCACCCGATATCAGCTTATGGTCAAGGCCTTTGAGCACACGGCGGCCTACGACGGCATGATTGCCAACTACTTTGGCGCGCGCGACACCGACAACCAAGCGCGCGACTTCGCTGACACCTACAATGTGCAGTACTTTAAAGCGCAAGAAATGCGCTATGGCGAAAACCCCCATCAGAAGGCGGCCTTCTACGTTGAAGCCAATCCGACAGAAGCCAGCGTTGCAACGGCTCGCCAGCTACAAGGTAAAGAGCTCTCCTTTAACAATATTGCCGATACCGACGCCGCGCTGGAATGCGTTAAGCAATTTGATCAACCCGCCTGCGTGATCGTCAAACACGCCAACCCCTGCGGTGTTGCGGTGGCCACTGATATTAATCTCGCCTATCAACTCGCCTTTGCCACCGACCCTGAATCGTCCTTCGGCGGCATTATTGCGTTTAACCGTGAACTCGACGCCGCCACCGCCGAAGCGATTTGTGAAAAACAATTCGTTGAAGTCATTATTGCACCGTCAGTATCAGCAGACGCTGTGGCAGTCGTCGCGGCGAAAAAGAACGTGCGATTGCTGGAGTGCGGCACGTGGGGCAAAACCAGACCTCAAGATTTCGACTACAAGCGCGTCAACGGCGGCTTATTAATTCAGGATCGCGACAACGGTATGGTAGAGGAAAAAGATCTCAAAGTTGTTAGCACCCGCGTCCCCAGCGAAGCGGAAATGAACGACATGATGTTCGCATGGAAAGTCGCAAAAATGGTCAAGTCGAACGCTATTATTTACGCGAAAGACAACCGCACCATCGGTGTCGGCGCTGGCCAGATGAGTCGCATCAACTCAGCGCGGATCGCCGGTATCAAAGCAGAGCACGCAGGCCTGGAGGTGGTTGGCGCGGTAATGGCCTCAGACGCCTTTTTCCCTTTCCGCGACGGAATCGATAACGCCGCGGCAGCGGGTATTAGCTGCGTAATTCAGCCGGGTGGTTCTATGCGCGACGACGAAGTTATCGCCGCCGCCAATGAGCACGGTATGGCGATGGTGTTTACCGGTATGCGTCACTTCCGCCACTAACGCGATTCCATTAGACACAAAAACGCCCTGTTTAAGGCAGCTTAAGCAGGGCGTTGTCGTTTAAAGGGGAATATCTTTGGTCAGCTTAAAGGCCGACAGCGCCCTCTCCCTCGACTCTTTAATATCCACCACCGGCGCGGGATAATCGACGCCTATAGTGACCTTCGCTGAGCGCAAAATGTCCGCCGGCGCCAACCACGGCGCGTGAATGTATTTTGCCGGCAGTTTCGCCAACTCAGGGACAAAGCGGCGAATATAATCACCCTCTTTATCAAACTTTTCGCTTTGCGTTATTGGATTAAAAATCCGGAAGAAGGGCGCGGCATCGGCACCACAACCCGCAATCCACTGCCAACTCGCGCTATTGCTGGCCAAATCTGCATCGAGGAGACAGTCCCAAAACCAGCGCTCGCCGCTGTGCCAGTGAATCAGCAAATTTTTCACCAAAAACGAACCCACCACCATGCGCACGCGATTATGCATATACCCAGTCTGCCACAGCTCACGCATACCTGCGTCAACCAAAGGGTAACCCGTTTGTCCATGCTGCCAAGCCTTTAATTCAGCGTCTGCATGCTGCTGCCAAGGGAACTGATTAAATCGTGGCTGTAAGTTTTCTGTGGGCAAAGTGGGGAAGTAATAGAGCAGATAATAGGAGAACTCACGCCACCCCAACTCGCTGAGGAAGGTATCCAAATTCGCTTCATTGTCGATCAGTGCAGCGGCATCCGACGCTGCGTGCCACGCGGTATTGACCGAAACTTGACCGAAATGAAAGTAAGGCGACAAACGAGAGACGTTCTCTTTATTGGGAAAATTACGCCCCTCTCGGTAATTCTGGATACCGTTAAAAATAAACGCTTCCAGCCTATCTTGACCACCGGCCTCGCTAATATCCCAATGTTCCTGCAACTTTGCATCCCAACCGATGGTTGGCAGCAGAGCCAGACTGTCTAGGCTGACATCACTCTCGGTCTTGAGCAGCTGCATGTCGCTTGGCGCGGGCAGCGGCCGGCGGGGGGCGGGTTGCTGCAAACAGCCACGACGGTAGTAAGGGGTAAACACTTTGTACGGTGTGCCATCTTTCTTGACCACCTGCCATGGTTCCCAAAGCAGCGATCCATTAAAACTTTGCACAGCGAGGCCAGACGCTTTAAGACTGGCTTTAATAGCAGCATCTCGCGCAATACTCTGCGGCTCGTAGCAGCGGTTCCAAAACACCCCCTGCGCGGAGGTCTCAAGCGCAACCGCGCTGAGCACTTGCTGCGGATCACCGGCATAAATATTCAACTTGCCGTCTAAGGACACATTGAGCGACGTCAACGCATGGTGCAACCACCAGCGGCTGGCGCCACCCATTGCCCAATCCTGTCCAAGGCTGGGTTCGACAATATACACAGGAACAACCTCACCCGCCGCGCAGGCAGCTTGTAAGCCCGGATTATCGGCGAGTCTTAGATCTTGTCGAAACCAGAAAATAGTTGGCTGTGAAATAATAAATCCCCCTTAGTTGTTTTTTTGTACGTTGGCCGCAGCCACAGCGGATTGATCGCGCCTACAGCAACTCGGCTGCGCTCGGTGAGTCGTCTTTAAATCACGGCGAGCGAATTAATCCACAAGCGCATTAGAGCATATTTCTGGTTTTACTCTGCTACAATCTGCGCCATTAATTTTGACAGTGGATTTACTCATGATGAATGTATTAGTTGTTGGCTCTGGTGGCCGCGAGCACGCGCTAGCGTGGAAAGTAGCGCAAAGTGCACAGGTAAAAACAGTATTTGTAGCACCAGGCAACGCCGGTACGGCCACTGAAGCTGCGGTGCAGAATGCCGCCATTGCCATCGATGATTTTGACGGCCTCGCTACCTTTGCAGAAAACAATAATGTTGGGCTAACCATTATTGGTCCCGAGCAACCCTTAGTCGACGGAATTGTCGACTTCTTCCAGCAGCGCGGCCTGCCCGTTTTCGGCCCTTCAAAAGGCGCGGCACAACTTGAAGGCTCGAAGGCATTTACCAAAGATTTCCTGTTGCGCCACAAAATTCCCACAGGAAACTACCAAAACTTTACCGACATCGATAAAGCACTCAGCTATCTCCACCAAGTGGGCGCCCCAATTGTTATCAAAGCGGACGGATTAGCTGCAGGCAAAGGCGTCATCGTCGCCCTAACACTGGCGGAGGCCGAGGCCGCCGTGCGTGACATGTTGGCGGGCAACGCTTTTGGCGAAGCAGGTCATCGAGTTGTTATTGAAGAATATCTCGACGGCGAGGAAGCGAGCTTTATTGTTATGGTGGATGGCAAAAATGTGCTGCCGATGGCCACTAGCCAAGACCACAAACGCGTGGGCGACGGTGATACTGGCGTCAACACCGGTGGTATGGGCGCCTATTCGCCAGCGCCCGTGGTCGATGCAACCATTTATCAGCGGGTGATGGATGAGGTGATTTACCCAACCGTCCAAGGCATGGCAGAGGAAGGCAACCACTACACCGGCTTTCTCTACGCCGGGCTCATGATTATGGCCGATGGCACCCCCAAGGTGATTGAGTACAACTGTCGCTTTGGCGACCCCGAGACGCAACCGATTATGATGCGTTTAAAATCGGATCTCGTCGCTCACTGCTTGGCTGCCCTAGATGGCACGCTGAACAACGAAGTTGCCGAATGGGATGTTCGTCCCTCCGTGGGTGTTGTTATCGCTGCCGGAGGCTATCCCGCAACCTACGCCAAAGGCGAGGTGATTCACGGGCTGGGGGACGCAAAAATTGACGGCGCCAAAATATTTCATGCGGGCACTGCACTGCTCAACGGACAAGTTGTCACCAGTGGCGGACGGGTTCTCTGCGCTACCGCCCTCGGCAACTCAGTGGCCGAAGCTCAACAAACGGCCTATCAGCTAGCAAAAACCGTTAACTTTAAAGACGCCTATCTGCGAACGGACATCGGCTGGCGCGCCATCGCCCGCGAAAAACAATAATAGAAAAATAACAGGTGCAACATGTCTGTCTGGCATCAGTTCACAAGCATTGAGCCGCCGTTTCAACCGTTCGCCGAGCAGCATGCTGCGGCGTTAATCGTCTTTGCTGTAGCTCTCGCAGCAGCGCTGTGGTGCGCTCGCACGCAGAGCTACCAGCAGAATTTAACGCTGACGCGAGCAGTAGCGTTATTTCTGTTTTTGACTGTGCTGATGTGGAGCGCCATTAAGATACATTTTCAACGTTTCGATCTTTTGGTCGATCTGCCGCTCTCCCTCTGCAATCTGTTTGCCGCCATTGCGCCGCTGCTTTTTTGGCAACCAAGCCAACGCCGCCACGAAGTTCTCTACTATATGGTGATGGCAGGAACACTACAGGCAATGGTGACGCCCGATCTGTACGTGGGATTCCCGAGCAACGAATTCTTCAAGTATTGGATTGTGCATGGCGGGTTGGTAATTTTGGTTATTCACCAAATTGCGGCCTTTCGCGTCTATCCGCGCTGGCAAGGTATTGTCGTGACCTTTGTTTGGCTCAATATCTATGCGGCAATGCTCTATCCTATCAACCGTTTGATCGACGCAAATTATTTTTATTTGGTGGCCAAACCCGGCAGCGCTTCTGTGCTGGATTTGTTTGGCCCGTGGCCTACCTACATTCTGGTCGCAGAACTGGTGGCCATGCTCTTTTTTGCGGTTTTTTATCTCCCTATTTGGTGGATTAAAAAATCTTCACTGCAAACCGCCCCGTAAAAGTAATATAGTTAGCCTAGTAACCCGAGACTTAGAGGCCTTATGTCACAGCCAAAGCTTTCCGCCCTTGACCATTTCTTAGTTCAAGCCGACCAAGCCCTTCGCACGCTAGCGCGCGGCACGCCTTCAGCATCGCGGATATCGCCGGCAGCAGAAACGGCGGAAGGCGATTTGTCTGAGCAAGAAAAACGCCATGCGGCGGGACTTATGCGGGTAAATCACGCTGGCGAAGTCTGCGCCCAAGCGCTCTACCAAGGCCAGGCCTTAACCGCCAAACTGCCAGAAGTGGGCCAGCAAATGGCTGAAGCTGCCGCAGAAGAAGTTGATCATTTAGTGTGGTGTGAAGAGCGTATTCAACAGCTAGATGGCCGAACCAGTCTTTTAAACCCCCTGTGGTACGCCGCCTCTTTCGGTATTGGCGCGGCGGCTGGGCTGGTTAGCGATAAATTAAGCCTTGGATTTGTCGCTGCGACTGAAGATCAGGTGTGCAACCACCTTCAACAGCATCTTGAGGAGCTACCCACCGCTGACCACAAAAGCAGAGCGGTTATTGAGCAGATGTTGGTCGACGAAAAGCGGCACGCTGAAACCGCCCTCGACGCCGGCGGCTATCCCTTCCCAACGCCGGTTAAAAAGATGATGACCCTTGTCTCCAAAGCTATGACAGCGACGAGCTATCGCCTCTAATTTTCAGGCCTAACCCCTTCTCCGCGCCGGTGGTTCACACCTCATCCATGGCGCGGGCTAAATCGACAATTTTTTCAGACAACCATCGATGAATAGGTGATCCCATCGTGCGCTTATGCTGAAGCAAGACTAGCGGTATGGTGCCCTCGTGTGGCAAATCGTCGGGATAGGATTTGCTCACAATAGAGTACAACTCATGCTCCATCCCCGAGCCAAACTTCGCAGCAACCATTAACGAATCCGTGCGGCAGACAGTTTCAATAGCTGTCATTAGCTGATTGGTCACCATGGCTTTTTTACGCATGCGGCCGAGCTCGCGCAATGCCCTATCAAAGCGAGCGTCTGTTCGCGCGCTAACGCGCTTTGAAATCAGCAAATAGTACTGAACAAAGGGGTAAGCGAGAATCTCATCGAGGGTAACAGCGGCTTTTTCTGCCAACGGATGGCCCGTTCGCATCCAAATAGAGGGGCTAAATATCGCGAGATCGCGAGTGCCAATATCGCTACTGATTTCTTTCTGGATATCGATGGCAAAATCTAACACACCGTCGGCTAGTTCACCTTCCACAGAATCTGTCTCGCTGGAAATAGACAAAATAACACCGGGAGCATACTGGTTTAACACCGCAGTCAATTGCGACGCCAAAGAGATAGCAATAAACTCGGGAATCGCAATGGTAATTTCGCCAACATAGGCAGCCGGATCAAACTCACCCTCTGTCACCATATCTAAAATATCTTCTAACATGCCCGGCAGGCGCAGCTCTAAGTCTCGTGCTTTTGGGGTAGGTATCAGCTCATTGCCCGTGCGCGTAAACAGAGGGTCGTCCAACTGTTGACGCAAGCGCTGCAGCACCCGACTCATCGCTGGCTGAGTGATAAATAGCCGTTGGGCCGCGCGCGTAACACTCTTCTCCTCAAGCAAAGCCTGCAGCGCAACCAACAGATTGAGGTCCAAACGCGAGAGTCGCTGAAGATTCATAGATCACTCCAAGGTCATTACAAATACGCATACAAATGATGCAAACAATGCATTTGGATTATGACATAGCAATCAGTATATTGGCACCCGTAGCGCAAAGGGCGTTACAAATAAATCGGAGATAGACATGACATTGGTATACATACTAATCGGCTTCACTGGATTAGCAGGCGCAGCAATAGCGAAAGATGATTTCGCAAATCTAAAATCGCCAAAACTAAAGACTTCAGAAAAGACGTTGGCGCAGTAGGCCAGCGACTGAGACCGAACCCCTCTTAATCCTTGCTATAGGATTTTTTCAAGGGGCCCATCACAGGGCCCCTTTTTTTTAACCCATAAATAAGCAGGTCATTACAGAAACGCATGACGTAAATGCAAAAAATGCATTTGATGTATGACTGGTCCATGCTTAACAATGCTACTCATTGAAGTGGTGTCGGTTTGAAGAAGTACTCAGCCAACACTGCTTAGCAGATTTACCCCTACCCCTTCCTTTGTGATTCATCCAAGGATTTTTTAAGGAGCCTTCTTCAGGCTCCTTTTTTTTGCCTGCGATTTAGCAATGGGCAGACTAGCCCTCCAACACCTCATAGCTGTGAGAAATCTCGACGCCAGCGGCACCCAGCATGATAGAGGCTGAACAGTATTTCTCTGCTGACAGTTCGACCGCACGCTTCACTTGAGTCTCTTTGATATCTCTACCCGTAATCACAAAATGTAAATGGATTTTGGTGAATACAGCAGGTACCGCATCAGCGCGCTCAGCCTCAATGTCTGCACGACAGTGAACCACCTGTTGACGGCTTTTATTGAGCATGGCCATCACATCAAAAGACGAGCACCCGCCAACACCAATCAAGAGCATCTCCATGGGTCTGATTCCCATATTGCGGCCGCCCTGATTTTCGGCGCCGTCCATCACCACTGTGTGCCCGCTGCCGGACTCACCAACAAACATCACACCATCGACCCATTTCACTGTTGCTTTCATAATTCGCCTCATATTTAGTGGTGCAGAGATTACCATAGCAGCGCCTTAAAATTTACTCGCGGACGCGTTTTTTTGACTACTATAAAAGGCAGTGGTCGCAAATGGACTATGCGACGGCATTGGATTAAATTTAAAAATGGAGAAGCGAATTGGCCCTTGCACCTCTGACACCCCATATTGCAAACGTCGAAGAATTCTTATCTCACTGTCACCGTCGGCGCTACCCCTCTAAAAGCACCATTATTTACGCAGGTGATCAAGGGGACACCCTTTACTACATTATTAAAGGCTCTGTCACAGTAATGATTGAAGACGACAGCGACGGCAAAGAAATTATTCTTGCTTACCTCAATCCTGGCGATTTTTTTGGCGAGATGGGACTGTTTGACCAAGAACATCGCAGCGCGTGGATTCGCACTAAAACAGAGTGCGAAGTTGGCGAAATAAGCTACGCAAAATTTATTGACCTCAGCCATAAGCATCCCGCCTTTCTTTTTGCCATCAGCAAACAGATCGCTCAGCGACTTCGCGATACAACGCGAAAGGTGAGTGATCTCGCGTTTCTTGATGTTACCGGCCGTGTAGCACGCACGCTGCTGGATTTGTGCAAAGAGCCGGACGCCATGACGCACCCAGATGGAATGCAAGTTAAAATTACCCGTCAAGAAATTGGCCGCATTGTCGGCTGCTCTCGGGAAATGGTTGGCCGTGTATTGAAAGAACTTGAAGGGCAGGGATTAGTTTCTGTTGCCGGCAAAACGATGGTGGTGTTTGGTACTCGCTAGAGGGTGTGAAGGGTGGGAGATCAAACCACCCACTAACGAAACATGTCGGCGAGACGCGCACCGGGGTCATCGCAGCGCATAAACGCTTCACCCACTAAAAAGCTATTTACAGCGCGCGCGCGCATCTCTGCAACATCTTGTGCGCTGTGAATTCCGCTCTCTGTAATAACAATCTTATCGGCAGGAATCTTTTCCAATAGCTTATAGGTATTCTCCAGCGACACCTCGAAACTATGAAGGTTGCGGTTATTGATCCCCACCATTGGATTGTCGAGTTTAAGCGCAATATCGAGTTCTGCCGCATCGTGTACTTCAATCAGCACATCCATTCCAAGCGACTGTGCAAGATCGTGTAAATGGGTAAGCTGCTGCTCGGTCAGCGCCGAAACAATTAGCAGTATGCAGTCTGCGCTCATCGCGCGCGCTTCATAAACTTGATAATCGTCGATAATAAAATCTTTGCGAATTACTGGCAGGTTGGTCGCGTCCCGCGCCTCTTTTAGATAGTGTTCTGCGCCTTGAAAAAAATCGACATCGGTTAAGACCGACAGGCAACATGCGCCCCCTTGCTGATAACTTTTGGCAATAGCGGCGGGGTCAAAGTTTTCACGGATAACCCCTTTACTTGGCGATGCTTTTTTTATTTCAGCAATCACTGCAGATTCCCCTGACGCAATTTTCGCCGCAATTGCCGCAGCAAATCCCCGCGGCGTGTCAGCGAGTGCTGCGCGCGCCATCAAGTCAGTCAGAGACTCGAGGGCACTGCGTTCGATAATCTCTTCGCGTTTACGGGCGAGAATTTTTTTCAGTATGGTGGGCGTCTCTGGAGTCATCATCTTGTCATCTTCTACTTAAGCGTCGCGCTGTACTTGGGTAAAGGTCGCCAAATCACTGATTTTTGCCTTTGCTAACCCAGAGACTATGGCGTCTTGCGCCATGGCAACACCTTGTTTGATATCATGGGCACAGCCAGCCACATACAATGCCGCGCCAGCATTTAGCGCAATTAGATCAGCGGCCTTGGCGCTGTGTGCGCCCTGCTGCTTGCCGAGGGCGTCGACAATCAACGCCAATGACTCTGCGGCATTGGTCACTGCTAGCCCGTCTAAACTCTGTCGCTCGATGGCAAAATCTTCCGGACAGACGGTAAATTCGCTCAGCTGTCCGAGCTTGTATTCCGCGACATGGGTTTCTGCCGCGACGCTTATCTCGTCTAGACCATCAGCTGAATGGACCACCATGACATGGTCGGCACCCAGACGACCCAACACCTCGGCCATCGGCCGGCAGAGCTCTTTTTGATAAACTCCCACTAACTGACGTTTGACCCCCGCGGGATTTGTCATTGGCCCCAAAATATTAAAAATAGTTCGCAACCCCAGCGCGCGGCGGGGGCCAATAGCATGTTTCATGGCACTGTGATGGGCCGGTGCAAACATAAAGCCGACGCCTAATTCACGTACACAGAGTGCTACCTGTTGCGGCGAAAGATCAAGATTGACCCCTGCAGCCTCCAGCACATCCGCGGCACCACTTTTGCTGCTCACAGAGCGGTTGCCGTGCTTTGCAACATTGCCACCCGCAGCTGCAACCACGAAACTGGCCGCCGTGGAGACGTTAAACAGATTTGACTCATCGCCACCGGTGCCAACAATATCCACGAGATGATCTGCCACTATGTCGACACCCGTGACCAGCTCACGCATCACTGCGACGGCGGCGGCAATTTCGTCGATGCTCTCACCCTTAATTCTCAGAGCAACTAAAAACGCGCCAATTTGTGCGTCTTCTGCCTTGCCGGTCATAATCTGACGCATGCTGTCACGCATCTGTTCAGCCGTTAAATGATGGCCGTTAACAACAATTTCTAAGGCTTGCTTGATATCCACACTTAGCTCCGCAGAAAATTATTGAGGAGTTCGTGGCCATGCTCCGTCAGTATCGATTCAGGGTGAAACTGCACACCCTCGATCGCTAAATCGCGATGCCTAACACCCATAATTTCGTCTATTGCTCCGTCGGCCGTCTCGGTCCAGGCGGTAATCTCAAGGCAGTCGGGCAGGGTTTTTTGGTCGATCACCAGCGAGTGATAGCGGGTAGCGCGATAGGGATTAGTCAATCCAGCGAACACACCTTGATTGCTGTGATGAATCATTGAGG
>LIDE01000025.1 GCA_001438605.1 SAR92 bacterium BACL16 MAG-120619-bin48 | reverse complement strand
ATTCGCACAATAAGGCGGAGCTTTCAGCCGATTATAGCGACGGTAGGGGTGAGGGGGCAGATGCAATTGATGGACAGGATTTACCTTTCACTCCCGATACGAAATACAATCTGACCGGCCGATTCTCTTTTGAGGTGATGGGTATGGAGGGTCATGCTCAGCTTAACTACGTTCATACCGATGCTATGTGGAACGATATTTTCTTGGCAAAGCGTGAGCAGATGAAAGCTTACTCCCTACTCAATGGGTCGATCGGCGTGCAGAGTGACAAGTGGACCGCGGAGCTCTATGCTGAAAACCTCACAAATGAGGTCGCTGATTTATACATCAATACCGCTGATGCTGTGCGACTGGTAACAGTCAATAAACCCCGTACTATTGGTGCTCGGTTTGGTATGAAATTTAACTAAACACTATAGTTAATAATATCGCTCCCTTGAAAGGCGACTGTTTCGTGAGAACGGAACAGTCGCCGATCTTGTTTCTGTGATAAATTTACTCGCAGCCGAAACACAGGAATGTCGCAACAATGAGTGAGTCAAAGATGCAGCACACTGATCCAATGCGGGCACAGATGATCGCGCAGGCTGGCCACAAAGAGTTAGTTGATGCTGCGGAGCTAATCGCGGATGGTAAAGTAGCTAAGGCGGAAGCTATCTTGCGCCCGTTCCTCAAAATTAATCCCTTGAATGTAAATGCTATTCGCCTGCTGGCCGAGGTTGGAATGGAGCTAGGGGCATTGAAAGACGCGGAAAATCTTCTTATTCGGTGCCTTGAACTAGCTCCTGATTACCACGCTGCGAGATATAGCTACACCAATGTGCTTTACAAGCGGCATCGTTTCAAAGATGCGATAGTGATGCTTGATAAACTGTTAGAGATTGAGCCGACTAATGGTGTCTGGTTGACCATGAAGGCGGCCAATTTGGTGGAGATCAATGAGCATCAGCAGGCGCTAGAAATTTTCGAGTCCATTATCGAAAAATTTCCCTCTCACCCGCAAGTGCACATGAGCTATGGACATGCACTGCGAGCAGTGGGGCGTGCAGAGGAGTCTATTGCCGCATATGAAAAATGTATTGCGCAGGGAACAGGTTTGGGCGAGGCATTTTGGAGTCTCGCTAATCTGAAAACCTACAGATTCAGTGAAGATAAAATAGCGCAGATGGAGGCTATTTTACGCGATAAAAGTTGTGACTACCGTGATTACTATCATTTGTTGTTTGCTTTAGGTAAAGCGCGTGAAGATCGCAAAGAATATCAGCTGGCGATGGCTGCTTATGCCAAAGGGAATCAGGTTAGAGGGAAGAGTGTGCCTTGGAGTGCTGACCGGTTTCATCAAGATACGCAAAAAATAAAGTCGTTCTTTAATGAAGATTTTTTTCGTAAAAATCAATCGATGGGTTGTCAGGCAAATGATCCGATATTCATTGTCGGCTTACCGCGCGCAGGTTCAACCCTGATAGAACAAATTCTCTCTAGCCATAGTGAGGTTGAGGGCACTGCCGAGCTGGCGGATATTATCGCACTGGCACGGAAGATTGATGGGAGAGCGCATCGCCATGATCCAGGGCTCTATCCCGCAGCTCTTGCGCAAATGAACGCCGCACAGTTTACTGAAATGGGGCAGTCCTATCTCGATAGCACTGCAGTGCAGCGTGTATCCGATACTCCGCGTTTTCTTGATAAGATGCCAAATAACTTCAGTCATGTCGGCTTGATAAATTTGATATTACCCAATGCAAAAATCATTGATGCAAGACGTCATCCAATGGATTGTTGCTTTAGTGGTTACAAACAGCTGTTTGCTTCAGGGCAGGGATTTACCTACGGGCAGGAGCGCATTGGACGTTATTATCGAGACTATGTAGAAATAATGGATCACTGGGATAATGTGCTGCCCGGCCGCGTACTTCGGGTCCACTATGAAGCGATGGTTGAAGACACCGAAAATCAGGTTCGGCGCCTACTTGATTACTGCCAGCTGCCATTTGAGGAGCAGTGTTTAAAATTTTACGAGAATAAGCGCACGATACGCACAGCTAGTTCAGAGCAGGTTCGACAACCCATTTATAGAAGCGGCATGAATCAATGGCAGCCTTTTGAGCAGTGGCTCGCGCCGCTACGCGACGCGCTTGGGCCGGTTTTAGAGTGCTACCCTATTACGCGTTAGAAGCATATTTGTCAGGGTTGACGCTTTGGTAGCTCGTTATCTGCCACTACTTCGTTAAGTAGCCACTCTCGAAAGATCTCTATTTTAGGTATGTGTCGTTTTTCTGCTCGATAGGCCAAGTACCAACTGTTGGGATTGGCTACACGCAATTCTGGAAATACTTCAACAAGAGTGCGATTGCGAAAATCTCTACTGGTGTAGGGCTGCTGGCCAAGGGCAATACCGATTCCCTGAGCTGCACTGATTAAAGCGACGTCGTAACTTTCAAGCTGCAATCCTGAATTTGGATTGACGGTATCTACGTCGTGTGCGTCTAGCCAGTGATACCAATCTTCTGATGAGGGATAAACTTGGAGTAACGGCAGGCCGGCAAGCTGTTCGGGTGATTCTATTGGCCCGTGTTTTTGGAGATACTCCGGGCTGCAAACGGGATAGAGTTGACAATCGAAAAGGTGGTCATAATGCAGCGTTGCGGTGGTTGGTTGGCCGATCATAATCGCTGCATCAACATCGTCCTGTGCAAAGTTGACGTCGCTCTGCGCGGTTTGCAGACGAATCTGAATATCAGTGTGATTTTCTTGAAAGCGCGCGAGACGAGGTAGTAACCAGCGTATAGTAAAGGTCGAGTAAACTTGCAGGGTTAGTATGGCGATGGATTGGCCCTGAAGAAGTATCTCTGTCCCCTCGGCAATGCTGTCAAAGGCATTGCGAAGTGTCGGGTAATAGAGTTGACCTTTTCGGGTGAGTTCGACAGCACGGGTTTTTCGCTCGAAGAGCATTAGTCCAAGAAATTCTTCCAATGCCTTGATCTGATGACTAACGGCAGATTGAGATACATTGAGTTCATCCGCGGCGTCCTTAAAGCTTAGGTGCCGTGCGGCCGCTTCAAAGGAGCGCAGAGCATTTAGAGACGGCAGTCGACGTTTGCTCGTATGACGATTCATTTTAAATCCAATAAGTGAATTTTTTTATATTGTGAGTTCTCTCAATACTCTTAACTATGCGACTTTAATGCAAGTGACATGATAATAACTAATCCATTTTAAATAAAATATCATTTGCCTAGAAATGCAGGTGAAGGCAGCATAGTTTATTAAGGAAGTTGGTCATACGTGACCGGCTCAATGTTAATTCAAGTGAAGGACCTAATATGGCGCAGCAGCGCGTGGTGCTAATTACAGCGGGAGCCTCTGGGATCGGGAGAGTGATTGCAGAATCATTTATTGCCAGTGGCGACACCGTTCATATCTGTGATGTTAACCAGACATCTATGGATGAATTTTTTGAGGCCAATCCATCCGCTGATGGGACCCTTTGTGATGTCTCGGATGTGCTTCAGGTCAACAATCTGTTCGATGAAGTTGAAGCCCTGCATGGCCGCTTAGATGTGCTGGTCAATAATGCTGGGGTTGCTGGACCCACCGCTCCTGTAGAAGATATAGAGCCCTGCGAGTGGGATAAAACCATTGGAGTAGATCTCAACGGTGTTTTTTATTGTACTCGGCGTGCAGCTCCGATGATTCGCGCGGCCAAAGGCTGCATTATTAATATGTCTTCCAATGCTGGATTGTTCGGATTTCCTTTGAGATCGCCATACACCGCTGCCAAGTGGGCGGTTATAGGTCTGACAAAGACCTGGGCGATGGAGCTCGGTCCGGAGGGCGTTACTGTCAATGCGATTTGCCCCGGCAGTGTTAACGGGCCGCGCATTGAGCGGGTCATTGAAAAAGACGCGGAAGAGCGGGGCGTCTCCGCGGGCCATATTCGCGATATTTACCAACGTCAAAGTTCTATGCGTACCTTCATTGATTCTGAGGATATCGCAGCAACTATACAGTTTCTCTGCTCGCCCGCAGGCAAACACATCTCTGGTCAGGCACTTGCCATTGACGGCCACACCGAAGGGCTATCGAATTGGGTATCCTAATTCAACGTAAAACTTTTCCGAGGAGTTTGTAAATGAAAGCAGGTTGGTTTAACGCCTTTGGCGCGGCAAAAGACGTCATTGAACTTGGCGTACAGCCAAAGCCAGTCGCCGGTAGTGGCGAGGTTTTGGTGCGGCTCTACGCCAGCGGTGTAAATCCTTCGGATGTAAAAAAACGGGCTGGTGCATTTCCCAACCTGCTTGATGGTGGACTTGTTATTCCTCACAGCGACGGTGCTGGGATCATCGAAGCCGTCGGCGAAGGTGTTTCTGTTGATCGCATTGGCGAGCGGGTTTGGGTTTATCAAGCGCAGTATGTTCGTCGATTGGGTACTGCTGCAGAATATGTTGCTTTAGATGCCAGTCGTGCGGCTAAGCTGCCTGATAATACCTCTTTTGAAATTGGGGCCTGTCTCGGTATTCCGGCAATGACGGCCCATCGTTGTGTTTTTGCAGACGGAGAAGTCAGCGGACAGAAAATTTTGATTACCGGTGGAGCTGGGCGTGTCGGCTACTACGCCATTCAGTGGGCTGCTAGCGCCGGTGCTTTTGTCATAGCTTCTGCCAGTAATGACAGTGATCGCCTGCTCTGCTTGGAGCTTGGAGCCCATGCTGTCGTAAATCACCGTGAAGCCAATTGGGGTGAACAGGTTGTTACCGCAGCCGGCGGTGAAAAAGTGGATCGAGTGGTGGATGTGGAATTCGGGTCAAATTTACCTCAGGTACTCAATTGCATTCGTACCGGTGGAACTATCGCTACTTACTCGTCGGCTTCTGTTCCTCAGCCCGTCTTGCCGTTCAAAGAGATGATGTTTATGGATCTCACCATTCGTATGGTGATCGTTTACGCGATGCCAGAAAAAGCGAAGGAGGCGGCCATCAGCGATATTTACGCCCGTCTGGAGAGCGATCAGTTAAAACACCGCGTAGCACATGTCCTGCCTTTTGATCATTTAGCACGCAGTCATAAATTAATTGAGGATGGCGGGTTCGGTGGTTGCGTGGTCGTTTCCATTGACTAAAGTACTGCCATTAATACTGGGCTGGCTATTACTGGCATGCAGTGGCGCTCCCCATGATTCGGCAAAGCTAGTTGCGGATGGAATCACTTATAAAGGTGGGACAAGTGCCGATGGGAAAGTCCAATATTTCTTAGGTGTGCCTTTTGCTACGCCGCCTATTGGGGCACTGCGTTGGCGCGCTCCTCAACAACTTGATTTATCCTCTGGTGTTAGAGATGCCACCCAGTTCGCGCCGGTTTGTATGCAAGGTGACTATATCGTAAGCTGGTATCAGAGCATTATGAGCTCTTTCAATACTGATCCGTCATCCTTTCCTGTACCCGTTGAGTCTGAAGATTGCCTCTATCTGAATATCTGGCGCCCTGTAAATAGTGGTTCCGAAAAATTACCCATTGTCGTTTATCTCCACGGCGGCAGTAATAAGGGCGGCTGGGCCTATGAGCCGAATTACCATGGTGAGCAATTAGCGCGACATGGGGTGATTGTTGTTTCCATCGCGTACCGACTGAATGTGTTTGGCTTGTTTGCCTATCCCGATCAGCAGGTCATGAATTTTGGCCTTATGGATCAAATTGCGGCGCTTCAATGGATAAATCAGCACGCGGATGCAGTGGGCGGCGAAGTGGGTAACATAAGTTTGATGGGTGAATCGGCCGGAGGGAATAATATCGGTTTTTTACTCGCTTCCCCGCTGACCGATGGGTTATTTAATAGAGTTGTCATTCAGAGTGCGGGCTCCGCATTAAAAGGCAGAACGACTCGAGACGATCTGCTGCAAAGAACGGAACTTGTGGCAACAGAGTTGCTGAGTAATGCGCACGGCTCACTAGAAGACCTAAGAGAAATATCTGCAAGCAACATGTTGAAGATGGTTCCAAAATATTATGGCAATTCCTTTTACTTCGACCCTGTGGTGGATGGTGTAGCCCTTTTGCAGTTACCGAGGCCGTCTATAGAAGTGAGTGATAAGCCTCCGATTGACATTTTAGTGGGGTCAAACAAACATGAATGGCGCAGTTCTCTCAGTGAGGGCGACACTCTTGAAGATAGGGTAGGTGTTCACCTATCGGCAGCACTTTTTGATCAGTTAAGAAATCTTCAGCAAGAAGGTGAGAGCGATAGCGATTTCCTCGACAGAGCGATCACTGCGCGGGAATACCTTTGTCCATCCCGCTGGTTGGCAGAAAAAATGCAAGAGAAAGGTGGAAGCGCCTGGGTGTATTATTTTACCCGCCAGCGCGATGGCGATGTCGCACTAAAAGAGGGCGTTTATCATGGCGCAGAGCTGCCCTATGTGTTTGGTACCCACGACAGTTGGCTGCCAACTAGCGATCTAGATCTTCAGGTTACTGAAACAATAATGTCTTATTGGGCCAATTTTATAAAAAACGGCAATCCAAATGGCTTGGATCTGACTGTTTGGAGCGCTTTTGATTTGGAGCTTCCTTCCACGCAAGTCCTTGATGTCGATGCAAGAACTATGGAGCACGTCAGTAAACCGATGTGTGCAATATTCTCCGAAAGTTAATTTAGAATTAAATGCGAGGCGCTACAGAATGGACACTAACGTTCGTGTCGATAGGACGATGTTTTTGACCACGGTGTTGGTGATTTTATTTGTCGCCATCCCAATTATTGGATTCAACGAACAATCGGGTCTTTTTATCACCCAACTCTACAATAAAATTACGACCAATTTTGGCTTCGTGTATCAATGGTACACCATAGGCATATTCGGGTTTTTGGTGTGGCTAGCCAGCAGTAGATTTGGCGCCATTAGGTTCGGCGATAAAGACGATCGACCAGAATTTGGGAACCTGAACTGGATCAGCATGATCTTTTGTGCGGGTGTGGGTGCAGGGATGCTCTACTGGGCGTTAATAGAGTGGAGCTATTATCTACACACGCCACCACGAAATCTTGCGGAAGGCAGTCGTGAAGCTGTGGAGTGGGCGGCGGCCTATCCTCTATTTCACTGGGGTGTCAGTGCTTGGGCAATTTACTGCCTTCCGGCAATTGCAATCGCCTATCCCTATTACGTGCGGAAAAATCCGCATTTGCGTCTGTCCACCGGATGCGGGTATTTTTTGCCGGCGGGGGCAGCGAGTGGTCGTGCCCGCTTCGTAGATTTCCTTTACATGTTAAATCTAATTGGAGGAACCGGTACTTCGCTCGGGTTATCTACACCGATGATAGCTGCAAGTGTGTCAGAGCTGACTGGGATAGATCACAATTTTCTGTTGGAATTATGGGTAGTAATTGTGTGTGTTGCTATCTTTGGCGCCAGTGCTTATCTGGGTATTCAAAAAGGCTTTAAACGACTAGCCGACATTAATCTGTATGTGGCGTTTGGACTTTTGTTTTTCATTCTGGCCGTTGGCCCCACGCTTTTTATTCTCAAAATGGGGACTAACAGCATTGGGTTGGTGCTGCAGAATTTCATTCACATGAATTTTTGGACAGATCCAGTTGAAGGGAGTGGTTTCGTTGAGAGTTGGACAGTTTTCTACTGGGCTTGGTGGATTGCTTACGGACCCTTCGTCGGTATTTTTGTAGCACGTATTTCTCGAGGTCGCACTATTCGTGGTGTCATTATAGGCATGTTGACCTATGGCACTCTGGGTGCCTGGCTCTTTTTTATTGTCTTTGGCAATTACGCGCTGCATTTACAGATAAATGACTTACTCGACGTGCAGGCCATCATTGACCGAACAAGTGAGGCTGCCGCCATTGCGCAAATGATCCTCGCACTCCCTTTAGGTAAGTTTGCTCTGTTCCTTTTTTTGATTATGGCGGTAGTGTTTCTGGCCACTACTTATGATTCTGCCTCTTTTACCTTAGCATCTGTCTGTACCTTGGAATTGAAGGCGGGTGAAAATCCTGCTCGCTGGCATCGAGTATTCTGGGCGGGCGCTCTCGGGGTTATCCCTGTCTGTTTACTTTTTATTGATGGCGGAATAAGAGTGATTCTTTCTGCAACTGTCGTCGTGTCATTGCCTTTGATAATTGTTGGTGTGTTGATGTGTATTTCCTTGGTGAAGATGCTGCAAGAGGACCATCCATTGATAGGGGTAAAATCATGAAGCTTGCACCTTTAGTTGAATTTGACTCACAAATCAGTGAGTTGCAGGAGTTGGGTACAACAGCTTTTGGTGAGCGAAAAATCTATCTGGTAGGCGGTGGTCGTTTTTGGGGCGATAAAATTAACGGAAGCGCCCGCGCAGGGGGGGCTGATTGGGTGTTGGTCAATAGTACTGGCTTAGCAAGGCTCGATGTGCGTAAAACCATTGAAACGGACGACGGGGCTCTGATCTATATGAGTTATCAGGGATGGTATCAGTTCGATAAAAAGATCACTGAAAACTTGGCGCAGGGTATTGGCTATCAGTTTGGTGATACGCTATTTCAGGTGCAGGTTCAGTTCGAAACGGGTGATCCGCGCTATCAGTGGCTCACTACCACTCTGGCTGTTGCGGAGGGGAGGGAAACCAGTGACGGTATACACTACCGCGTTTATGAATTGCTTACAGGTGATACTTAATAAGTCCCTAAATATTATTGGAGGAACTACACTTCTACCTTTAGCCAAAAAACACACCATCTTTAACTCGGCCACTGGATTTATTGGTGCCCATCCAGTAACCAAGTTCCGCCATGTCGGCAACGTCCCACAGTGCAAAGTCAGCGCGTTTTCCCACCGCTAAACTGCCTCGATCTGATTCAAGCCCCAGTGCTTTTGCGGCGTTCACAGTAACACCGGCAAAGGCTTCTTCTGGTCGCAGTCGAAACAGCGTGCAGGCCATGTTGAGCATGAGCAGCAGGGAGCTTGTGGGTGACGATCCTGGATTTGTGTCGGTGGCGATTGCGACAGGCACTCGATGTTTGCGCAAGAGTTCTATGGGCGGCAGTTGCGTCTCGCGCAAATAGTAAAAGGCGCCGGGCAGTAACACAGCGACGACGTTGGCTTTTTGCATCGCCTCGATGCTTGCTTCGGAGGTGTATTCGAGATGATCCGCTGACAGCGCGCCATACTCTGCGGCGAGCATTCCACCACCGCTGTCGCTCAATTGGTCTGCGTGGAGTTTTACCGGTAATCCGGCTTGTTTTGCTGCGTCAAAAACCTGTTTGGTCTGCGCTGGCGTAAACGCAATGGTCTCACAGAAGGCATCGACTGCATCAGCCAAACCTTCTTTTGCGACAGCGGGCAGCATTTCATTGCAGACTAAGTCGATGTAGTTCTGCGGGCGATCCTGATAGGCGTCTGGGAGTGCATGTGCGCCAAGAAAGGTGGTGCGTATGCTTACTGGGTGCAGTTGTTCAAGAGCGCGCGCGACGCGAAGCATTCGCAGTTCATGCTCAGTGTCGAGCCCATACCCCGATTTTATTTCAACGCTGGTAACGCCTTCGTTTAAAAGATGTGTGAGACGTTGCCCCGCAGAATCGAGTAGCTCCTGCTCCGACGCTGCTCGGGTCGCGGCTACCGTTGAGCGAATACCGCCACCGGCGTTGGCAATATCTTGGTAACTGGCCCCATTAAGGCGCAGGGAAAATTCTTTGGCGCGGTTGCCAGCGAAGACGAGATGGGTGTGGCAGTCGATGAGTCCTGGGCTCAACCATTGATTGTTGCCGTCAAAAATCTGCTGTGCGCAGTTCTCCGGTGAGCTCGGCAGTGTGTCTTGCTTACCTAGCCATGCGATGCGACCGTTACTCACTGCAATCGCGCCCTGGGTTATCTCGCCATAGCTGTGGCTTCCGTCGGTCATGGTCGCAAGATTGATATTGATCCAGAGGCTGTCCCAGAGTGGCGTGTTGCTCAATTGTTATCTCCCGTGAGTTAGCATCATCTCAATTAGGGTTTTTAGTAACGGCTTTACCTGCGCGGCTCGCTTGTCGCAGTAACTATTGTCGGCTGACATGTAGGTATTTTGTGATAACTCAAGCTGCAAGGCATAAATATGGTTGGCCGGCGTGCCGTAATGACGTGTGATATAGCCGCCTTTGAAGCGTCCGTTGATAATGCTTGAATACTCTCCGTGAGCTTTGATCTGCTGTTGCATGCTCTCGGCAAGGGCCGGCGAGCTGGCTGTGCCATCGGCATTACCCCAATTAAAGTCGGGAAGTGTGCCCTCGAAAAAACGGGGTACTTGATTTTTGATGGAGTGAGCGTCCCACAGCAAGGCATAGCCAAATTGGCGCTTGATGCGCTGCAGCTCGGCCGAAATTTTTTGATGGTAGGGTAACCAGTATTGTTCTACTCGCTGGCGCACTTGCTCTGCGGAGGGTTCGCAGTTGGGTTTATAGAGAGGCTCGCAGGTAAATAGTGTGGTCGGGCATATCTCTGTCACGCTCTGTCCGGGATAGAGTGAGCTGTTGTCGGGCGCTCTGTTGAGGTCGACCACATAGCGCGAGTAGTTGGCGCGCAGGGTTGATACGCCTAGGTCTGGCAAAAAATCATAGAGTTTATCGACATACCAATCTGTATCGGGCAGGGCCTGTGCTTGCTCGGTGAGCAGCGCGCCAATATCCGCGGGCACGTTGAGCCCAACGTGCGGCATACTCACCAGCAGCGGTCCGGTCCCTTGAGAAAATGTGTAAACGTCTGACATGGTCAGTTACTGCCCTGAGGGCAAAATGGTATTGGCAAAACTGAAAAAATCCCCTGCTAAGACGAGCTGCATAATCGCTTTAATGTCAGGCGACATAACTCTATCTTCGTCGTAAAAAGCCACTTTATCACGTATTTGTTGGTAAGCACTCTGCAGCGGGAGGGATGTCTTAACGGGCTGGTGAAAGTCGATGCCCTGACTGGCTGCCAGTAATTCGACGGCAAGAATTCCTGCGGTGTTTTCGCTCATATCATGCAATCGGCGCGCGGCAAATGTTGCCATGCTGACATGGTCCTCTTGATTCGCAGAGGTGGGCAGGCTGTCAACACTGGCGGGATGAGCAAAGGTTTTATTTTCTGACGCGAGAGCTGCCGCGGTTACCTGTGCAATCATAAACCCAGAGTTTAAGCCGCTGTTGGCGACAAGAAATGCGGGTAGAGCGCTCATTTTTGGATCGACTAAAATCGCTAATCGCCGCTCTGCAATAGCGCCTATTTCGGCGAGCGCAATAGCCAATGTGTCGGCAGCCATTGCCACTGGCTCGGCGTGGAAATTCCCACCTGAGATCACATCGCCGTTCTCAAAAATGAGTGGATTGTCGGTGGCGGCATTGGCCTCAATTAACAAGACTGCGCTGGCGTTGTGGATTAAATCTAAACAGGCGCCCATCACTTGAGGCTGGCAGCGCAATGAGTAGGGGTCTTGAACACGTTCGCAGTGGATGTGTGAGTTTAAAATATCGCTGCCCTCAAGCAGTCGGCGGTAAATCGCGGCGACCGCCATTTGACCGCGCTGCCCGCGAACCTCATGAATGCGGGCATCGAACGGGGCGGCACTGCCCTTAAGGGCGTCAACGGACAGCGAGCCGGACACAGTTGCTGCGGCAAATAGATTTTCACTATTGAACAGACCTATCAGCGCAAGTGCTGTTGAGGCTTGGGTGCCGTTAAGTAACGCAAGGCCTTCTTTCGGGCCGAGAACCAGTGGCTCAATACCGGCGGCGGCAAGGGCTTTGCCGGCGGGTATAATCTCGCCTCTGTAGCTGCAGTCGCCTTCGCCAATCAGGCAGAGTGCCATGTGGGCAAGAGGCGCTAAGTCGCCAGAGGCGCCCACTGATCCTTTTTCCGGAATACAGGGGAGGACGTTTTTATTGATACAGCTAATCAGGGTCTCTATCACTGTTTTGCGCACGCCAGAATAGCCGCGACCGAGGCTGATGACTTTGAGGCACATCAATAGACGCACGCAGTCGGTCGGCAGATCCTTGCCGACGCCGGCACTGTGCGAGGTGACAAGATTTTTCTGCAGCATCGAAAGCTGCGCATCGGGAATGCGTGTGTGCGCAAGCAGGCCAAAGCCGGTGTTGATGCCGTAGGCCGCTTTACCCTTTATCACTGTGGCATCGACGGTGTCGGCGCTGCCTTGCACTTGCGCCCAGCAACTGTCGGCAAGGGCAATAGTGGGTTGTCGATAAAAGAGATCGCGAAGTTCTGCGAGGGTTACCTGACCGGGGTCGAGTGTTAAGACGGACATAGTCATGACTCCTGGCAGGGTTAGCCTTTGATCATTGGAATATTGAGGTTGTTGTCGCGGGCGCAGTCGATCGCTAAGGCGTATCCTGCGTCGGCATGGCGAGCCACGCCGCTGGCGGGATCATTCCACAGCACGCGTGAGATCCTCTGCGCCGCAGAGTCAGTGCCGTCGCAAACAATAACAACCCCGGAATGCTGCGAAAAGCCCATGCCAACACCGCCGCCGTGATGCAATGATACCCAGGTGGCACCGCTTGCTGTGTTGAGTAGGGCATTCAGCAGCGGCCAGTCTGATACGGCATCTGAGCCATCCATCATTGCTTCAGTTTCACGGTTGGGACTGGCGACGGAGCCGGAATCAAGGTGGTCACGCCCAATGACAATGGGTGCTTTTAATTCTCCGCTGGCGACCATTTCGTTAAACGCAAGGGCCAGCTTGTCACGCACGCCTAATCCTACCCAGCAAATACGTGCCGGTAGCCCTTGGAACTGAATGCGCTCGCGAGCCATATCCAGCCAGTTGTGGAGATGTTTATCGTCGGGAATAAGCTCTTTGACTTTCTGGTCGGTTTTGTAAATGTCTTCAGGGTCACCACTGAGTGCGACCCAGCGAAATGGCCCGATGCCTCGGCAAAATAACGGGCGTATATAAGCGGGCACAAAACCGGGGAAGTTGAAGGCATCGTTAACCCCTTCGTCAAATGCGACCTGTCGGATATTGTTGCCATAGTCAAAGGTGGGCACGCCGCGCCGGTGAAACTCAAGCAGCGCCTGTACGTGCACGGCCATGGATTTTTTGGCAGCGGCAGCAACTGCCTGTGGATCGCTGATTTGTTTTTCATGCCACTCGTCGGTTGTCCAACTCAACGGTAAATAGCCGTGAATTGGATCATGGGCAGAGGTTTGGTCTGTGACCGCATCGGGTCGAATATCTCGGCGCAACAGTTCCACAAGTACCTCGGCGGCGTGGCCCAACAGCCCGACCGACAGCGCCTCACCCCTACCTGTGGCCTCCTGGATAATGGCTAATGCATCATCGAGATTGGCGGCTTTTCTGTCCAAGTAGCCGGTGCGAATACGGAAATCAATGCGACTCTCATCACACTCGACATTCAGGCTGCAGGCACCGGCCAAGCTTGCGGCTAAAGGTTGTGCGCCGCCCATGCCGCCGAGTCCTGCGGTGAAAATCCAGCGGCCTGAGAGATCACCTTGGTAGTGTTGGCGACCCATTTCAACAAAAGTTTCGTAGGTGCCCTGAACGATGCCCTGACTGCCGATGTAAATCCACGAGCCGGCGGTCATTTGGCCGTACATCATCAGGCCCAATTTATCCAACTCGTTAAAATGATCCCAATTGGCCCAATGGGGTACCAAGTTGGAGTTGGCTATGAGCACACGCGGTGCGTCGGGATGGGTTTTCGCAACCATAACAGGCTTGCCGCTCTGCACTAACAGAGTTTCGTCAGAGTTAAGATTTTTCAGGCACTCGATAATTTTATCAAAGCTCTCCCAGTTGCGTGCAGCCTTGCCGATACCACCGTAGACCACTAAATCTTCGGGGCGCTCGGCAACCTCTGGGTCAAGGTTGTTCATGAGCATGCGCATGGGCGCTTCCGTTAGCCAACTTTTAGCGGTGAGTTCTGTGCCTCGGGGAGAGCGCACAATGCGGGGTGCTGTTTTGTCATTCATGCAATTATCTCTCGGCAGTTTCGTCAGCGAATGCATTGCTAAAAATGTGTTAATGTCTATACAAAAAAGAACTATCAATAGCCCTATTGCAGCAATAACCTGTGTGATTTGTTGTAATCTATCATAAGTTGATTTTAAATGTATGTACATTTAAAGGGTAGAAAAATGGCTGAGGTTATCGATTGAAGCGTTATTGGTTTAAGCAGGCTTACCTCGATTGTGGCTGGGTTGCAGGGGTAACTGTGACCGTTTCTGAGGCTGGTCTAATTGATTCTGTAATCGGTGAGACGGCCCCTGAGGAGGCGCAAGTGATCAATTTTGCTGCCATCCCCGGCGTACCGAACAGTCACAGCCATGCCTTTCAGCGCGCCATGGCGGGGCTGAGTGAGAAAATCAGTGCTACCCATGACACCTTCTGGAGTTGGCGCAAAATAATGTATGATTTTGCCCACCGTATAGCGCCCGAGGATCAGCGGGCCATTGCCGCTCAACTGTATGTGGAAATGCTAAAAGCGGGCTACACCTCTGTGGCTGAGTTTCACTACCTTCATCACCAGCCGTCTGGCCAACCTTACGCGGAACCGGCGGCACTTTCCCTCGCCATTATGGATGCGGCGCAACAGGCACAGATAAATCTTACATTGCTGCCAGTGCTCTACATGAGTTCAGATTTTGGGGGTGCGCCGCTCAAGCCTGAGCAGCAGATGTTTGCCAACACTACCGAACAATATCGGCAATTAATGAGCACGCTGGCTGGCCGCTGCGATCAGCTGTCAGAGGTCACTTTGGGCGCGGCATTCCACAGTTTGCGTGCGGTGCCTGCAGATGCAATGGCGGAGACGTTGGGCTTTCTCGATAGTCTGGATCAGTCGATGCCCATCCATATTCATATTGCAGAGCAGATCGCTGAAGTTGAGGCGTCTCTGGGTTGGAGTGGATTGAGGCCGGTCGAATGGCTATTTCGTCAGCACACAATCGACCGCCGCTGGTGCCTCGTTCACGCCACCCACCTCAGTTCAGAGGAGTTGTCACTGATTGCGGCATCTGGGGCAACGGTCAGTCTCTGCCCGACCACCGAGGCTAATTTAGGTGACGGCTTTTTCCCCTTGCGTGAGTTTTTGCAAGAGGGAGGCAGCATTGCGATCGGTTCCGATAGCAATACGTCGGTCAGTCCCGTGGAAGAGCTGCGGTTGCTGGAGTACGGTCAGCGTCTCGTGCATCAGGCGAGGAATATTGCCGCCAGTCCAGAGATACCCCAAACAGGAACACGCTTGCTCAATGCTGTGTGGAACAGCGGTGAAAAGGTGATGGGGGTGCCTGTTGGAAAGATAGCTGCAGGTTATCTTGCGGACATTGTGATATTGGATACTGATGCGGCAGATTTCGCGGGAAAAACCGCCAGCGATATTCTGAATACGGTGGTTTTCTGCGGCAACAGCAATCGTATCCGCGATGTGATGTGCCGTGGGCAGTGGGTGGTTAAAAACTTTTCACACGTCAACGAAGGGGCGATCAGTACCGCGTATTTGCACGCCATCAGCCGACTTCAGGCCGCGGCCAACTAGCGCCGCGGCTAGCCAGGGCGGTTCAGCGCTGAGGCTTAAAGTAATCGCTCAGCTCATAGCTATTGCCCGGATGGTAGAGCGTGGCGATAGAGGCAATTTTGCCAAAGCTCCACGTTCGTCTCAACAGCAACAAACAGGGCTCATGGGCATTGAGTTGCAGGAGTTTTCTGTGTTCCGCCGACGGCATTCGCGCCTGCACGGTGTGTTCAACTTCCTGCAGAGGTGCCGCTTTAAGAAGAAATTCTGCCGGAGTTAGCTGCGTAAAATCGGCCGCCCCATAGTCTGGGACAACCTGTGGGTTGACGTAGCGATCTTCTATTTGAATGGGCGTCCCGTTTTCTAGATGAACAATGATGGTATGAAACGCCTTTGACCCAGTCGGCAATTGCAGTCTCGCTGCCTGCTCGCTGTTGAGTTTGTCCAGTCGGTGAAGGATTAAATGGGATCCGTAGTCGTGGTTTCTCTCGCGCACTTCATCAGCGATATTGTGAATTTGTAACAGATGGCTGCGACTTTTGGGTTCTGCGACATAGGTTCCAGCCCCCGCGGTGCGTGACAAATAGCCTTCATTGGCAAGCTCGCGCAGGGCGCGATTAACCGTCATACGCGACATGGTTAATGTGCGCGCGAATTCCATCTCGGTGGGTAACAAAAACCCAGGCTGCCAAGTATTAGTGCCAATTTTCTTAATAATATAAGATTTTAAGCGCTGATATTTTGGGCCCTGCTCGTTGGCGAGATCGATCTGCATGTGAGTGTCTTTGGGTTGCATCGAAGTTGGCACTTGGTTACTTGCGCTGTTTAGACGCGCAGTATAGACCAGACCGCCTGCTGCGGAAAATCATTCCCCGAGGTCGCCAAGCAGCTTTTCGTGGTCTTTGAGCTCTTTGAGCACCGCCATCTGTTGCAACGTTAATCCGCGAAATTTCACACCGCCAACCGATATACTGTGGGTTACGGTGACATCTTCGCCGGTTAAGGGTTCGAACTCGCGCAGCCCAATGGTGCGCACTAAGTGCAGCATGCTGGTGAGGCGAGCTTCTTTTTTCACGTTCGCGTTGATGACCACCCAGGGCGATTTGTCTGACGAGGTGTGATTGAGCATCTGCTCTTTATAGTGAGTGAAAACTTCCCACTTTTGCCGAGCGTGCAGATCATTATTGGAAAACTTCCAGTAGGTCAGCGGGTTACTCAGCCTGTCTTCAAATCTAAACAGCTGCGTCTCTTTATCAATCGAGAGATAAAACTTCGTCAGCAGTAAACCGGTATCGATTTGCTTGTGCTCCCAATTGAGGACGTTCTGCATAAAGTGCTTGTAGCGCTGCTCAGAGCAGTAGCCCATGGTGGGTTCTATCAGCCCGCGGCTGTACCAAGATCGATCGAAAAACACCATGCCGCTAGTTTTGGGAAACTGCGCTTCGTAGCGTCTGAACCAATACTTCGATTCGGATTCGCTGGGAATGCCCAGGGCGCAGACGCGATAGTGGGTTGGCATCAGATTTTCAGTGAAGCGTTTAATGGTCGAGCCTTTTCCCGCTGCATCGCGACCTTCAAAAACGACGGCCAGTCGTTTGCCGTCTTTGACCAATCGTTGCTGAATTTTTAAAAGCTCCACCTGCAAGCGCAGCTTTTCATTCTGATACTGCTCCTCCGAGACACCTGCATAGGGAGTTTCTATGGTTTCTACGGGTTTCGTGTGCATGAGTAGGCCGCTGATTTAAGTCGGGTAACATAGTCGTTGAGCAGAGTTTAGATCGTATTGTCGGTTTAAGAATTCTTCCAAACCAGTCGGTAGACGCGTCGATCGCAGCTGAGCACGTCTAATTAAGTACGATAAAAGCCTATTTTGCAATTTCACGTAGCAGTAGTAACGCTTTTTCGTTTAAATGGCTGGCGTACTGGCGGCATCGATGCAATTTTAGCTGCGGAAAAGAATTCTCAATTACGTGTTGTAATGGTTGCTCGACTATCAAAAAGGGCGGGGCATGGTCACAGGAAAAATAATTGGCGGGTCATTGGGCTTTCTCGTTGCAGGCCCACTCGGCGTGCTGATCGGGCTCTACGTTGGGCATCAGTTTGATAAAGGTCTGATTGGATTACGGCCAATGTCTGCCGAAGACCAAGCGCGAACCCGCGATACCTTTTTTGACACGCTGTTCAGCGTCTTGGGACATTTGGCTAAAGCCGATGGGCGCATAACCCCTGCCGAGATTGCCCACGCTGAGGGGCTGATGGGGAAAATGGGTCTCAGCAGTGACCATCGCAAGAAAGCCATTGAGCTTTTCAAGTTGGGCGCTCAGTCAGATTTTTCTCTCAAGAGCACCATGGATAACTTCGTCAGCGTCTGTGGTCGCCAAGGCAATCTCAAACGCTCGCTGCTGAACTATTTAATTGCTCTCGCGATTGCCGATGGTGAATTACACGCCGCTGAGCAGCAAGTGTTGCGCAATGTTGCTGGGCATTTGGGTTTTTCTGCGGCACTGTTTGATCAGCTTCTGGCGATGATTAATGCCCAGTCGCAATTCAAGGGCTCATCCTCAGGCGCGGGCGGCCATCGCAGCAGCGGTCAGTCCTCTGCCGATCAATTAAAAGCGGCCTACACCGCCTTGGGTGTGCAGCCTAGTCAGTCCGACGCACAAATTAAGCGCGCTTACCGTAAGCTGACCAGCGAAAATCACCCCGATAAGTTAATTGGCCAAGGTATGCCAGAAGATATGATTAAGTTGGCCACCGAGCGCACCCAAGAGATTAGAACGGCTTATGAAATCATTGTCGCCAGCCGAAAATAAAAAGTGGTTTGTTTCTCAGTGTGTTGTTGACCTTCTAGCAACCGATACCTATAATGCTCGTCCTCTTTAAAGAGGGCGATTTAAACGTAAATCGTTGTGTCGGTGCGGGATGGAGCAGTCTGGTAGCTCGTCGGGCTCATAACCCGAAGGTCGTTGGTTCAAATCCAGCTCCCGCTACCAATTTAACACCTAGCTAGATGGGTAAAATGTTAGATAGGTAAAATTGGTAAACCGTTACAGAAAGTTTTTGCAGATGCGCAGGGCGAACACTGTCTATGCTTGCGTCAGCTGAGTAGAAAAGGAGTCTCGCCTGAATAAGTGAGTTGGACACGATAGTCTAAACCCACTCGGAAGAGCAGTTTCTACGACCAACATTAGCGTCGGGTCCGGCGCAAATCGAGGAGCCCCATTTTGGGGCTTTTCTTTAGAAGTGAATAAATGGGCCGTGGGCCCATTTTTTGTTTGTCAGGAGATGCTAATGGCCGCGGTCGACAGCACATTAAGAGAATTATTGCAGCCAGTTGTTGAGGCTCTCGATTGCGAGCTTTGGGGTTTAGAGCTGCAAGCGAGTGGTAGAAGTAAGCTGCTGCGCATTTACATTGATCGTGAAGACGGTGTTGGTGTTGAGGATTGTGAGCGCGTCAGCCGCCAGGTCAGCAGTGTGCTCGATGTTGATGACGCTGTCAGCGGCGAGTATATTTTAGAAGTATCATCGCCAGGTATGGACCGCCCACTCTATGAGTTAGGTCAATATGAGCGCTTTATCGGTGAAGATATTTCACTGCGTTTGCGATTCCCCTACGAGGGAAGAAGAAATTTTAAGGGTCGTCTCGCCGGTTTAGATGGCGACGAGGTCGTTTTGGTGGTGGCAGATACCGAGTATCTGTTTCCGATTGAAGGAATTGACAAGGCCAATGTGGTGCCGAAATTCTGAGTCATGCGAGGTTTGAACAATGAGTAAAGAAATTTTAATGGTTGCTGAAGCCGTATCCAACGAAAAGGGTGTGGATCAGGAAATCATTTTCCAAGCGATTGAGCAGGCATTGGCCACGGCCACGAAAAAGCGCTATGAAGAAGGCGCCAATATTCGTGTCGTTATCAACCGCAAAACGGGCGCCTATGACTCCTTCCGCTGGTGGGACGTGGTTGCCGATGACGTGATGGCCGAATTGGGCACAGAGTTCACCACGGAAGAGGCCCATGAAAAAGATCCCACATTAACTGTTGGTGATCGCTTTGAAGAACCCGTTGAAAACATCGCCTTCGGTCGCATTGCTGCGCAGACAGCTAAGCAAGTTATCGTTCAGAAAGTGCGCGATGCAGAGCGTGAGCTGATTGTAAACCGCTTCCGTCACCGCATCGGTGAGCTGTTAAATGGCACTGTGAAGAAAGTGACTCGCGATCACATTATCGTAGACTTTGGCGACAACGCTGAAGGCCTGCTGCCCCGTGAAGAATTGGTGGGCCGCGAGATATTCCGCATCAACGACCGCACTCGCGTTATTTTGACCAGCATTCGCGACGACAGCCGCGGACCCCAGCTATTGGTCTCACGTGCTGCTCCAGAAATGCTGATCCAGCTATTCCAAATTGAAGTTCCTGAAATTTCAGAAGGCATTATTGAAATTAAAGGCGCAGCTCGAGACCCAGGTCAGCGCGCCAAGATCGCAGTGAAGAGTAAAGATGCCCGTATTGATCCTGTGGGCGCCTGTGTTGGTATGCGCGGTGCTCGCGTTCAGGCGGTCTCCAATGACCTCGACGACGAGCGTATCGATATTATTTTGTGGGATGATAACCCAGCGCAGCTGGTTATTAACGCAATGGCCCCTGCGGATGTAGAGTCGATCGTAGTCGATGAAGACGCGCACTCAATGGATGTTGCGGTGAGCGAAGAAAACCTTGCTCAAGCGATTGGTAAGGGTGGACAGAACGTTCGCCTAGCCTCTGAGCTAACCGGTTGGACCATCAACGTGATGACCTCCGCACAGGCTAAAGAAAAGCAGCACGAAGAATCATCTAGTGTGCTGGAAACGTTTATGTCCGCACTCGACATCGATGAAGATGTTGCCATCGTGTTGGTAGAAGAAGGTTTCACGAGCATTGAAGAAGTGGCCTATGTGCCGCTCGAAGAGATGAGCGCTATTGAAGGATTTGACGAAGATATCGCGGAAGAACTGCGCGCTCGTGCGAAGGACGCACTGCTAACACAGGCCTTGGCCGGTGAAGAGCAACTGGCCAACGCAGAACCAGCAGAAGATTTGCTGACGATGGACGGAATGAACAGTGACTTAGCCAAGACTCTCGCAGGAATGGGCATTGTCACCATGGAAGATTTGGCCGAACAGGCTGTTGATGATCTGATGGATATAGATGGAATGGATGAAGAGACCGCGTCTGCATTGATAATGACAGCACGGGCTCCTTGGTTTGCGGACCAAGGTGAATAATTAATCGGGGTGTAATAGAGGACAACCGATGGCTCAAGTTACAGTAAGTGAACTAGCAAAAACCGTAGGCGCATCTGTCGATCGTTTGCTTATGCAAATGAAAGAGGCAGGTCTGTCGCATGCGTCTGGTGACGCTGCGGTATCTGATGAAGAGAAACAAACGCTGCTGGCCTATCTAAAAGGTCTGCACGGCGAGAGTGCTCGTGAGCCGAAAAAGATTACGTTACAGCGCAAAACGCTGAGTACTCTGAAGACCGGTAACCGTAAAACGGTCAACATTGAAGTGCGCAAAAAGCGTACCTACGTGAAGCGCAGCGATGAAGAGATTCAGGCCCCTGTCGAAATCGAAGAAGCTGTCCATGTAAAGCCTGTAGCAGTGCCGGTAGACGTTACACCGACGCCAGCTGAGGCGGCACCCGCTTTTGTTTCCTCAGGCATCGATGATATTGAAGAAAAGCGTCAAGCAGCAACAGAAGCGCGCCGCAGAGCAGAAGAAGAAAAGAACAAGACTCAAGAAGATGCGTTAAGCCAAGCTGAAGAAGAGGCTCGTCTTGCTGCTGAAGCAGTTGCCGCGCTGAAAGCTGAAGAAGCGAAAAAGATTGCAAAACCCACTCCTCCGCAAGTGCTCGGCGATGCCGTTCATGAAAAAGGGCGCCGTCACGGTAAGGCTTTGGACGACGATGACGATAGCGGCAAAAAAGTTAAAAAGCCTCTCGGCAAGGGTGGTAAGAAAAAGACACGTCTGGAGCTCAATGATGTCGATGATTCGACGGATAAGAAGCCTCGTCTTCGCTCAGGCAACGCTGCTCCATTTAAAATTGATAACAAACACACCTTTAAAAAGCCGACCGAAAAGAAAGTGTTAGATGTGCAAATCCCAGCGCAAATAAGCGTTGCTGAACTTGCTCAGAGGATGTTGAGCAAAGCCGGTGTTGTTGTCAGGCAGCTGATGAAAATGGGTGTTTTGGCCTCGATTAATGAAGTCATCGACCAAGAGACCGCATTTTTAGTGGTTGAAGAGCTGGGTCACAACCCCGTTGCTGAAAATCAGACCACCGTTGAAGACAGCTTGGCTGCCGAGTTTGAAGCGCTGAGAGGAATCGAAGAGCCCCGCGCGCCTGTTGTTACTGTGATGGGTCACGTCGACCACGGCAAAACGTCGCTACTCGACTACATCCGCAAAACTCGAGTCGCCTCCGGTGAAGCGGGCGGTATTACACAGCATATCGGCGCTTACCATGTGAACACGCCAAAAGGCATGATCACCTTTCTCGACACTCCTGGTCACGCAGCCTTTACAGCGATGCGCGCCCGCGGAGCGAAAAGCACCGACGTAGTGATTCTCGTTGTCGCTGCCGATGATGGTGTTATGCCGCAGACAGAAGAAGCTATTCAGCACGCCCGTGCCGCTGGTGTTCCGCTGGTTGTTGCCATTAACAAAATGGACAAAGCTGGCGCCGATCCCGAGCGCGTAACCTCAGAACTCGGCCAGAAGAACGTGATTCCTGAAGAGTGGGGCGGCGATACACAGTTTATTAAAGTCTCAGCCCACACCGGTGAAGGCATTGACGAACTTCTTGAAGCCGTTTTGCTGCAAGCAGAAGTACTTGAACTCACAGCCCCCGTCGACGTACCGGCACAGGGCGTGATTGTTGAGTCGCGCATTGACAAAGGTCGCGGCGTTGTTGCCACGGCACTGATTCAGCGCGGCACGCTGCGCAAAGGTGACTTCGTTCTCGCTGGTGAGAGTGTGGGTAAAATCCGCGCCATGACCGACGAAGCGAAGCAGCTGATTAACAGCGCTGGTCCTTCTATTCCAGTTGAAATTCTTGGACTGGATGAAGCGCCAAATGCCGGTGACGAGTTCTTTGTGATTGCTGACGAGCGCAAAGCGAAAGAAATTGCTGAGCATCGCCAAACCAAGGCTCGCGCTGATCGCATGTCGCGACAGCAGGCCGCTAAGTTGGAAAATATGTTCACCGACATGGGTGCCGAGCAAGTCAGCAAGTTACCGCTGATTGTCAAGGCCGATGTGCGAGGTTCTCTTGAGGCGATTAATAGTGCGCTGCACGACTTTGCTACCGCAGAAGTCGCGGTTGAAATTGTTGCCTCCTCGGTCGGTGGTATTACCGAGTCAGATATCAACTTAGCCCTGACCACTGGCGCCATTATTCTTGGCTTTAACGTGCGCGCTGCTGGCGACGCTCGAGTTCTGGCTGAGAAAGAAGCGGTGGAAATTCGTTACTACAGCGTTATCTACAACCTACTAGACGAAGTGAAACTTGCTCTGTCGGGTATGTTGGCACCTGAAACTCGCGAAGAAATTGTTGGTATTGCCGAAGTTCGCGATGTCTTCCGCTCACCGAAGTACGGCGCAATTGCTGGCTGTATGGTGACCGAGGGTACCGTTTATCGCAATAAGCCAATTCGCGTATTGCGCGACGATATCGTTATCTTCCAAGGCGCGCTGGAATCCCTGCGTCGTTTCAAAGATGAAGCACAGGAAGTTCGCAATGGTATGGAATGTGGTATCGGCGTAAAAGATTACAATGACGTCAAACCTGGGGACTTGATTGAAGTTTATGAAGTCACCCAAGTAAAACGTTCACTGTAACCGGCCGCCACCATGCCAAGAGAATTTACTCGCGCCGAGCGCGTATCAGACGCTGTCCAACAGGAGTTGGCCGTTCTGATACGCAGTGAAGTGCGTGATCCACGGGTCGGAATGGTGAATATCACCGACGTTTCGGTCAGTCGCGATCTCGCTTACGGCAAGATATTTGTCAGCTTTGTTGATGATCGCGATCAGCAGCAGATCGACGAAGCGCTTGCGGCGCTGAACGGTGCTGCGGGTTATCTGCGCAAATTATTGGCAGGCAGCATCAAGCTGCGCGTTACGCCACAGCTGACGTTTATCTACGACGAGAGCGGCCGTCGCGGTCAGCACCTGTCTGCCTTGATCGACTACGCCGTATCTCTAAACAAATCCGCAGACGAGTCAGACGCCTCAAGCGACGAGGAAGAGTAGGTTTGGCTCGACGTCGCAACCGAGGTCGCTCGGTCAACGGAATTCTGATTCTCAATAAACCCCTTGGACTCTCCTCTAATCACGCATTACAGCGTGTCAGACGACTTTTTGATGCAAACAAAGGTGGTCACACTGGCAGTCTTGATCCCTTGGCGACGGGTGTTCTGCCAATCTGCCTCGGCGAAGCGACCAAGTTCAGTCAGTTTTTGCTCGACTCCGACAAGGGTTACCGCAGTACCTTTACATTAGGCTTGCGTACCGAGAGTGGCGATTGCGATGCCGACGAAGTCAGCCGCAGCGACGCATCGCACATCACATTGGCGCAAATTAGCGCCGCAATAGATACATTTAAGGGTGCTATCTTGCAGATACCCTCAATGTACTCCGCGCTAAAACACAATGGCCAGCCGCTTTACAAACTGGCGCGGCAGGGTATTGAAGTTGAACGCGAAGCCCGTGCCATTACTATTTATGACTACCAAATTTTAGCCTTTAGGCCTGGTGTATTAGCCGAACTCGATGTCGAAGTGCGCTGCAGCAAGGGAACCTACATACGTTGCCTTGCCGATGATTTGGGGCAGATGCTTGGGTGTGGCGCGCATGTTAGCGCCCTCCATCGAACCTTGGCTGGCCCATTCCATGAAACTGACATGGTCTCTCTTGAGACTCTTGAACAGTTGCGGGAAAACGCCGAGCCAAACACGCTCGATTACCTGCTCAAGCCCATGGATATTGCCGTTGCAGACCGACCTGCGGTTACTTTATCGGAAACTGTGGCCCATTATTTTCAACTTGGACAGCCAGTAATGTCCTCAGAGGCCTATCGCAATGGCCAAGAAGGCGATATAGTGCGCGTTTTTTGCCAAGATGGGTCTTTTCTTGGCGTCGGGACCATCGCTGAAGACGGCAAAGTGGCACCGAAGAGATTAGTGGTCGAGGCGCCAGAGTCCGACGAATAGAATGATGGAGTATGCTAAAGAGGCTTACTTTTTAGCAATTCCGCTTAGGGTACCTGTAAATATGCGCGGGTATGCCTGAATCCTTTAAATACGCATATTGGAGTAAGTAACATGGCATTAAGTGCAGAAGAAAAAGCAGCAATCGTCTCTGAGTACGCAACTTGTGAAAATGACACAGGTTCACCCGAAGTACAGGTTGCTCTGCTAACCGTAAACATCAACAAGCTACAGGGCCACTTTGGCGATCACAAGAAAGATCACCATTCACGTCGCGGCCTGATCCGCATGGTTAACCAGCGTCGCAAATTGCTCGATTACCTCAAAGGTAAACAAATTGAGCGCTACAGCGTGCTGATCAAGAAGCTTGGTTTACGTCGATAAGTGTTCTCGGTGCGGCCTTCAAAAGGGGCCGCATTTGTCTTTTATAGGCAGCAATAGTAACAGCCGATGAATGCGTAACTAACCGTCACTGTTTTGGCCAGAGATTCGTTGATCGAGTTACTGATAAAGATCCGCCGGGTATTTATCAGTAACCCGAGCAGCGTTAAAAGGTTCAGAGCAGAGACGCCAAATGGTAAATATACCAAGGTAAACTATGAATCCTTTAATTAAGAAATTTCAATACGGTAACCATACCGTAACACTCGAAACTGGCCGTGTAGCCCGTCAGGCAACTGGTGCAGTTTTATGTTCAATCGACAACACCACCGTACTTTGTACTGTTGTTGGCGCCAGAGAAGCCAAAGAAGGCATGGACTTCTTCCCACTGGGCGTACACTACATTGAGAAAGCCTACGCAGCAGGAAAAATCCCTGGCGGATTCTTCAAGCGCGAAGGTCGTCCAAGCGAGAAAGAGACGTTAACGTCACGTCTTATCGATCGTCCAATTCGTCCACTGTTCCCCAATGGCTTTAAAAATGAAGTACAGGTTGTTTGTACTGTCATGTCAGCTGAGAAAAACATTGATCCGGATATCGCCGCAATGATCGGTACGTCTGCAGCACTGTCTATTTCTGGCATCCCGTTCAATGGCCCCATTGGCGGCGCACGCGTTGGCTACACCGAAGAGCAAGGCTACCTGTTGAACCCAACCTATAGCGAGCTTTCTGACTCATTGCTGGACATGGTTGTTGCCGGCACGAAAGACGCCGTGCTGATGGTTGAATCTGAAGCCCGTGAACTGCCTGAAGATATTATGTTAGGTGCGGTTCTTTTCGCCCACCAAGAAATGCAAGCTGTGATTAGTGTTATTGCTGAACTCGCCGCAGAAGTTGGCAAGCCCCGTTGGGACTGGCAGCTAGAGGCTGAAAATGTTGAACTGAAAAAAGCATTGAACGACCTAGTTGGTGCAGATTTAGATGCAGCGTATCAAGTTGTTGATAAACAGGCTCGCATGGGCAATGTTAACGCTCTGCGTGACAGCGCCGTGGCTCAGTTGGCCAGCGACAGCGTTGCTGCAGAAGACATTAAAGACGCGTTCAAAAAGCTTGAAAAGCACATCGTCCGTGGCCGTATTATTCGCGGTGAGCCGCGCATTGATGGTCGCGATACGAAGACTGTTCGCGCGATTGACGTTGAAGTTGGCGTGCTCTCAAAAGTTCACGGTTCTGCGCTGTTCACCCGTGGTGAAACTCAGGCCATCGTTGCTGCGACATTAGGTTCAACCCGCGATGCGCAAATGATTGATGCCCTTGAGGGTCGTCGCGATGATCCGTTTATGCTGCACTACAACTTCCCACCGTTCTCAGTGGGCGAATGTGGTCGTGTTGGCGCAACTAGCCGTCGCGAAATCGGCCACGGTCGTTTAGCGCGTCGTGGTATTAACGCCGTACTGCCATCACCCGAAGAATTCCCCTACGCTATCCGCGTGGTATCAGAAATCACTGAATCTAACGGTTCAAGCTCTATGGCCTCTGTGTGTGGCTCAAGCTTGGCGCTGATGGATGCAGGCGTTCCTCTGAAAGCGCCAGTTGCCGGTATCGCCATGGGTCTAGTTAAAGAAGATTCAGGCTTTGCCGTACTGACCGATATCCTTGGCGATGAAGATCACCTCGGCGATATGGACTTTAAAGTAGCGGGTACCGCAGCAGGCGTAACTGCACTGCAAATGGACATCAAAATCGAAGGCATTACCGAAGAGATTATGGAAATTGCCCTTGATCAAGCCATGCACGCGCGATTGCACATTCTCGGCGAAATGAACAAGGTACTCGCATCAGGTCGTTCAGAAGTTGCTGAATCAGCACCGCGTATGGGTGTGATGCAGATTGATTCTGACAAGATTCGCGATGTTATCGGCAAGGGCGGTGCAACGATCCGCGGGCTGTGTGACGAGCACAACTCGACCATCGATATTACTGATGACGGCGTTGTTAAAATCTACTCAGAAGATACCGACGGACTGAACGCTGCCATGAACGCTATTCTGGCGATTGTTGCCGATCCTGTTCCAGGCACCATTTATGACGGCAAAGTTGTTCGCATCGTTGAGTTTGGCGCTTTCGTTAACTTTATGCCGGGAACTGACGGTCTAGTGCACATCTCTCAGATCGCACAAGAGCGCGTTGCCAAAGTGACTGACTACCTCAGCGAAGGTCAAGATGTTCGCGTTAAGGTTTTGGAAATTGACAACCGCGGCCGTGTAAAGCTGTCGATCAAGGAAGCTCAAGCTGACGAAGGTACTGCACCTGCGCCAGCACCGGCTGCCGAAGCGCCTGCTGAAGAAGCTGCATCTGAGGAATAACTCAGCCTGTAGCAACTGCGTAAAAGCACAAAAATCCCCAACTGTGACAATGGTTGGGGATTTTTTTATGCCTGAAAGATGAGTCAGAAGAGCGTGCGGTGCGGGCGGTTAGGTGGACGCCAGATTCAGTAGTTCTGCGGCATGGGAGAGAGTTTGTTCGGTTACCGTAGCGCCGCCCAACATGCGCGCAAGTTCCTCGATCCGCTGCTGTTGATTAAGATTGGTCATCAGTGACGCCGCACCTCCATTATCCACCACTTTGCTGGCACGATAGTGATGATGGGCGTGTGCCGCGACCTGAGGTTGATGCGTAACACTAATGACCTGTCCGCGTTGCCCTAGCTGCTTGAGCAATTGCCCAACAATATCCGCAGTGCTGCCGCCAATACCCACATCCACCTCGTCAAATATTAGCGTGGGAATCGCTGAGTGAGCGGCAGCGACCACCTGAATGGCTAGACTTACGCGAGACAGCTCGCCCCCCGAGGCAATTTTTTGCAGCGCTTTGTGCGGTTGGCCTGGGTTGGTGGCAATTAAAAACTCAACGTCCTCAGCCCCTGTCGCACGGAACTCGCCGTCGGTGATCGGGGTTGTTGCTACCAGCAGTTCGGCGCCTTTCATCGACAGCAGGTGCAATTGGTGATTGATCTCGGCGCTCATTAAGGTGGACGCGCGAGTTCGCGCAGCGGTTAGTTGCGCCGCACAGGCTGTGTACTCGTTTGACAACCGATCCACGTCCGCTTGCAAGGCTTCGAGGCTATTGCCGCCGTCGGTCAAACTCGCTAACTCGCTCTTTAGCTCTATCAACGTCTCTGCCAGCTGGCTTGCATGGACACGGTGCTTGCGCGACAGCTGGAAAATCGCCGAGAGTCGCTCCTCGACCTCTTGCAGCCGCTGCGGATTGGCCTCGAAACGATCGACGTGGTGTTCCATTTCACTAATCGCTTCTTCCACTTGTATCAACGCACTATTTAACAGTTCTTCCGCGCTCGAAAGCGGTGCAGGCTTATGTTTTAACGTCGCCAAAATGGACAGCGCACGATTGATGCCGGCGCGCACATTGAAGTCGTCGGCCTGATCACAAATTGCCAGCACACTCTGACTGTCGACGAGAATCTGCTCAGCATTGGCCAGTGTCTGTTGTTCATTTTCAAGGGATTCTAACTCGTCGCACTCAAGGCCCAATTGTTCCAATTCCGCGACTTGAAAGGTGAGTAGCTCTTTGCGGGCCGTCAGCTCATCCGTCCTTTCCAACAGCCGCTGTAATTTCTTGTGGTTGCTGTTCCACTGCTGAAAACTATGCCGCACTTTTTCCGCCAGCGCGGTACTGTCGGCATATTCGTCCAACAAGCGGCGGTGAGTGTCACGGCGCAGGAGGGACTGGTGCTCGTGCTGGCTATGGATATCGGTGAGCATCTCGCCCAGTGACTGCAACTGCTGCATGGTGCAGGGCTGGCCGTTAATGTAGCCTTTGGAGCGACCTTCGGTGGAGTAGAGGCGTCGCAAAATACATTCATCGCCCGTATCAAAATCATTGTCCTGCAGCCACTGCTGCGCTGCAGCTATCTCGCGAATATCAAAGGTGGCAGAGATTTCCGCACGCTCTTTACCATGGCGAATCGTATCCACATCGGCGCGATCGCCCAGCGCCATGCCCAGCGCGTCGAGCACCAATGATTTGCCGGCGCCGGTTTCGCCGGTGATCGCTGTCGTGCCGCCTGAGAATTCAATCTCCAGCGATTCGACCAGTGTGTAGTTATTGATATGAATAGATAACAGCAATTTTCAGTACCTTAGAACGGTAGTGGATTTATACAGAACAGATTGACTATACGCAATCGCTTGAAACTGATTAGTTTGTCCCCATATTGCTGTAAAGCCAAAAACTTTGGCGACTATAACCAACCATGTGAGGATTCGGCGTGCCACAGGAAACAGAAAACGATCAAGTACAAGACCCCGTAAACGGTCATGGCGACGAGCAGCCTAAAGAGTCAGTGGACGATGGCCGCGCAACTAACGAAGAGATAGAGCGAGAACTGCTCGGCGACGATGCCCTCAGTGAAACTGAACAGTTACAGCAGCAGCTTGCCGAGTCCAATGACCAGGTGCTGAGAATTCAGGCCGAAATGCAAAATATGCGCCGCCGCGCTGAGCGCGACGTCGAGAACGCCCACAAATTTGCCCTTGACCGGTTTGCCGCAGACCTGCTGCCCGTTGTGGACAATTTGGAGCGCGCGCTGACAGCCATCAATAGCGACGACGATGGCCAAAAAGCTGTCGCTGAAGGTATTCAACTCACTCTGAAAAGCTTTGTTGATGTTTTGGTGCGATTCAAAGTTGAGCCCATCGATCCTGCGGGCCAGCCCTTTGATGCCAATTTGCATCAAGCTGTTTCCATGGTCCCCAATGCGGATGTTGAGGCCAACACCGTGATTGATGTGTTCCAAAAAGGATACACCCTCAACGGCCGCCTTATTCGGCCAGCAATGGTTGTGGTGTCACGGGCGCCTTAAGCAGTTTTGAACAACATTGGGTGGCATAAATAATAGGACAAGCCCTTGAATTTATGTAACTCGCACCCACATAAAGAAACATGAACATAAACCAACAAATCCTGGCAACAGGTTGTTAAGACAGAGAACGGAGATTTAACTGATGGGCAAGATTATCGGCATCGACCTAGGAACGACCAACTCATGTGTGGCCGTCCTCGAAGGAGATAAACCCAAAGTATTAGAAAATTCAGAAGGTGCGCGCACCACGCCATCGGTTGTAGCTTATACAGACGACGGCGAAATCTTGGTGGGCCAGTCAGCCAAGCGCCAAGCTGTTACCAATCCCCACAACACAGTCTATGCGGTTAAGCGTTTGATCGGTCGCCGCTTTGAAGACGACGTTGTGCAAAAAGACATCAAAATGGTGCCTTACAAAATCGTTAAAGCCGACAACGGCGACGCATGGGTAGAAATTAAAGGCGACCGCAAAGCCGCCCCGCAGATTTCTGCTGAAGTGCTCAAGAAAATGAAAAAAACCGCTGAAGACTATCTTGGCGAGACCGTAACCGAAGCCGTGATCACCGTACCCGCTTACTTCAACGACTCACAGCGCCAAGCAACCAAAGACGCAGGCCGCATTGCAGGTCTCGACGTCAAGCGTATTATCAACGAGCCAACCGCAGCAGCACTGGCCTACGGTATTGATAAAACAGCCGGCGACAGCGTGGTAGCCGTTTACGACCTCGGTGGCGGTACCTTCGATATCTCTATTATCGAAATTGCTGACGTCGATGGTGAAAAGCAGTTTGAAGTGCTGGCCACCAACGGTGACACATTCCTCGGTGGTGAAGATTTCGATATGCGTTTAATTGAGCACCTATCATCTGAATTTAAGCGCGATAGCGGCATCGACATCCATGGCGATCCGCTAGCCATGCAGCGTCTGAAAGAAGCCGCTGAGAAAGCTAAGATCGAACTCTCATCAAGCCAGCAAACCGAAGTGAACCTGCCGTACATCACAGCAGATGCCACCGGTCCAAAGCACCTTGTGGTCAAGCTGACTCGCGCCAAGCTAGAGTCGCTGGTCGAAGAGTTAGTTGAACGCTCCCTCGAACCCCTCAGAATTGCCCTAAAAGACGCGGGCAAGTCTGTCGGTGATATTGACGAGATCATTCTTGTGGGCGGTCAAACACGCATGCCTATGGTGCAGGAAAAGGTTAGCAAGTTTTTCGGCAAAGAGCCGCGCAAAGATGTGAACCCCGACGAAGCTGTTGCCGTGGGCGCCGCGTTGCAGGGTGCAGTGTTGTCTGGTCACGTGAAAGATGTGCTGCTCCTCGACGTCACGCCACTTAGCTTAGGTATCGAAACCATGGGGGGTGTTGCCACACCGGTGATTGAAAAGAACACGACCATCCCAACCAAAAAATCGCAGATCTTCTCTACGGCAGATGACAACCAGACTGCGGTAACCATTCACGTGGTCCAAGGTGAGCGCAAGCAAGCCTCGCAAAACAAATCGCTGGGCCGTTTTGACTTGGCCGACATTCCGCCATCACCGCGCGGCATGCCACAGATTGAAGTGACCTTTGATATTGATGCCAACGGTATTCTGAATGTTGGTGCGAAAGACAAGGCAACCGGCAAAGAGCAGTCGATCATTATTAAAGCGTCCTCTGGTCTCTCCGACGCAGAAATTGATGCAATGGTAAAAGACGCTGAAGCTAACGCCGCAGAAGATCAAAAGTTTGCTGACCTCGTTCAGGCTCGCAATACCGCTGACGGCCTAGCCCATGCGGCCAAGAAGACCCTCGCTGAAGCTGGCGACAAAGCCACCGCCGAAGAAAAAGCAGCGATCGAAGCAGCGATTAAAGGCGTTGAAGATGCACTTAAAGCAGACGACAAGGACGCCATTGAGGCAGCTACTAAAGTGCTTTCAGACGCTTCTTCAGCCTTGGCACAAAAGCTCTATGCAGAGCAGGCACAAGCAGGTCAAGCAGAGAGCGGTGAACAGCCAGCAGCGGACGATGCAATGGATGCAGAGTTTGAAGAAGTAAAAGACGAACGCAAGTAAGCCTCCAGCAATGAGCAGCTCTTTTACCACAGAGCTGCTCAGGGAAAAGCTTGTTACCCCTACGAGGCGCGAACATTGGTTTGCGCCTTACTTTATTTACAGTAGTCAGACTCATTACAGCAGTCTGGTTGTGTGCGATGGGCCATTTACCCATCAGTGACGGTTAGGAAAAAACAACAGCATATGTCAAAACGCGACTATTACGACGTACTGGGTGTTGATAAAAACGCTTCAGAACAAGAGATCAAAAAGGCCTTTCGTCGCATCGCGATGAAATATCACCCCGACCGTAATCCAGAGGGCGCAGACGCCGAAGACAAGTTCAAAGAGGCGCAGGAAGCCTATGAAATCCTCGGTGATCAAGAGAAGAAGGCTAACTACGACCGCTTTGGCCACGCAGGTGTAGGCGGTGCGGGTGCCGGGGGCTTTGGCGGCGGTGGTGGCTTTAGTGATGTTTTTGGCGATGTTTTTGGTGATATTTTTGGCGGCGGTGGTGGTCGAGGACGCAGCGGCCCAGCGCGCGGATCCGATATGCGCTACGACCTTCAGCTTGATCTAGAAGACGCTGTTAAAGGAAAAACCGTTCAGATCGATGTACCGACAACCGTGCACTGTGAGACCTGTGAAGGGTCTGGCGCGCGCAAAGGCACGACACCAGTTACCTGTACAACCTGTAATGGCGCTGGCCAAGTTCGCATGTCGCAGGGCTTCTTCTCTGTGCAGCAAGCCTGTCCGAAGTGCCGTGGCCGCGGTCAGATGATCACGGACCCCTGTGGCAGCTGTCGCGGTCAAGGTGTCAAAGAAGAGCGCAAAACACTCTCCGTCAAAATTCCCGCGGGCGTTGATACCGGCGATCGTATTCGTCTTGCAGGCAAGGGCGAGGCCGGACCTAATGGTGGCCCTGCCGGTGATCTCTATGTCCAAATGGTGGTTCGCGACCATCCGATTTTTGTCCGCGACGACAGCAATTTGCACTGTGAAGTGCCCATCAGTTTTGCCCAAGCCGCACTTGGGGGTGATTTAGAAGTCCCAACCCTGTCAGGCAAAGTAAAATTAAAAATCCCTGCGGAAACCCAGACCGGAAAATTGTTCCGCTTGCGCGGTAAAGGGGTTGCCCCTGTTCGCGGCGGTGGCGTTGGCGATTTGCTCTGCCGTGTCGTGGTTGAAACGCCGGTCAGTCTAAGTGCTGAGCAGCGCAAGCTGTTGCAAGCGTTTGAAGACAGTCTGGACGGTCAAAGTCAGCACTCGCCGCGCAGTAGTTCATGGTTTGATGGCGTGAAAAAATTCTTCGACAATTTGACCAGCTAAAATCAATCTGAGTACTATGAGCAGCGGTGCAGCAAAGGGCTGCGCCGATCGACGCTCCCCGTTCCACAAGATAGAGATCACGTCATGATTCGAATTGCGATTACCGGTGCCGGCGGGCGCATGGGCAAAGCCCTCATTGAGGCTATCCTTCTGACTGAGGGTGCGCAACTCACAGCCGCCATAGAGCGCCCTGAGAGCTCGTTAGTGGGTGTTGATGCGGGTGAGCTAGCGGGTGTCGGCAAGAACGGGGTAGTGGTTGCTGCATCTCTTGCCAGTGTGTCTAGCCAGTTTGACGTATTAATTGATTTTTCTGTCCCAGACGCAACAGCCGTCAATGCGCAGTTTTGTGCTGCCCATCAGAAAAAAATGGTGATTGGCACCACCGGTCTCAATCAAGAGCAAACCGCACAGATTGAGACCGCAGGCAACACCAGCGCCATCTGTATGGCCTCCAATTTCTCAACTGGCGTCAATTTATGTTTTAAATTAGCGGAGCTCGCTGCCAAAGTACTGGGCGATGAGACCGACATTGAAATCATCGAAGCCCACCACCGTCACAAAGTTGATGCGCCCTCCGGAACAGCACTCTCCTTAGGTGAATCCGTAGCGAAAGCCGTGGGACGCACTCTCGCTGACGTGGCTGTCTACGGACGCGAGGGCCAGACCGGCGCTCGCAACCCAGAGACCATCGGTTTTGCCACGGTGCGCGGCGGCGACATTGTCGGCGATCACACAGTGCTCTTTGCGGGCGAGGGTGAGCGCGTCGAGATCACCCACAAAGCATCAAGCCGCCTATCGTTTGCTCGCGGCGCAGTGCGCGCAGCCAAATGGCTCGAACAAAAAGACAACGGCTTGTTTGATATGCAGGATGTGTTGGGCCTCAAATAATGGCTCGGCTAAATTCGGCAACGGGTAAATTTATCCACATCAATGATGGACAAAAAGGGGTCTAATGCATACAATGCCCTCCTAACACCGCAGCTTAAAAAGGCGGTCTCATTCCGAGAGGTTAGAGCACAGCAGAATATTATTTAGCGAGATGAGACGAAAAGTTTCATCTCGCTTTTTTACAAATATTCACAGTCGACTGATGCCGTTATCGGAGTTGCCTGATCTCAGGTTTACGCTACATGTTAACTAATTAGGAGGTTGTGTGAATTCCCATACTCACCGGGAAGCCGTACTTGCGCTTGCAGACGGAACAATTTTCAGAGGAACTGCCATCGGTGTGGATGGTTTCTCCGTTGGTGAAGTAGTCTTCAATACAGCCCTCACTGGCTATCAAGAAATTCTGACGGATCCCTCTTACGCTCAGCAAATTGTTACCTTGACCTATCCCCATATCGGCAATGTCGGCGTCAACGATGAAGATGCCGAGTCTGATCGAATTTGGGCGTCAGGGTTAGTGATCCGCGATCTGCCGCTGCTCGTGTCCAACTTCCGCAGCCAACAATCCTTAGATGGTTACCTGCAAGCGAAAAATATCCTCGGTATTGCCGATATCGACACCCGCCGATTGACCCGTATCCTGCGCGAGACGGGTGCTCAGAGCGGCTGCATTATGGCGGGCGATGTCGATGACGAAACAGCTTTGGCCCACGCGCGCAATTTTGCTGGTCTAAAAGGCATGGATCTTGCCAAAGAGGTGACAACGGACAGCACCTACCAGTGGCGCGAGCACAGCTGGCAATTGGGCGTAGGTCACAAAGAGCAAGACCCAAGCAGCACAAAGTACAAAGTGGTTGCCTACGACTTTGGCGTTAAACGCAATATTTTGCGCATGCTGGTGGATCGCGACTGTGAACTTATCGTAGTGCCAGCCAAAACACCGGCGAGTGAGGTGCTAGCAATGCAGCCTGACGGCGTTTTCCTCTCCAATGGCCCGGGCGATCCAGAGCCCTGCGACTACGCCATTACAGCGATTAAAACCATTCTCGAAACCGATATCCCCGTGTTTGGTATCTGTTTGGGACATCAGTTACTCGCGTTGGCCTCTGGCGCTAAAACCGTAAAAATGAAGTTTGGCCACCACGGCGCCAATCACCCAGTGGAAGACATTGAAAACAACATAGTGATGATTACCAGTCAGAATCATGGTTTTGCAGTGGATGAAAACAATCTGCCAGCAAACCTCGTGGCCACTCATCGATCACTGTTCGACGGCAGTTTGCAGGGCATTAAGCGCACCGATAAGCCTGCGTTTAGTTTTCAAGGTCACCCCGAGGCAAGCCCCGGTCCACACGACGCAGAATCCCTGTTTAATCAATTTATTGAATTAATGGAAGCTAGACGCTAGCGAGACGACATGCCAAAAAGAACCGACATAAAAAGCATCCTAATATTGGGTGCAGGCCCTATCATCATCGGCCAAGCCTGTGAGTTTGACTACTCCGGCGCCCAGGCCTGTAAAGCGCTTCGCGAAGAAGGCTTCAGGGTTATTTTGGTCAACTCCAATCCCGCAACGATAATGACTGACCCAGCCATGGCTGACGCGACCTACATCGAGCCTGTCGAATGGCGCACTGTCGCACGCATTATCGAGAAAGAGCGCCCCGACGCATTGCTGCCTACCATGGGTGGTCAGACGGCCCTGAACTGTGCCCTCGACCTCGCCAAGCACGGCGTGTTAGATAAATTTGCTGTTGAGATGATCGGCGCCAATGCCGATGCCATCGACAAAGCCGAAGATCGCGAACGCTTCGATCACGCCATGAAAGCGATTGGCCTAAGCACGCCGAACTCCGGTATCGCCCACAGCATGGAAGAGGCTGCACAAGTCGCCGATCGCTTTGGCTTCCCCTGTATTATCCGACCATCGTTCACCATGGGTGGATCCGGCGGCGGTATTGCCTACAACCGCGAAGAATTCGAAGAGATCTGTCGCCGAGGCTTAGATCTTTCACCGACCAACGAACTCCTTATCGACGAGTCACTGATTGGCTGGAAAGAGTTCGAAATGGAAGTGGTCCGCGACCGCAAAGACAACTGCATTATCGTCTGTGCGATTGAGAACTTTGACCCGATGGGCATCCACACCGGCGACTCGATTACGGTAGCGCCAGCGCAGACCCTCACTGACAAAGAATACCAAATCATGCGCAACGCCTCGATCAAGGTGCTGCGTGAGATCGGCGTCGAAACCGGCGGCTCTAATGTGCAATTTGCCGTAAATCCAGACGACGGTCGCCTGATCGTAATTGAGATGAACCCCAGAGTGTCGCGATCATCGGCCCTCGCCTCGAAGGCCACAGGCTTTCCCATCGCCCGCGTCGCCGCCAAGTTGGCCATCGGTTACACCCTCGACGAATTGCAGAACGAAATTACCGGTGGTGCCACGCCCGCGTCGTTTGAGCCGAGCATTGACTACGTAGTGACTAAGATTCCTCGCTTTGCCTTTGAAAAGTTTGAAAAAGCCAATCAAGCACTAACCACGCAAATGAAGTCAGTTGGCGAAGTGATGGCCATTGGTAGAACCTTCCAAGAGTCTCTGCAAAAAGCCCTGCGCGGCCTTGAAGTGGACGCCAGCGGGTTCGATCCTAAAATTAACGACGAGACAGAAAACCCCAGCGCTGTGATCAATCGTCAGCTCGCTGTGGCCGGCCCAGATCGTATCTGGTACGTAGGCGAGGCTTTCCGCAGCGGCATGAGCGTCGAAGACGTGTTTGCGCTGACTAAGATTGATCGCTGGTTTTTAGTTCAGATCGAAGACCTCATTAAAGACGAGCAGTCCCTCGCTACGCGCAGCTTGAGTGATTTGGATAAACAGTCGCTCTACCGCCTAAAGCGCAAAGGCTTCTCAGACCGCCGCATTGGTGACATTTTAGGCTGTGGCGAAACCGCCGTTCGTGAATTGCGCTACGCGCTCGAACTGCACCCTGTTTACAAGCGCGTGGACACCTGTGCCGCAGAGTTCTCAACCGACACAGCTTACATGTACTCCACCTATGAGGAGGAGTGCGAAGCGCGCCCCAGTAATCGAGACAAAATTCTTGTTCTTGGTGGCGGCCCCAACCGAATTGGTCAGGGTATCGAATTTGATTACTGCTGTGTTCACGCAGCCCTCGCCATGCGCGAAGATGGTTACGAAACCATAATGATCAACTGTAATCCGGAAACTGTTTCGACTGATTACGACACCTCAGACCGACTGTTTTTTGAACCGGTAACACTCGAAGATGTGCTCGAAGTGGTGCGTTTAGAAAAGCCAAAGGGCGTGATTGTGCAGTTCGGCGGCCAGACACCGTTGAAACTTGCCCGTGCTCTCGAGGCAGCAGGCGTGCCCATTATTGGTACCACCCCTGATGCAATCGACCGCGCCGAAGATCGCGAGCGCTTCCAGAAGATGATTGAAAAGCTCGGACTGTTACAGCCGCGCAACGCGACTGCCCGCAGTGCCGACGAAGCAGTGCTGCTCGCTGAAAAAATTGGCTACCCGTTGGTTGTGCGACCCTCTTATGTTCTCGGTGGTCGGGCGATGGAAATTGTCTACAAAGAAGACGAACTGCGCCACTATATGAAAACCGCCGTGCGCGTGTCAGATGATTCTCCCGTTCTGCTCGACTTCTTCCTGCCCAATGCAATTGAGATGGATGTCGATGCGGTCAGCGATGGTGAGCAGGTCGTGATTGGCGCCATCATGCAGCATATCGAGCAAGCGGGTATCCACTCTGGTGACTCCGCCTGTTCGCTGCCGCCCTACAGTCTGGCCGACGATATCCAAGACCAGATGCGTGAAGTGTGCAAGAAAATGGCCCTAGAATTGGGTGTGCGCGGCTTGATGAACGTTCAGTTAGCGCTGCAAGATGGCAAAATATACGTGATCGAAGTCAACCCCCGCGCCTCGCGGACAGTGCCTTTTGTGTCAAAGTGTATCGGCGTGTCGCTGGCTAAAATTGCCGCCCGCTGTATGGCTGGTCAAACTCTGGCGTCTCAAGGCTTCACCAAAGAAATCATTCCGCCTTACTTCAGTGTTAAAGAAGCCGTGTTCCCATTCAATAAATTCCCCGGTATTGACCCTATTCTCGGCCCAGAGATGAAATCGACAGGTGAAGTGATGGGTATTGGCGCTACATTTGCAGAGGCCTATGGCAAAGCCCAGCTTGGTGCCAGTGACGAAATTCCAAGCAAGGGAACAGCCTTTGTCAGCGTCCGCGAGCGCGACAAGGCACAGGTGCCGGCGCTAGCAAAACAACTGTCTGATCTCGGCTTCAAACTGGTTGCCACAAAAGGTACGGCCGACATCATTGGTCAGGCGGGTTTTGCTGTGACCATGGTCAAAAAAGTGCAGGAAGGCCGGCCAAATATTGTCGACATGATCAAGAGTGATAAGATTGATTTAATTATCAACACCACAGAAGGGCGTCAAGCTATACTGGATTCCGCGGCAATTCGGTCAAGCGCCGAACAGCATCGTGTTTACTATACGACAACAATGGCTGGCGGCAATGCTGTCTGTCAGGCATTGAACTTCCGTGGTGACATTACTGTGCGCAGTATCCAAAGCCTGCATCAGGAGATTGTGTAATGCAAAAGACCCCAATGACGGTTGAAGGCGAAATCGCCCTGCGCGCCGAGCTCGAGCGTTTAATTAAAGTCGATCGCCCCAGTATTATCGCGGCGATTGCGACTGCGCGCGAACACGGCGACCTGAAAGAAAATGCCGAATACCACGCTGCGCGTGAACAGCAGAGTTTTGCTGAGGGCCGCATTCAGGATATCGAAGGCAAGCTGTCCAATATCCAGGTTATTGATATTCATAAAGTGCCCCACGGCGACCGTGTTATTTTTGGTGCCACCGTGACGATTATCAATTTAGACACTGATCAGACTATGACCTACAAAATAGTCGGTGATGATGAAGCAGACGTCAAACTGCAGAAAATATCATACCAATCCCCCATCGCGCGCGCGCTCATGGGTAAAGAAATTGGTGAAATTGTGGTGGTTAAAGCGCCGAGCGGCGACGTTGAGTATGAAATCGACAACGTCGAGTTTATTTGATTTCCCCGATTATTCTGCCAAGTTTGTCGCTGGTTAGTTTTATCTGATTTAGTTTCTAGCTGGTTTAGTTTCTAGCTGATTTAATTTGTAGCGGATTTGGCTTATTGGCTCTCTCGCATTAAGAACACCATTAGTGCTTTCTGCACATGTAACCGATTTTCAGCCTCATCCCAAACCTTTGAAATAGCATCGTCTTCGAGCAGCGCTGCAGAGACTTCTTCGTCTCTGTGAGCTGGCAGGCAGTGAAGAAAAATCACATCATCCGCGGCATGGCTGAGCAGCCCGTGATTCACTTGATAATCTGAAAAGTGCTTCAAACGCACCTCTTCTTCCTGTTCTTGACCCATCGAGGCGTAGACGTCCGTGGTGACCAAATGCGCCCCTTTAACAGCCTCAGCGGGACTGTGAGTCAGCCTGACGCGGTCACCCGCTTCTGCCAGCAGAGCAGACGACGGCTCGTAGCCTTTAGGGCATGCGATATTGAGGCGAAAGTCGAACAACATTGCCGCATTGATCCAAGACTGGCAGACATTGTTGCCATCACCCACCCACGCGACTGTTTTGCCTTTGATCGAGCCGCGATGCTCAATAAAGGTTTGGATATCCGCCAGCAGCTGGCAGGGGTGGTAGTCGTCCGTCAAGCCATTGATGACCGGGACCTTCGAATTTTCCGCGAAGCGCACAATCTGATCATGGCCAAACGTCCTAATCATCACCACATCGACCATACGGGAGATCACTCGCGCCGAGTCTTCCACCGGCTCGCCGCGACCCAACTGCGTATCGTTTGGGGAAAGAAAGATAGCGTGGCCGCCAAGTTGCGCCATGCCCGCTTCAAAGCTCACCCGCGTGCGCGTCGAGGCCTTTTCAAAAATCATCGCGAGCACTTTACCCGCCATCACCTGCTCATCTCGCCCCGCATAGTGCGCGGCTTTCATTTTAATAGACAGATCTATAACGTCATGCAGTTCTGCCACAGAGAGATCGCGCAGGGTGAGAAAGTGTCTGACAGACATATCAGTCGCCTTTAAAGTTGACGATAAGAGGAACCAGCACATCCATTAACTGATCAGCGTGGGCCTCGTCAAAAATCAGCGGTGGCAACAGACGAATAACGCTGTCCGCGGTGACATTAATCACCAAGCCAGCGTCCAATGCCTGGGCGAAGAGTGATTTACACGGCATTGTCATCTGAATGCCAATCATCAACCCGCGACCGCGTACATCCTTGACCGTTTTTACCCCTGCTAAGCGCTCTTTAAAGCCCGCAAGTAAGCGATCGCCAATCTTTGCGGCCTTGAGCGACAGCTGTTGATTTTCGATGGTTTCCACGGTTGCAAGCGCACCGGCACAGGCCAGCGGATTGCCGCCAAAGGTCGAGCCGTGATTGCCGGGCTGCATTAATTCAGCAGCGACACCATGGGCCAGACAGACGCCAATGGGTAGGCCATTGCCCAGCCCTTTCGCCGTGGTCACTACATCTGGGGTGATATTGTACTGTTGGAAATTGAAGTAAGTTCCGGTGCGGCCGTTGCCTGTCTGCACTTCATCGAGCATTAACAGCCACTGATGCTTATCACAGAACGCACGCAGACGGTTTAAATAGTCCGGCGCGGGCACTCGAATACCACCTTCGCCCTGAATAGGTTCAACCAAAATAGCGCAGACATCGCTGTTGTTTTCGGCAATTTTCTCAAGGGCGGCGAGGTCATCAAACGGCGCGCGCACAAATCCGCGCACCAGCGGCTCAAAACCCGCCTGAATTTTACGATTGCCCGATGCGCTCAGGGTCGCCAGCGTGCGTCCGTGAAAAGATTTCTCCATCACCACCACGGTGGGCAGCTTGATGCCGCGCTTGTGGCCATACATGCGCGCTAGTTTAATTGCCGCTTCATTCGCCTCTGCGCCAGAATTGCCAAAAAACATATTGGTCATGCCTGACGCACTGCGCAGCGCGTCTGCAAGCTGCTCTTGCAGAGGGATATTGAAATAGTTGGAGCAGTGAGTGAGGGTTGCTGCTTGCTCTGCTATCGCCTTCGCCACAGCGGGGTGTGAATGCCCGAGCCCGCAGACCGCAATACCTGAAAGGGCGTCCAAATATTTGTTGCCCTTATCGTCCCACAGCCAGCAGCCTTCACCTCTAACGAGAGTGGTTGAGCGGGGACCGTAGGTGTTCATTAATGCTTTAGTCGTCATTGTCTTTTCAGCTTCCTTTGCGTGTTTTTGACGCAACAAAAAAAGGCAGCTGTGCTGCCCCTTTGAATTTGGTAGCAAATAGTATCGCGGTTTGTTTGGGCTGGCAATGCCGTATATCAAGAAGCAAGGGCTATTCCCGGTTGATGCGACTGCGTTTGACCCAAACGGAAAGGCCAGTAATCGACAATACGATAATCAACAGCCCGACGATATCGACCACCCAAACACCTATTTGGCCAAAAAATCGGCCGCTGTGAAGATCGAGGATTACTGTCTCGAGGGATACGCTTGGCCCGCTACCTTGCTGCTGCAAATACTGCATGAGGGGTCTAGGTAGCGGCTGTGAAGCGATTGCAGGCTGCCCGACCTTATCGAGCGTATCCGCCGCTGGCGTCAGCGCTAAGGTATCTGAGTTGAACTGCATCGCCCCAGTCTCCGCGAGCAGATAGATACCGCCACTGGCTGAGATAACGGCGCTGGTGCCATTGGGTAGGCCGTCAAAATTGGTGAATTTTTCGATTAGCTCGCCGTTTGCGCTCAGTATTACCAGCGAGTCGGCGCAGAGGGCGAACATGCGGGTCTCGTTGCTGGCTGCTGAAATCAAGGGCGGCTGACAGAGCGCGACAGGGTTCATGTCGAGTATCAGGTATTCGTTGTCGTCGTGATAAAGCCAGTGGTGATTGAGAGAAAAGCCACTGAACGAGGGTTTCTCAATGCCATACCAAGAGAGCAGCCAGCTATTGGAGAGACTGACTCTGTCTAGTCTTAGCGCGCTCGTGTGGTTCAGAGCAACGCCGGTGATGGCTAACACAACTAAAAAGACAAAAATGGACAGCCCTATGCGGCGATGCCATTGCACGTGTTTTTTAAGCAGATTCAGCGAGTTGACAGATGTATCTTTGTTCATTTTGGCCCGTGCCTGAAGTGGGTTGATCAAGGGGTAACTCAGAAAGCGCGGTGCTCGCGTTTTCGGCTATGGCGTAATAGCCTGACTATGATAGTACAGCGCCAGCGCCGCCACACGATTTACTGCCCAGACTGACAGTGTGGCACCGGTAATTCCATCGATTGAACGGTCCAACTTGCCCTCAGCGTCCAGCGTCGCGCCGCGATATTGTGCCATAAAGCTGGGGAACCGCACTTCGCCCCCGCGGCTTTCGCGATAGGCGAGGATTTTCACCGTTTTGATGGCATCGTTCTCGATCACCACGCCGATGCTGATGGGCATCTCTTTGCCGATTTCCTCAAGTATCCATGCCGTTGTACCGTCAAGCTCCTGGTAGCGAACACGCAGCAGATTGAGTGGGTGGCCCAAAATACGCTGCGCTTGTTCGCGAATCGGATCGGTAATCCAGAGAGTTTTTGATGTGGCCTCACGGCCTGCAAACACCTGCGCAAAAAAGTCGGGCCCAGACTGATAAACCCCCTTGGCTGACGCAGTAGACGACAGCAAGGGGGTCAAGCAGAGAGCGCCGACTATCAGCGCAATGCGGGCAAAATATTTAAACAATTAAGCAATACTCATTAGAACGAATATCCCATGCCCAGGTTAAAGCCATCAAAGCCAGTCTCGCCCGGTGCGTCTTGATTTTGATAGTCAAACTTGAAAACAACATTTTGGTGGAGCCAGTAATTTAGGCCGACATTAAATTCCTCGGTTTCCGAATTGAGGCTGTCACCGGCAAGGTTGTCCCACTGACTGTAGCGGGCAAAGAGTCCCAGCTGATCGTTCACACGGTAGGATGGCTCAATGTAAAAGCCGGTTTGTTCGTCTGCGCCCAAGGTGAAACTTGCATTGTTAATCGCTTTGTCAAAGTCCCAGCGCGCATAGAGACCGCGCACCTGAATATTATCCTGTTGCCATGCAATATGAGCTTCGAACAATGTTCCGTCGATCGCCTCCACGTGCGTGCCTTGGCTCACATCGGACTGGTATTGCAGCGAAGTCGCTAGCTCTAAACCGGGGATTCCACGATAGACCAAGCGTCCGGTGAAGGCCATATCATCGGCTTTCGCTTCGCTGACCTTTTGACGGCCGTCGCGGGGCTCGTATTTTCCAGGCGCTAAATAGAGGCCAGAGTGCAGGGCGGCGTCATAGCTAAAGCCGCTGCCGAGTTCGCCTGACACTGCCGCACCACCTTCCCACCAGGTTGCGGGAATAATATTTTTCTCAACATTATTGCGCTCAGTGCCATAGAACGTCTCGGGTTCGTGAGTTTCGTTGAGGATACCGATCGGCAGCAAAAAGAGACCCGCTTTGGCCCTGTGGTGGGCGGCAAAATCCCACTCTATAAAAGCCTGCTCAAGCTCTATTTCGCCCTTTTTTCCTTCGCCGGCAACGCTGTGTTCAACTTCGAGCTCCGAGAAAAAACGCACGCTGTCTGAGAACTGATGGCCAGTGAACATAACAAAGCGGTGAAAATCGAGCTCATCTTTACTAGCAGCACCGTCGTCGCGCTCGAGATTGTTGTAATGCATTTCACCATAGCCGCCAAAGGTTGTGGCTGACGATGTGGGTGCCAGAGAGAGTTTTTCGACAGCACTAATGGTCGCTTCGGTCATCACTTCAGTTTCAGTAATTCGACTATTGCTCTTGTTCAATTGGCTTTTTAGTGCCGCTATTTCACTTTGTTGCTGTTGAATAAGTTGCCACATTTCTTCCATGCTGGGTGTCGCGGCTTGAGCTACTGCCGACATATTCACACCAATAAGTGCGGCGACTAATTGCTTCTTCATAGGGTTACATCCTTTGTAGTTGGGGGCCTTTGGAAACCTTGATCGGCGCTGAAGGGTCAGCGACAACACAAGGGGTATAAATCTGCCGGCATTATAATAATGGTTAAACGCAAATGCAAATCGTTCTCATTTGCATTTATAAATTAAATAATTCGCCATAGATACGACTACAGCGAGGGGCCGTATGACAATGAGCAGAAATAAAGTTGCCTCGGTGCTGTCGCCCACAGCGGTAAATGAGTAAAATGCGCCCCAGCAGCAGTTGATCACTAATTCAGAGGAGTTTGTCTCTATGGACATTATGGAAACCATTCGCGAACAGGTAGAAGGCAACCCAATTATTCTCTACATGAAGGGTTCACCGAACCAGCCGCAATGCGGATTTTCTGCGCGTACTGTGCAGGCTTTGATGGGCTGTGGGCAGCGATTTGCCTACGTCGATATTCTCTCCAACCCAGAGATCCGCGCAAATCTGCCGCTTTACGGTAACTGGCCAACATTCCCCCAATTATGGATTAATGGTGAGCTTATCGGGGGTTGTGACATCGTCACTGAGATGCATGAAAAAGGGGAGTTAAAACCTTTGATTGATGCAGCAGCGCCGGCCGCTGAAGGCACTGAATAAGGAAAGCGTGCGGTGCTGTTGGTTGCGTCTGAAAAGTTGCGCCTGACCCGTTCCGTCTTAGAATAAAAGAAAAACCCGCGTCTCGACTGCTTTGGCCGTTAGCGCGGGTTTTTTATTGGTTGTCAGTTTCTAACGCTCTTCCAAGGCCGTCGAATTTCATCGTGGCGAACAATAAAGCTACCATTTTGGCGGTCATTGAAAAAGTGGTGCAGGGCTAATTCAACAACTGGAAACGCGAGTTCGCGCCACGGAATGTCCTCTTCGTTAAATAGGGCAACCTCTGAGGATTCAAACGTAGGGTTGAAGATCGGCTGTTCAAGCGTGGCTCGGTAAAAAACATAGACTTGATTGATCTGCGGTATATCAAACAACGCGTAGAGGCTCGGTTCAATCACTGTTGCGTTGGCTTCCTCTTCGCACTCGCGCATAGCGCCTTGCAGAGACGATTCGCCATTCTCCAAAAATCCTGCGGGCAGTGTCCAAAATCCATGGCGCGGTTCTATTGCGCGACGGCAAAGTAGTATCTGGTCGCCATAGACAGGCAGCACGCCGGCAATCACACGCGGATTTTCATAATGAATGGTGACACAGAATTCACAGACATGACGTTCGCGATTGTCTCCCTCAGGGATTTTTTTTATAACCGTGTTACCGCAACTTGAACAAAAATTCATGAAAAGCTCAGAAATCGAAAAGACCTGAGTATAATGCCTAAATGCTCCCGACAATTGTTAAAAATCTGCAAAAATATCCGCTTTCAGCGCCGCGACCCGATGCCTCCACACATCGGTTCACTGCTGCCGTCTTGGTGGCGTTGCTGGAAGAAAACGGCGAGCCAGAAGTTATTTTGACCCAGCGTGCGCTGCATTTAACCAATCATGCGGGAGAAGTCGCCTTTCCCGGAGGCATGTGGGATCTCGAAGACAGAGATCTACTGCACACCGCTCTGCGTGAGGCTCATGAAGAGATTGGTCTCGAGCCCGCCTCTGTGAATGTTATAGCGACCTTGCCCAGTGCCTCGCCAAAGCGGCGCAGTTTGGCTGTCACGCCTTTTGTGGGACTCCTATCGAGCCGACCAGTATTCGTGGCAGACCCGTCAGAGATAGGTGCAATCTTTTCGGTACCGTTGCGTCGGTTTATGGTTCCGACCAACTATGACTACATTGACATCAGTCATGAGGGCACGACGCTGCAATTTCCCTGCCTGCATTATCAGCAGTATCCGATCTGGGGATTCACCTTGCGCGTAATAACCGACATTCTAAATGAAACATTAGATGCGGGGCTTGACTTGATCTATCCTAGCCACCAAGAAATTCAACTGCTGCGGAGTGAGTGATTGCCGTCCCTCGCTTTATGCGCCACCCTAGAGGCCAAACATGATCTATCGACTGGGTAAGCAAACGCCCGATATCCACTCCACCGTGTTTGTCGCCAAAAGCGCCGACATCATTGGGCAGGTCACGTTAAAAGAACATTCCAGCGTCTGGTTTAATGCGGTGATTCGCGGCGATTGCGCGCATATTGAGGTGGGCGCCCGCAGCAATATTCAAGACGGTGCGGTGTTGCATGCCGATCCTGGGCAACCGCTCAAAATCGGCGAAGATGTTACCGTTGGCCACAATGCGATGGTGCACTGCCTCGAAGTGGGCGATAGAACCTTGATTGGCATAAACGCGGTGATTTTAGACGGTGCCAAAGTGGGTAATGATTGTATTATCGGTGCCAACACGCTGGTGAAAGCGGGCGCTGTGATTCCCGATGGATCGCTGGTTGTCGGTTCTCCGGGGGTGGTGATTCGCCAGCTTGATGAGACTGCGCGGGCTATGTTGATTGGGTCTGCTGCGGGCTATGTGGCTGAGGCGAAAATGATGCGAGACGAGCTGGTTGAGGTTGAGCGCGGATGAAAGACAAAGCCGTAGCGTCGCCGTGCAACTCTATCTGCACACTCAACGATGACGATATTTGTATCGGATGTTACAGAAGTGCCGATGAAATTCGCAATTGGTCCTTCCTCGATAACGAGCAAAAACTCGACGTACTAATTATCTGTGGTGAGCGCAACCGCAAGGACAACCCGTTTTACTGATGCCCCTGCGCTATTGAGCTGCCAGTCGCTTACGCCGAGCGCGCACTGTCGACCGGCTCTGGATTGAGGCGAACTGCCGACACTTTCCTAATCATTTTCCCATTCAGCTCAATGGTTTCAAAACGATAGCCATTGATGATAAAGCTGACGTTGCCATCAGGAATGCTTTCCAACTGTTCGAGCGCCAAGCCGTTCAGTGTTTTTGGCCCGTCCGTCGGTAGAGACCAATTGGTTGCTTTGTTAATTTCACGAATGGTTGCGGCACCATCAATGACAAAGCTGCCGTCGCCTCGGCATTCCACTTCATCGACTTCATCCGCCGTGTTAGTGGTAAAGTCACCAACGATTTCTTCCAAAATATCTTCCAGCGTCACCAGACCCTTCACTTCGCCGTACTCATCCACCACCACGGCAAATCGATTGCGTGTCGTCTTGAAATTGAGCAGCTGGTTAGTCAGCGTGGTGCTGTCGGGAATAAAATAGGGTTCTTCAGAAAAACGCTTAATGGCATTGTGGGTAACATGTTCAGAGCGCAGAAGATGGTTAGCCTTGCGAATATGGAAAATGCCGACAATATTGTTGATGTCGCCCTCATACAGCGGAAGTCGCGTGTACTCGGTTTTCAACATGGTCGCCATAAGCGTATCAATATCGTCCTTGAGATCGAGCCCGTTGATCTCGTTGCGCGGAATCATAATGTCTTCCACGGTTACATTTTCTAAGTCGAGAATACCTTTTAGCATACCCTGGTGACTGTCCGAAATTTTGTGTCCGGACACGTCAACCACCGAGCGCAGCTCCTCTGTATCCAAGCCGTCGTCATGGGAGGCGTTAGGGTCGAACCCGAGAAGTTTAATTAAACCGTTGGTCAGCTTATTGACTGCCCACACCAGCGGCCAAATTATCATCATCAACGGCTTAAGAATATGACTCGCTTTGAAGGCAAACCATTCGGGATTTTGAGCGGCAATCGTTTTTGGCGTCACTTCAGAAAAAACTAGCATCAGAATCGTCAGAGTTGCGGTGGCCACCCAGGGCGCCGCGGCTTCGCCAACGTAGAGTATTGCCAGCATGTTGGCGATAATTGCAGCCAAAATATTCGCCGCATTGTTGCCAATCAGAATCAGACCGATAAGACGATCGGGCGTCGCCAGCAGTTTCGCAGCGCGCCGAGCGCCAGAGCTTTTTTTCCGTTGGTGCCTCAATCGGTAGCGGTTGAGAGACATCATGCCCGTTTCAGAGCCAGAGAAGAATGCGGATATGAGTAAAAGAATAAGGAGCGTTGACCACAGCATCCAAGTTTGGGATTCGTCCAAGAACAAAAAGCCTCTAACATTTCGGCAGAACATGTTGAAGCAGTTTTACTGTTTTGGCAATAGGGCGTTTTGGTGGGCCAGCCCTAAGTAGAAGGCTAAAGCAGAGTTATGTCAGTAAAAACTCAATCGCCACTTTGCTGCCCACGTAGCCCAATACGATTGCGATAAAACCGGCCAGTGTCCAACGTATCGCTGTTGTACCGCGCCATCCATTGCGGTGCCGCCCCCACAACAAAACGCCGTAAAACAACCAAGCGATAAGGCTGAAGACAACTTTGTGGGACAGTTTCTGCGCTAATAAGTCATCAAAAAAGAGAAACCCGCTTACCAGAGACAGCGTTAGGAATACTTCACCCGCCCAAATAAGCTCAAACAGCAGCACTTCCATAGTCTGCAGCGGCGGAAAAGTGCGCATCAACAGGCTTTGGTGCTTGTGCTTCAGCTGCCAGTTTTGGTAGCCAATCAACAGGGCCTGCAATGCGGCAATGGCCAGCAAGCTATAAGCGAGGATCGACAGCAGAACGTGCATCTCAATACTGACAGAGATTACGATCGCCGCCTTAGTGCTCAGACTCACCATGGCAGCATAAATCGCGAGTGCAGAAGCAGGGAAGAGAACAAGAAAGAGACTGTGAATGGGTTTTTTCAGCCCGCTGACAAACAGCACAAGATTAATCACCAAGGTAATCAGGGCGCCTATTTTTAATAAGCTTAAATCCAGACCCTCTTCGATAAATAAAAAGTCAGCCACCGCCAAACCGTGCAGCGCAATCGCCAGTGCTGTAAGCGCCTGCAGCAGCGGCGTTGGCACCGGTCTTTGCTTGCGCAACCGGACCACCTGATAGCCGAAGCTCAGGAGGTAGAGAACGATTGCACCACTGGCGTAAAGACTGGTCATTTGACATTTTCAGTAAATATTTCAACAGAGTGTGTCATATTCAGCGAGCGGGGTGAAGAGTCGAGGAAAATAATTGCTATAATGCGCCGCATAAACGAATCGTTGGAAATCAGATCCATGGCAATGTTTGAAAATCTCAGTGAACGTCTCTCCGACAGCCTGAAAAAAATCTCTGGTAAAGCCAGTCTAAGCGAAAGCAATATTCAAGACACCTTGCGTGAAGTGCGCATGGCACTGCTCGAGGCTGATGTTGCGCTTCCCGTCGTCAAGGACTTTGTCGAGCAAGTAAAAGAGCGCGCACTGGGGCAAGAGGTCAATCGCAGCCTGAATCCTGGCCAGCAGTTCTTGAAAATTGTTAAGGCCGAGCTGGAAAAGGTCATGGGAGAGAAGAATGAATCCCTAAACCTTGCCGCCCAGCCGCCCGCCGTTATCCTAATGGCCGGCCTGCAAGGTGCGGGTAAAACCACCTCTGTCGCCAAACTGTCCCGCTACCTGCGCGAGCGCGAAAAGAAAAAAGTGATGGTGGTCTCCGCAGACGTCTACCGCCCAGCCGCTATAGAGCAGTTAAAAACCTTGGCTGCTGAAGTCAACGCCACGTTTTTCCCCAGTGATATCAGCCAAAAGCCCGTCGACATTGTTAAGCAGGCCATGGCTAGCGCCAAGACTGGCTTTTTTGATGTTCTGATTGTCGACACCGCCGGACGACTACATGTTGACGGCGAAATGATGGCGGAAATTAAACAAGTTCACGCTGTTGCCAACCCCATTGAGACCCTCTTTGTTATCGACGCCATGATTGGTCAGGATGCCGTTAACACCGCCAAGGCCTTTAATGAAGCTCTGCCACTAACCGGTATTATTCTTACCAAAGTTGATGGCGATGCCCGCGGCGGCGCTGCGCTCTCTGTGCGACATATCACCGGCAAACCGATTAAATTCCTCGGCGTGGGCGAAAAAACCGACGCGCTCGAACCTTTCCATCCCGAGCGAATAGCGTCGCGAATTCTCGGCATGGGCGACGTCCTATCGCTGATCGAAGATGTTGAGCGCAAAGTCGACAAACAGAAAGCCGAGAAGCTAGCTGAAAAAATGGCTAAGGGTAAAACCTTTGACCTCGAGGATTTGCGTGACCAGCTACAGCAAATGAACAACATGGGTGGCATGGCAGGACTCATGGACAAGCTGCCTGGCATGGGCAACATGGCGCAGATGGTTCAGCAAAAAAATGTCACCAGCCAGTTCAGTCAGATGGAGGCTATTATTGGCTCCATGACCCCGAAAGAGCGGCGCAACCCCGATATTTTAAACGGCTCGCGCAAGCGTCGTATTACCGTAGGTTCAGGAACGACCATTCAAGACCTCAACCGGTTGCTCAAGCAGCACAAGCAAATGAGTAAAATGATGAAAAAAATGAAGGGCAAAGGCATGCAGAACATGATGCGTGGCCTCGGCGGCGCCATGGGTGGATCGATGCCACCCATGGGTGGAGGCTTTCCTCGCCGATAACCTACTGTTCTATATAGCTTTTTATCTCTTCTCTTGCGCAGTGCAGCGCAATTTTAGTTCGACTGGTGCAAGCCGCTCTAGCGCATCCAGCTCGTTGGGATTTTGCCGTTAAAGAGGTTTCCTTTTAAGACTGTTTAACGTAATATACCGCGCCTTTCGGGGGAGCCGCGTAAGTTCGCGGGCACCCCTTTTTAAAAGCATCAAGTCTGGCGATTGTGCCAGTTTGAACACAGGATTTTGTAAATGGTAACAATTAGATTGGCTCGTGGCGGCGCTAAGAAACGCCCTTTCTACCACATCACAGTGTCTGACTCACGCAATGCGCGCGATGCGCGTTACATCGAGCGTATCGGTTTCTTTAACCCCGTTGCCCGTGGTGCTGAAGAGCGTCTGCGTATCGACCTCGACCGCGCTGTTTATTGGCAGGGTCAAGGCGCACAGGTTAGTGATCGCGTTCAAGCATTGCTGAAAGAAGCCGCCAAAGCTGCTGCCTGATCTACCAGCATTTACCGCTGCGTACTTCTGGAGATGAAAATTTGATGGACACATTAGTTGTCGGTCGCATAACAGCAGTATTCGGCGTGCGTGGCTGGGTGAAGGTTCACTCCTACACCGAGCAGGTAGAGACACTGTGCTCCTACGAGTCATGGTTAGTTGAAACCTCAGAAGGGATCAAGGAAATCACGATTGACGATTGGCGCCGGCACGGTGATGCACTGGTTGTGCACATCAAAGGCATCGATGATCGCGATATTGCACAAGGCTGGTGTGGCAACGATATTTTGCTTGAAAAGAGCAAATTGCCAGCGCTAAAAACCGATGACTATTATTGGTATCAGCTTGAAGGATTGGTTGTCGTAGCCCATCACGAAGGGCAGCAAACTCGGCTCGGGAAAGTGAAGTTGCTGCTGGAGACCGGTGCGAACGACGTCCTCGTGGTCAAAGGCGACAGCGAGAGCATTGATCGAGAAGAGCGGTTAATACCCTACATCGACCAGTTTGTGGTCAATGTAAGTTTGGCAGAACAGCGAATCGATGTTCAGTGGGATCCCGCGTTTTAAAAGCTGTCGCGACTCAGATCGGACAGATTGTTAAGGCGGTGGGTTAAAGAGGTACAAGTGAATGAAAATCGCATTGATTACCTTGTTCCCGGAAATGTTTAGTGCCCTGACCGATTACGGCATCAGTGGCAGAGCGATAAAAAACGGATTGGTGCAGTGCAACAGCTTCAATCCCAGAGATTTTACCGAAGATCGCCATCAGACCGTTGATGATCGCCCCTACGGAGGCGGACCGGGCATGGTGATGATGATAGAGCCTCTGCGCAAGGCTATATCAGTCGCCAAAGACTGGGCGGGAGACGATGCGCTCGTGGTCTACCTGTCGCCGCAGGGCCAAGTTCTCGGCCAGCAAGCGGTCAACAGATTTGCAACACAGCAATCACTGATATTGATTGCAGGTCGCTACGAAGGAATCGACGAGCGGCTGATTGCGTTAGAAATTGATGAGGAGTGGTCCATAGGGGATTACGTTCTCAGTGGTGGCGAATTGCCCGCCATGGTGCTAATGGATGCACTGATCCGCCAGCTACCTGGTGCCTTGGGGCACTCGGACTCCGCAGATCAAGATTCGTTTGCCGAAGGGCTGCTCGACTGCCCCCACTACACAAGGCCCGAAGACTACCAAGGGCAGGTTGTACCGGAAGTGTTACTGTCGGGCAATCATGAAAAAATACGACGTTGGCGTTTACAGCAATCACTGCTGCGAACGCAACAGCGAAGACCAGACCTACTGGACCGCCTCGAGCTCAATAAAGAGCAAAAGGCTCTACTCAAGGAAGTGAGTGCTGCGCTGGCAGATGATGACAACGGATAATGTTCATCCTCTCTGTACAGAGCTCTAAAACAGGTGGCGTGCCACCAACCAATGCAAATTGAGGAGCAAGAAAATGAGTAACAAAACACCAATTATCGCTGCGATTGAAAAAGAGCAGATGTCCAAAGTTATCCCCGACTTCAGCCCAGGCGACACTGTCGTTGTTCAGGTAAAAGTAAAGGAAGGCACACGTGAGCGTCTTCAGGCGTTCGAAGGCGTAGTACTTGCCAAGCGTAACCGCCAGCTAAACTCTGCATTCACCGTGCGCAAAATTTCTAACGGTGTTGGCGTAGAGCGTACATTCCAGACATACAGCCCACTGGTTGACAGCATTGAAGTAAAACGTCGCGGTGCAGTTCGACGCGCCAAGCTTTACTACTTGCGCGACCGTTCAGGCCGTTCTGCACGTATCAAGGAAAAACTCGGCGCATAACCCTTCGGGTTACCCCAGTTTTACCGAAAAGCGACCTCACAAAGGTCGCTTTTTTTATGTCCGCCGCCCCGACCCTATATCCTCTGCGGCATCTACTTTTTATATTTACATGCAAATCTATTTTGCGCTCTCCTCCTTGACAGTGGCCTTGGGTGGTCTATCTTTTAACTTGCTGCAGTAAACTGTGAGCAAGATCACATTTTCACTGTTGGTAGTGTCACAGGGCAGAGCTGCGTTTTTATCGCATTGATCGCTTGATGGCTGCAGGCAAGCAGTCTGAAGTGATGGGTGAACTAGACGGTATTATTGCTGGCAATTACGAGCGCCAAGACACTTCTCGCGCCAAGGCGTTTAAAGCAGAGCTGCTGCTGGGCGACGGTGAGAGAGAGGCAGCATTGGCATTGGTCAATGATATTCTGAAGACCGACAACAACTTTGAACAAGCCCTTTTAGTTCGGGCGCACTATCACATACTTGCTGACGATATCGATTCTGCGGTCAGCGACCTGCGCGTTGTGTTGCGCAACAACTCTGAATCAGAACAAGCGCTTGTCATGTTAGCAAATGCTTACTTGTCCTCTGGATCTAGCCAGTTGGCTGATGACATATTTAGGAAGGTATTAGATATTAATCCAGGAAACGTGCACGCTGCTGTGCCTGTTATCCAAAGTCTTTTGGAGAAAAAGGACATTGATCGCTCGGAGAGGGTGCTTGAAGCGGCGCTTTCTCGCTCACCGGATAACGATATTCTGCTCTCAATTTTGGCGCAAATTAAAGTCTCGAAAAAGGATTTCGAAGGCGGCAAAAAAATAATTTCTCAGATCGTCGCAAATGGCAAAAATCCCTCTTTTAGTCACTACTTGGCGGGCAGAACTCTGCAGGCGGAAGGTGATTGTCGGGGCGCGATTGAGCAGTACAAGCAGGCACTGACGCAAAACCCAGAGCTTAGTCGTGCTCTTGAGGGGTTAAGTCTCTGCTTTGTGGAATTAAAGCGGGGATCAGACCTAGCAACCTATCTGCGAGAGTTTAGAGCCTCTAATCCGAAAAATATGATGGCGTTGTCTGTTCTCGCTTCCGTCTACGAACGTCAGGGCAATACCGATGCGGCCGTTGCCACCCTCGAAGAGGGACTCGCTCAAGATGCCACATGGGTGCAGGGATACACTGCGCTTGCCAGCACCTATCGAGCGGCCAAGGATCCGACGTCGGCTATTCAAAGTTTGGAGCGCGGCCTAGTGGCGCTGCCCGAAAGCCCATTGCTGAAGACGTTGCTGGCGTCGTCCTACGAGCGCAGTGGCGACAAAACTAAGGCAATGCAGCTTTACGAAGAGGTACTGGCTGTGAATCCAAATCACGAGGGTGTTATCAAAAATCTCGCCAGCCTGCTGACAGATGATTTCTCGTCGCCAGAGAATATTAAACGTGCAGTCAAGTTAACTGAACACTTTGCCAGCTCATCACACCCTTACTTTATTGATAGCTATGCCTGGGCCTTAATTAAGTCAGGTAATCCGGCCGCCGCCGACCCGCTGCTGGCTAGAGCGATTCAGATGGAACCATCGACGCCGATTTTCTACTATCATCGAGGTGTTGGTTTGCGCGATATTGGCAAGCAAGCGGAGGCGGAAAAGATGTTGTTAATAGCCAAAGAAAAAGCGAAGAAGAGCGATCCGCTGTTACAGCGTATTAACGATGCGTTAAATAGTTTTTAACGCTTTGCAATACCTTTTTGTGTTAGGTTAACAACGTGAGGGTTGATTATTCATTTATGGAAAAGTTGTTGGTAATTTACGTATACTTCTTTGCATAGTAAATATTTCTTATAGCTATGGATTAGCTGTACTCGAATAAGCAGGGTGGCAAGCCCCTAGTTTCCTAGAGACTTGATAGCTTCTGATAGTACTGTTTTTCGAACTCTATCGGCGACACCCCATCATTATTACCGTGTCGGCGGCTTGGGTTGTAGAACAACTCAATGTAGTTGAATATCTCAGCCTTGGCCTCACTCCTTGTTTTGTAGAT
>LIDE01000024.1 GCA_001438605.1 SAR92 bacterium BACL16 MAG-120619-bin48 | reverse complement strand
AGAGATGCAAATTGGTGAACAGTCTGCCGTCAGCGTTGTTCATCTTCCCCTGCCCTACACCATTCCCACCACGCCGTGACCACACTATTTACATGGCTTGAGAGTCACCAACACCTGCTTTTTTGGGCAGGTTTGATCTCCTTTGTCGTGTTTGTGCTCAGTCTGCTGTCGCTGCCTTGGCTGGTCGCGAAAATTCCGGAGGATTACTTCGTGACCGAGCGACGTCAACCCACAGAGTGGAAGTACCAGCACCCCATCATTCGGGCACTGGCGCTTGTCGGCAAAAATGTCATTGGCTACGGCCTTATATTGGCGGGTATCTTGATGCTCTTTTTGCCGGGCCAAGGCATTCTGACTCTAGTCACCGGACTGCTCCTGGTTGATTACCCGGGCAAATTTCGCCTTGAACGCAAAATTGTCACCACGCCCGCTGTATTGGACAGTCTCAATTGGCTGCGTAAAAAAGCCAACAAACCACCCCTACTCACACCGCACTAAGCCTCAGAAAAACGTACTAAGCCTCAGCGAAACGCACTTTACCAAACACCACTTCATTGCCGGGAGAGGGATGCAGCGGGATATTCCGCGCCAACACCAAACTAACTAGGGCCATAGCCGCGCCCATCAGGAAGACGGCCGCAGGTGAAACCAGCCAGACCAAGCCAAACAGCGCAGGAATGACCACCGCCGCAATATGGTTGATGGTAAAGGCCACACCTGCAGTCGAGGCAATATCTGCGGGATCGGCAATTTTTTGAAAATAGGTTTTGATTGCCAGCGCGAGGGAAAAGAATAAGTTGTCGATTACATACAGTGCCGCCGCCCAGTCCCCATCCGTCACGAAGGCATAGGCGGTAAACACACCAATCAGGCCGCAGTACTCAAACGTCAGTGCATGACGCTCACCAATACGCCCCACCAGCGCGCCAATGCGACCAGCAAAAGCCCAGTTAAACAGGTGATTAAGCATATACAGCGACGCAATATCCTTCACACTGTAGCCAAACTTTTCCACCATCAAAAACCCGGCAAACACAGTAAAAATTTGTCGCCTCGCACCACCCATAAACGTCAGTGCATAATAAAGCCAGTAGCGCTTGCGCATCAGCAGGTGTTTGCGCTGCTTCGTTTTGGCTTCAAATCGTGGGAATGCCAACCACGCGAACAAGGTCAGAATAAGACAGGCACCGCCGCCAATAAGATAAATCGACTCGTAGCTCAGAGCAAAATAGTCCTGCGCGCACCACAAAAAAGCATAAGCCACCAACGACGCGAGGGAGCTCGCAGCAATTAACTTGCCGAGCATCGCCGGCGCTTCATCAATGCTCAGCCACTGCAGCGACAGCGACTGCTTGACGGTCTCATAGTAGTGGAAGCCAACAGACATGAGGAATGTTGTAAGATACAGGCCGACCACCGAGGGAAAATACCCTGTAACGGCGACACCAATCCCAAGCAATGCCAGCGAGACGTAGGCAAAGGTTTGCTCTCTCACAATTAACAGAACCAGAACGGCAGTAAATGCCAGAAAGCCCGGAATCTCACGAATACTCTGCAGCAGACCGATTTCCGCACCGTTAAATGCAGCTCGTTCGATCACAAAGTTATTCAGCAACGCCATCCAAATGGCAAAGGCGACGGTCATCGCTACCGACATAATAATGAGGAGATTTTTTGGCGTCTGCCACGACTTTGCTGGCATGATCAATCCTTAATTGGGTAGGCTATCTTCGCTTAAGTGCGACAGACAAGCTAGAGGTTAGCGACAACCTTCGCCAGCGAGGGTAACTGCCAATCAATAGGGGGCATGCCATGTTGTTGTAGATAGTCGTTCGTCGCGGAAAAATGCTTGCACCCAAAAAAGCCACGATAAACCGAGAGCGGTGAAGGATGCACAGACTTCAGCACCCGATGGCGAGACTGATCAATAAAAGCGCCTTTTTTCTGCGCATAACTGCCCCACAGAAGAAAGACTATACCCTCGCGCTGTTCATTGAGGGCGCGGATGGCTGCATCCGTAAACCGCTCCCACCCCTGACCCTGATGCGCGCCAGCAGCAGCCTGCTCAACGGTCAATGTTGCATTCAACAGCAGCACGCCCTGCTCTGCCCAATGGGTTAAACAGCCATGCTCTGGCGCCTCGATGTTGAGATCTGACGCCAACTCTTTGTAAATATTGGCCAGCGAGGGTGGAATTTTTACCCCGGGCGGCACCGAAAAACACAAGCCATGAGCTTGGCCTGGGCCGTGGTAAGGATCTTGCCCGAGGATCACCACGCGGACTTTACTAAACGGTGTACTGTTAAATGCAGCAAACCACTGATCGCAGGGTGGATAAATAACATTCCCCGCACGAGCCCGCTCGACTAAATAGGCGCGCAGTTTAATCATATACTGTTGAGTAAATTCGCCTCCCAGCACCTCGCGCCAGGTTTCCTCGAGTTTAATATTACTGCGCCCATCGTCCTTTATTTCACCCATAAATACCCCGTATAAATCTATCGGCTACCTGATCGCGAATGTTACCATACGCGCCGATGAAACCCGTCTCCACACTTAATATCTGGCGCCTGACATGGCCGACCATACTCAGCAATATTATTTTTATGTTGATGGGCATTGCGTACCTCAAAATCGCCGGCGAGATGGGTGCAGATGCGGTTGCTGCGGTCACCACTGGTCAGCGTGTCTATTGGGTATTACACGCGATCATGATGGGTCTGTGCAGTAGCACAACCGCGCTCGTCGGTCGCTACTGGGGGGCAGACAACAAAACCTTGGCTGGCCGCTTTGCCACACTGTCCATACTGCTATTTTTTATTGATGGCGTTATTTTTTCTTGGTTGATTATTCCCTTTCGCGAACAGCTCTTAAGCATCTTCAGTCTCAGCACCGAAGCACAGCGACTCGCGGGCGAATTTGTATTTTGGACCCTGCTTTTTGCCCCCGCAATGCTGGCAACACTGGTTTTTAATATGGCCTTTCGCGCCATTGGCGACAGTAAAACGCCCCTGTGGACCTATGCTATTGGCGTGCCGCTGAGCATTCTCTTCGGTGCAGCGCTAACCTATGGTTGGGCCGGCCTGCCCGCAGTAGGACTTTCCGGATTAGCAATTGGAGGCGGTATCGCGACCACCCTAACCCTCGTGATATTTTTGCTGATCTGGGCGAAAGGTGGTCTAGCCCTTAAACTGTCCAGCCCACTTCCCGACATTCTTAGCAACGGACGTGCGCTAGTCAAAATAGGCATGCCGGCAGCGTTTGAGCAGGCATTTTTCCAGTCGGGCCTGCTAGTATTTTTGGTCTTCTTATCGAGCTATGGCAATGCACCGTTTGCCGCCTACGGTATCGGTCTATCCATACTCGGCGTGATGATTGTTATCGCTTTCAGTTTCGCCATCTCCGCCGCGACACTTATTAGCCAACATCTCGGTGCGGGCGACCCCAAGGGCGCTTACAACGCTGGCTGGAAAACCATGCGCACCTGCGTCTATCTGATGATCGTCGGCGCTATTCTGATGAGTCTATTCGCCGAAGAAATTGGTCGCTTTATGATCGACGACGACGAAGTGATCGGGCACATGGTGCAGTTCACATACATTCTCGCGATTTGCCTGCCACTGATGGCGATAGAATTTAGCATGGCCGGTGCACTTCGCGGTGCGGGAGACACTCGCTTCCCAATGATGGTGACAGTCTTCAGTATTTTAATTAGTCGGATGCTGGCCCCTTGGATATTGGTTACCATGGGCGCCGATGTTTTTTGGGTGTATGCAACATCGATACTCGATTTTTCACTAAAGGCTGGTCTAAATATGGCCCGATTCCGTAAGAAAAAGTGGATGCAAATGCCCCAGTGATAACCACGCAGTAACCGACTACCGCCCCGTAAACGCTACTATTTGGATAAGATAACGACCTATGTTACAGCACGCAGCAACTGCTCAACAGCAACACAAATACAACCAACAAATCGCCTATTGGCTGCTAATTTGCGCGGCCGTTATTTTTGGCATGATTCTACTCGGTGGTGTTACACGACTGACTCGCTCCGGTCTTTCAATGGTCGAATGGCGGCCACTGATGGGTATTATTCCGCCCATTACTACTGATGATTGGCTCGCTGTTTTTGCCAAATATAAGCAGTTCCCAGAGTACCAAAAGGTGAATGCCGGCATGAGTCTGGACGAATTTAAATACATCTTTATGTACGAATACCTGCATCGGGTTCTCGGACGATTAATCGGTGTATTATTTTTCGTTCCGTTTATGTTTTTTTACTTTACCAAACGCATCCAAAAGGGCCTGACACCGAAACTCTTCATCATGTTGGTACTTGGAGGCTTTCAAGGTTTACTTGGTTGGTACATGGTAAAGAGCGGCTTAGTGGATAATCCGCGAGTAAGCCAGTACCGATTGACAGCTCACCTTGGCACCGCAGTGTTAATCTATGGATTTATTCTGTGGACAGCATTTGGTCTGCTCAGCAAGCCCAGCACGCAGCCGTCGCAGCTCAAGACTTTTTCATTCACGCTGTCTGGGCTGATATTTCTGATGATTCTCTCCGGCGGCCTAGTTGCGGGAACCCATGCTGGACATGCCTATTCCACTTGGCCGTTGATGGGCGACACTTTCGTGCCCGCGGGGCTCTATGAGATGGATCCCGTTTGGCGATCAATTTTTGAAGATATCACCACCGTTCAGTTTAACCACCGTATGTTTGCTTATCTGATTGTGGTGCTTGTTCTTACCTTTGCCGCTAAAGCTTTAAAACAGGGTGTCAGCGGCGGCGTGCGGCTCTGCGTATTTGCACTGATCGCGCTGCTTGTTGTGCAGGTCACTCTCGGCATCAGTACCCTGCTGTTTTATGTGCCTGTGCCCGTTGCCGCAGCGCATCAAATTGGCGCGGTCGCATTGCTTAGCGTCTCACTCTTTATCAGCCACTCACTGGCGCACCGTCAGACAACTATTTAACCACTGGAGATTTACCATGAAAAAATTAACTGCTGCCCTTCTGACTAGCGTTGCCGCAGCAACATTATCCTTCGCATCAATGGGTGCTAGCGCCGGCGACGCCGCAGCGGGCAAGGCAAAATCAATGACCTGTGCTGGATGTCATGGCGCAAACGGCATTAGCAACAACGGCATGTGGCCAAACCTTGCTGGTCAGAAAGAAGCGTATTTAGCGTCACAACTGAAAATGTTTCGCTCGGGCGAGCGCGTCAACCCGATGATGACTGCGATGTCAAAGGGCTTATCTGACGCAGATATTGCCAATCTCTCGGCCTACTATGCCAGCCTAAAATAAGGCACCAAAAAGTAAAAAAAAGGAGCTACCGAGGTAGCTCCTTTTTTTTACGGTGTTATTTGCCGCGCGCTTAGCACTCAGACAGTGCTCGACCAATCAATTAATATGTTGCGCAATAAACTGTTGCACTGCAGCTTGATCGTTCTCCAGTACGGTATAACGCTCTTCCCGCTCAAACAAATCTGCCATGTGGGCCGGCAGCTCAGGATCCTGAGGATAGCCCGCTTGCTTAACCGCGTCCGGAAACTTAGCTGGATGGGCCGTTGCCAACGTGACCATCGGCGTAACACTGTTAGAACGACAAGCGCGAGCCGCTTCAAGCCCAATCGCGGTGTGCGGATCCATCAGATAACCGCTGTCTTGATAAACAGAGCTAATCATTTGCAACATGCCGTCATTGCCACAGCGATAGCTAGAGAAAAGCTTGCGGGCACTGGCTAACGCGCTGTCACTGAGCTGCATATGCCCTGCTTTAGCATCGGCCATCAAACCAGTAATCGCAGCGCCATCACGATCGTAGAGATCAAACAGCAAGCGCTCAAAATTGCTCGAAATCATGATATCCATACTCGGCGCCAAACTCTGCTCCAGCGGTCGAGTGCTGTGATCATTGCTGCTGATACAGCGATGTAAAATATCGTTTTGGTTGGTAGCGATGACTAACTGCTCGACCGGCAGACCCATTTTGTGCGCCAAATAGCCAGCAAAAATATCGCCGAAATTACCCGTAGGTACTGAAAAAGATACCTTGCGGTCGGGGGCACCAAGCGCCAATCCCGCCCAAAAGTAATAGACAATTTGCGCCATAATGCGCGCCCAGTTGATCGAGTTTACTGCCGCTAACTGACGACCCTCGGGCAAAAAAGACTGGTCAGAGAAACTCGCTTTAACCATATTTTGGCAGTCGTCAAAATTGCCATGCATCGCAATATTATAAATATTGTCGCCTTTAACGGTGGTCATTTGCCGACGCTGTACCTCAGAGACACGCTGATAGGGATGCAAAATAAAAATATCAATATTTTCGCAGCGGCGACAGCCTTCGATAGCAGCCGATCCCGTGTCACCGGAGGTCGCGCCCATTACCACCACTTTCTGACCGCGCTTAGCCAAAATATGGTCGAGAAGATGCCCCAAAAACTGCAAGGCAAAGTCTTTAAAGGCGAGCGTTGGACCGTGGAACAACTCCAAAATCCACTCGTTGTGACCGGTTTGAATTAGGGGCGCGACGGCACCGTGGCGAAAGTCCGAATAGGACTTATCAACAATCTGCTTTAAGTCGGTCTGACTAATTGCCCCATCAACAAAAGGAGTAATAATCTTCAGGGCAAGATCGGCGTAGGAGAGGCCTGCCCAAGATGCAATTTCTTCGCGGCTAAATGTTGGCAAGGTTTCAGGAACAAACAGGCCACCATCCGGCGCCAGCCCCGTGAGCACAACATCTTCAAAATTTTGTGGCGCCACGCCACCGCGGGTACTGATATATTTCATGCTTTAGTCCAAATGTTCGACGCGAATAAAATTAACCGAATCGCGCACTGTAGCAAGCGCTTCAATACGGGCTACGGCTTCATCCAAGGCGCTTTCGCGGGTTACGCTGGTCAGAATAATCACATTCACATACTCTTCCGTAGCCGGCTGTTCACGCTGAATGATAGCCTCAATGCTAATGCTGGCATCCGCCATAATTTTAGTAATGCTCGACAGCACGCCTGGCTTATCCAGCGCTGAAAAGCGCATGTAAAAACTGGTTTCGATATCTTGAATATCAAGTACAGGAAGCTTCTTTAAATTGTTTACATTGACGCCGAGCGCGGGAACCCAGCTCTCTGGCGCGTTGTTCATGGTGCGTGCAACATCGACAATATCGGCGACCACGGAGGACGCCGTCGGCGCAGAACCGGCACCCGGACCATAAAACATTGTTTTACCCACGGCATCTGCACTGATCATCACCGCATTTAAGACACCGTCAACATCGGCAATCAAACAGCTTTTGGGCACAAGGGTTGGATGGACACGCACTTCGACACCTTCTGCTGTCTGGCGCGCAATACCAAGGTGCTTGACTGCATAGCCGAGCTCACTTGCATAGGAGACATCTTGAGGCTGTAACTTGGTGATACCGTCGGTAAAAATATTGATCGTATCGAGGGGAATGGCAAACGCCAATGAAGCCAAAATAACTAATTTGTGCGCCGCATCGATACCTTCAACGTCAAACGTAGGGTCGGCTTCAGCGTACCCTTTGGCCTGCGCTTCTTTTAGCACATCGGAAAATTCACGGCCTTTGCCTGCCATTTCAGAGAGAATAAAATTGGTGGTGCCATTAATAATGCCCGCCAACCAATTGATGCGATTCCCCGACAGCCCCTCTCGAAGACCTTTAATAATGGGTATACCACCGGCAACGGCTGCTTCAAAAGCAACGATTAAATTGCGCGACTCGGCATAGGCAAAAATCTCCATACCGTGCTCAGCAATCAACGCCTTATTGGCAGTTACAACATGCTTACCATGCTCGAGCGCAGTCATCACCAGATCACGGGCAACCGTCGTGCCACCGATTAATTCGACAACGATATCGATCTCAGGGTTTTTCGCGACTGCAAAAATATCCGCCACGACAGGGAGGCCCGCGGTATCACAATTGGGGTTATCTCTGCGTGCGCCTATTTGGGTAATAGTGATATCGCAATTTGCTCGGGAACTAATGAGCGCTGAATTACGCTGTAAAAGGTTCACTGTGCCAGAGCCAACAGTGCCCAGCCCGCAAATGCCAACATGTACCGGTCGCAAGGTATTTCCTCGAATTAATGGATTAATAAAGTGGCCGGCAACAGTAAATGCCTGACCTGAGCCTGTCAATCAGTGGTGCGGTAAGATTACTGCTATTTGAGGCCGAACATCTTCGCGAAAGCTTTAGCGGTCTGATAACCCGGAATCATAGTGCCGTCCATGAGAACAATCGCCGGCGTGCCTGTAACACCTAACTCACCACCCAGTCGGTAGTGCTCTGCAACGGGATTGCCCGAGCAGACATTAAATGGAACATTGTCGCCGTTTTTGATATCCGTTAAGGTTTCTTGGGGCGACTTTGCGCACCAAGCCGTTGCAATTTTACGGAACGAATCTGAATCGATACCGGCGCGCGGGTAGGCCAAATAGCGCACCTCGACACCCATCGCCATTAATTCAGGCACTTCTTTGTGCAGTTTTCGGCAGTAACCACAATCGACATCCGTAAAGACATTGATGATTGCCTTAGTTTCGCCCTCGGGTTTGAAAATAATCATGTCGTCGGTTCGGCGAGTAGCGAACAAATCGCGGCGGCGTTTTATCAGCGCCAAATCGCGCACATCGACGAACTGGCTTGCGGTCACCTGATAAAGACTGCCATCAAAGAAGTAATTGCCATCATGAGAAACGTAGAGAACGGGGCCACCTTGAATCTGCACTTCATAAAACCCAGGCACCAGCGCTTCACCCAACACGGTAAAACTCAGGTCGGGGCGAACTTGTGAGAATCTTTTTTCGAGTTCCGCAGCTGCATCTTTCGAAGGCTTTGAAGGTTCAGCAGCTACTGTAACAGCTGATGCTAGCGTCACTAGACACAGAACTGCCGCGGCGAATAAGGCTTTGATGCTGCCACGTTTTAACGATAAATTAATCACAAATTTGTCCCTATGATGTTCGCAGACAGTCAGCGCAGCCATTACCTGGCTGCGCTAAACTCAGAATTAAACCGCTTGCTCGCCGGTCTCGCCGGTACGAATGCGGATGACTTCTTCCAATGGAGAGATAAAGATTTTACCGTCGCCAATTTTGCCAGTTGCGGCGGACTTGGCAATGGCCTCAACAACGCTGTCGACCAAATCATCGCCAATCGCGATTTCCATTTTAATTTTGGGCAAAAAATCAACCACATACTCGGCGCCACGATAGAGTTCCGTGTGGCCTTTTTGCCGCCCAAACCCCTTCACCTCGGTGACGGTGATACCTTGAACGCCGACATCGGCGAGCGCTTCACGCACATCATCGAGTTTGAATGGTTTGATAATCGCTGTAACTAATTTCATTGCTGTGACACTCCGCAGTAAAGGTTATTGAGCCAAAGATACCCGTTTCAAAAAAAAATTGCATCTCAGAAGCCAAGTATTGACTGTTAACCCTATTCCGGCAAGTTATCTAACATTTTAAACGCAAAAAACCGGGGCCGAAGCCCCGGGCAAAACTACTGCGTTACTACAGGGGGAAACTATTTACCGCGCGCAAACTCTGGGTAGGCCTCAATACCGCACTCTGCAATATCACTCCCTTGGAACTCGTCCTCAGCACTGATACGAATACCCATCACCGCCTTTAAGATGTACCAAGCAATAAAGCTCGTCACAAAGGTCCAGGCAAAGATCACCGCAATACCGGTCAACTGTCCCACCAGAGTCGCGCTTTCATTACCTGAGAAACAGACGGCCAGAAGGCCCCAGATACCAACCACACCATGAACCGAGATCGCGCCAACGGGGTCATCAATTTGCACTTTGTCCAATAAGCGCACCGACAAAACAACGATCACACCGCCAATCGCGCCCACCAGAGTGGCCATGCCACCGGTCCAGTTCAACGGCTCCGCGGTGATTGCAACCAGCCCGGCGAGCGCGCCGTTCACTGCCATGGTCAAGTCAGCCTTGCCATAGAGCAGTTGCGCTAGCACCAGTGCCGCAATCAAACCACCGGCGGCAGCGGCATTGGTATTTACAAAAATAGTAGACACAGCATTCGCCTCAGCAATGTTCGACACCATCAACTCTGAGCCGCCATTGAAGCCAAACCAGCCCATCCACAAAATAAACATGCCGATGGCGGCCAGTGGCATATTGGCACCCGGAATCGCAATGGCACGGCCATCTTCCGTGTATTTGCCTTTTCGCGCACCCAGCAGCAACACGCCTGCCAGTGCCGCTGTTGCCCCGCAGAGGTGCACAACACCTGAACCCGCAAAATCTTGGAACCCAGCAGCATCCAAAAACCCGCCGCCCCATTTCCACATGCCCTGTATCGGGTAAATAAAGCCCGTCATTACTACAGCAAAGGCCAAGAACGCCCACAGCTTCATACGCTCAGCCACGGCACCGGAAACAATCGACATGGCAGTGGCGACAAAGACCACTTGAAAAAAGAAGTCGGACGCACCTGAATAGTAAGTCTCGCCGCCGCTGGCAAGCACTTCTTCGGCCGTTGCATTAGCAATGGTGTTGCCGAACCAAATATCCGGCAAAATGCCGTTGGTGGTGCCGCCCCACATAATGGCGTAACCCGCACCCATGTACATGCAGCATGAAATGGCGAACAACGCTACGTTTTTAGTCAGAATCTCGGTGGTGTTTTTCGACCGAACCAAGCCCGCTTCAAGCATTGAAAACCCAGCGGCCATCCACATTACGAGGACACCGGACATTAAAAAATAAAAGGTATCCAATGCATATTTAATTTCAATTATGTCTGAATTCATCTGCTGTTCTCCTATTAAACGGCTTGTGCGCCGGTCTCACCGGTGCGGATTCGGATCACTTCTTCTAACGTCGTAATAAAGATTTTGCCATCGCCGATTTTCCCCGTCTGCGCAGCAGCAGTAATGGCCTCCACTGCGCTATCGACCATATCGTCCGTCAGTGCAATTTCCAGCTTTACCTTCGGTAGAAAATCAACCACATACTCCGCGCCACGGTAGAGTTCGGTGTGGCCCTTCTGCCGACCAAAACCTTTAACTTCTGTCACAGTCACGCCGGCAACACCCAAATCGCCCAAAGCTTCTCTCACCTCATCAAGCTTAAATGGCTTAATAATTGCTGTTATCAGTTTCATATTTTCTCCAGTGGGGTGGCGCGCCACCCCTGTCTAAACCTAAGAATTGTGTGAGTGAATTACATTGACTTAGTGATGCTAAAAGTCACGTTGGCACTGCAGGCCTCAGTGTCTCCGCCAAAGCAATCTGCTGCATCGAGGTCAGTGTCGGTGTAGGTCAAGGAAAATTCCAACCCAGCCGCTTCAGTGCCCAGCGAAAGAGACCAATCAACATAATCTTCCGTACCGAAAGTTACATTGTCTTCGATCTTGTTCGACGCAATGCGGAATCCCACCGAGTAGTCTTCAGTCACATCAACGCCGTATTCAAAAGAGATCAAGGTCATCTCGCCGGAGCCTCCGAAATAATCATCGGAGTAGGCAAAACCGACGGACGCATCACCGAAAGAAACACTGCCGTAAATCTCATCAAAGTCGAGCGTACCTGTGGATTCATTGGGATAACCATAGTGCATAAAACCAAGGTCATAACCCACGTCTTCAGAAATTGAGCCGCGGTAACCGGCGTAGTAGTCCAGCTCGATACCCTCACCCCAAGAGGCAATAGACGACCCCCAAGTGCCAATATAAAAACCAGACTCAAATGCGACATCAAAACCACCGGACAATGCTTCGCCATTACTTTGGTCGATAGCGCGGAAAAAATAATCAGTGGCAACAGTGACATTGCCAGATACTTCAGCAGCCATAACGTTAACGGCTGATAGCATAGTTGCAGCGAAGACAGCGGATTTAGCAAATTTCATAATGATCTCCCAAGATATAAATAAATAAATTAAACAGAAAGTAAGTGACTTCGATCTACTCAATGCATGTAGCGTGCCAACTATTTTTTATCGCCAATTCGGCACATTTAAGGCACTTTTGAGTGGAAATCGAACAAAGACGGTGCATCATTCTCAGGGTTTTCCCGAACCATGCACCAAACTGGGCAGATTTTTAGACTAGGTCTCAAACAACGTAAAAGCATGGGGCATTGCAGCGCAATTTGCTAAACTCCCCGACATAGACGACGACTTAGGAGTCAATTCGTGAATCAGGACAATCTGGTCAATCAATTTATCAAACAGTTTAACGACGCCTTTTTACCCGGGGCTCAAGCACTAAGCGACGAAGTCCATGGGCAAATGCGCAGCGCCATCGCGAGCGCCCTAAAAAAGATGGATCTCGTCAGTCGCGACGAATTTGATACCCAACAAGCCGTACTAATGCGCTCCCGCGAAAAACTCGAGAAGCTCGAGCAGCAGTTGGCAGAGCTAGAGGCGGCGCTGCACAAACTGACCAACAGCTAACACAACCCCTGCTTTTTGTCCTGCCGAGGTAAATTGCACTCGGCGCATCGCTTAAACATACATGGAGGTATGTTATGTCACTCGCCGTTGTCCACACCCGCGCCAAACTCGGTATCAACGCACCCTTGGTCTCGGTTGAGGTTCATCTCTCCAACGGCCTGCCCAGCATGCATATGGTTGGGCTTCCTGAAACCGCGGTAAAAGAAAGCAAAGATCGTGTGCGCAGCGCCATTATCAACTCGCATTTTGACTTCCCCGCACGCCGAATCACCGTCAATCTCGCCCCCGCTGACCTGCCCAAAGAAGGCAGCCGTTTTGATATCGCCATCGCCATCGCTATCCTCGCCGCCTCCGGCCAAGTGCCTGCAGATCAACTAGAAGACTTTGAATTTATCGGTGAACTCGCCCTGTCAGGGGAAGTGCGAGGCGTTGATGCAGTGCTGCCCGCCGCCCTGCGCTGCGCTGAGCGCGGCAAAACACTGCTGATTGGCCATAGCAATGCCGCAGAGGCGTCGCTGGTCGACAATCTCACCATACTGCCAGCCAAACACCTGTTAGAAATATCGGCACACTTGCACCAACGGCAACTGCTCACCGAATGGTCGCGCAGCAACGCAGCAGCCCCGCCCAGCGGCACCAGCGCAGACAGCGATATTCAAGCAACACAACTCAATGAAGTCATCGGTCAACACCATGCCAAACGCGCCCTAGAAATAGCCGCCAGCGGAGGCCACAACCTGCTTTTTTACGGCCCACCGGGCACTGGAAAAACCATGCTGGCGAGCCGATTGCCCGGCATTCTGCCTATTCTCACCAATCAACAAGCCCTTGAAGTGGCCGCACTGTATTCCGTCGCAGGCAAAGGTCTGCGGCCATCCGTCTGGTCGCGCCCCTTTCGCGCACCGCACCACACCGCTTCAGCCGCCGCACTAGTCGGAGGGGGAAGCTCACCGCGGCCCGGCGAAATCTCCCTCGCCCACGAAGGCGTTTTGTTTCTCGATGAACTTCCCGAGTTTTCCCGCAAAGTCCTCGAAGTTCTGCGCGAACCTATGGAATCTGGTGAAATAATGATTTCCCGCATCGCCGCACAAATATGTTTTCCGGCCAACTTCCAACTTATCGCCGCCATGAACCCCTGCCCCTGTGGATTTTTAGGCAGCTCCCGGTGCCGCTGCACCCCCGATCAAATAAACCGTTACCGCAGTAAAATATCTGGCCCACTACTCGACCGCATCGACCTGCAGGTGCAGGTAACAAAAATAGACAACAAACAATTATTAAATCAGAGCGAAAAGCCGCAGGGTGAAAGCGATAGAGATATTCATCAACGCATAAGTGATGCGCGCGAACGCCAAATAGAGCGTCAGGGAAAGATCAACAGCCAACTTAGCAGCCAAGAACTCAGAACTATCTGCCGTCTCAATACCGAACAGCAGGCGCTAATGGACAGCGCCATCAATCGCTTCGCCCTGTCCACCAGAGGGTTTTATCGCGTATTAAGAGTCGCAAGAAGTATTGCGGACTTAGAGAACAGACATGAGGTAAAAACTGCAGACTATCAAGAGGCCCTCAGCTACCGAATTACCTCTGACACAAAAGAGACCAGTTAGGGTGTGAAATTTAGAGTGGGAAATTTAGAGCGGGAAATTTAGAGCGGGAAATAGAGTATCCGCCGAAGCCATAGTTGCCTCATAGTGAGGACGATTTTCAAGACATGGTGGTCTGTGCTGTTGACGATAACGGTCGATATCTCCTTACCGACAATCTCCACCATCATTGTTTCCATTCACTTAATTTTTTCCTTATCAATGCTTCAACCTGCCTGAAATACTGGTTATTTTCGCCATTCAACTGATACTTAACAGCAACTCCTTCTGGCGAAAAATGCTTCCGGTACTCGCATCGTTTATAAGGCACCGATTGAGGATAGGTATCATGATTGCCCTGATAGTACTGCTGGCTATCAATGCCATCAAGCTCAGCGAGACGCTTTTTAGATAACACTTCCACCGTCACAATGACATCTTGCTTAAAATAATTTTCAAGAGCAGTAAAACCGCTTATTGCATTTTTGGCATAGGCCGCTGGCAACCGAAATACAAAGTAGTTAGTTTTAAGTGGTGGTACCTTTAATGTCTCCCACTCATCAATCGCAACAAATTCTCTAGGGTATAAATAACGCCCATCCTGAGTAATAATTTTTATTGGCCCTCGGGTTTCTGCCTGAACTCCAGAAATCAATAAAAATCCAACGAGTACGATACGTAAATTCGATTTATTAAACGTCAACACCCATTTTTTAGCGCTCATTTCTGGCATCCTTATCAATAATCCACGAATTAATTTCCTTAGCTAAAACAGCAAATACTTCTTCACGGACTCGTAAATTTTCGCTGCGAAAATCAACCGCTATAAAAATATCCTCTGCAATCTGTGCGTCGATATGGCACTTTGTAATTACTTTTGCATTTTCGATAATTCCGTTAGTTCTGCGGCAAATATAGGGCTTCCAAGGCGGATTCTGTGGATAGGGCTTGGATTCATCTGGGAGCGTTTCCGACAGGAACCAGTGCTCTCTATCATAGTCAGGACTTGATTGGTAAGGGATAGGCTGAATAATATAAAACCCTGTATTAGGCTCTTTTTGATCCATAATAACTCGGTTTTCATAGGTGCCCCGCTTATACCAAAGATCTATGGAGACCGAATGTGGGCGCGCATAATCCTTTTTAACCTGTTCACCAACGTAAATTAAGACTGTATCACCCTCGAACCAATTGTTTAAAATAGGCTGATATCCGTCAATATGAGCGGACATCCAAGCCGCCGAAAAATAGAATAATATTTCTGTTTCATCGGATAAAGCGTTTAGCTTATAAATAAGCCTTTCCACACCAATAGGCAGAGACGACACAATATGCTCATGCGGCACAGCGAAGCGTTTGCCTCCTACTGGAACCTCTACCGTTGGAACATCAAAACGATCAGAGTTGTTGTCACAGCCAATCAGCGCGACGCAGCTCAATACTAGCATTATGTGAATAATTATTCTCAAGTGAGGCTTTCTCTCATTTCATCTAAACCAATTATCATTACAGGGATTGTCTCCCCACAATCATCACTATAGGCAAGCATGTTCAGATTCGCTTCATATCCCAATAAATTAACCCGCTAATTAAAACCCTACTGCAGCGGCGAAAAAAGCCGCGCCATGCGAGCAGCAACTAGAAACAAATAGCTGCGCTGCAGTAGCTGAGCGCTGGAGATTTCGTGTGAGTGGCTAAAGTCTTCTACCAACATTTCCTCAACCTCTGAGGCGAAGGCGCGGTCTCGGGTAATGACAGTCAGTTCAAAATTTAAGCGGAAGGAGCGATTGTCTAAATTTGCTGAACCGATGTAGGTGGTATCGTCATCAACTAAGAGTACTTTTTGGTGCAGGAACCCGCGGTCATAACTAAAAAAACTCACGCCATCGATATCTGTATCAACCACATGGGCATAGCCCGATAGCTGCACGACTTTTCGGTCCGCCAAACCGGGAATTAAAATACGTACATCCACACCGCGAAATGCGGCCAGTTTGATGGCTTTCATAACAGGTTCGTCGGGGACAAAATAAGGGCTGACAATCCATAGTCGCGACTGCGCGCTATTAATCGCCTGAACAAACATTAACTGGCAGGTTTCAGTCTCATCGGCAGGCCCAGTGGGCAGTACTAGCAGGGTTTGGTTGGCGGGTCTTGTTTCGGCGCGCCAGTTAAGGGCGGGTAAGGTGTCTGTCAACCAATGCCAGTCTTCCAGAAAACAGAGCTGCGCGGCCTGCACGGCGGGTCCTTGAATAACAAGATGCGTGTCGCGCCAGGGTGTCAGTCGACGATGGCGGCCAAGATATTCGTCGCCAACATTTAAGCCGCCAAGAAAGGCTTTTTCGCCGTCTACGACAACAATTTTACGATGATTGCGAAAGTTGATTTGCAACCGCCCTAAGAAATTAATGGGCTTGGTGCGGAACGCGACGGCTTTGATGCCCGCTCGATGTAATTGCCGACGGTAGCGACGCGATAGCCCGTAGCTACCTATGCTGTCATACATTAGATAAATCCGTACACCGGCGGCGGCACGCTCAATCAGTTTTTGCTGAAAAAGAACGCCAAGACGGTCGTCGCGGAGTATATAGAACTGCACCAAGATATAGTCTTTGGCTTGCTCAATGGCATCAAAAATGGCGTTAAAGGTCTGTTCGCCATCAACCAGCAGGTGCGTTTCATTGCCACGGGTAAAGGGCATGGTCGCCAGTTGTTCGAGGACTTTCCCAGACGGCCAGTCACTGCCAATATCACCCTGCGGCTGATACTTTGCATGCATTTCAGCAATCACAAACTGCGCTAGCTGACGCAACTTAATATTGCCTTCGCGCAGTGCTCTGACATAGCCTTGAAAGCGGCGCTGACCAAACATTAAATAGGCTGGCACGACCACCAGCGGCATTGCGATCAGTGCTACAGACCACGCCACCGCGCCTTGGGACGTGCGCGACTTCATCACCGCGTCGATCACTAATGTCACCGCTAGAATCTCGAGGCAGACATAGCTCAAAAACCAGAGGTCGGGGCTGTGGGCGTCAATAAGCCCCGATATATCGCTCATCCATGTTGGCATATCTTTCCCTAGATAGGCGTGTCGGGTAACTCCACACCACAGTTAAAGCAAAAATCCGCATCAGGTCGATGACCATTGCGCTCGCAAACCATACAGCGGCGATGGTTAGTTTCGTTGTTAATTTCGCGGGCAATCTCAGCGGTGAAAATGCCGGTGGGAATCGCAATAATCGAATAACCCGTCAGCATTGCCAAGGTCGCAATGACCTGGCCCAGCGCCGTCTGTGGGGTAATATCACCGTAGCCCACTGTCGTAATAGTAACGATAGTCCAATAAATACTGCGCGGAATACTGGTAAAACCATGCTCGGGCCCTTCCACAAAAAACATCAGACTGCCAAAGATCACACTGAGCACAAATACCGCCGTAAAAAAGACCAATATTTTGCGTCGAGACGCATACATTGACCGCAACAGAATATTGGCTTCCGAGAGATAGCGCACCAGTTTAAGTACGCGGAAAACGCGCAACACACGAAACAGTCGCACCACCAGCCAATAACTCGCGCCGGGGAAAATCAGTGACAAATAAGTGGGCACAATTGACAGCAAATCTACCAGCCCATAAAAGCTGAACATATAACTTAAAGGCTTTGGTGAGGAATAAAGGCGCAGTAAATATTCAATCGAAAAAAGAAGTGTAAACACCCATTCAAGCCGAAACAGCCAATCACCGAAATGCGTGTTGACTACCTCTATGGAGTCCAAAATCACCGCCAGCACGCTCAGTAAAATAATGTAGATAAGCGCAATATCAAATCGCTGGCCGGCCGGCGTGTCAGTCCCGAAAATCACCCGGTAAATTTTTTCTCTGTGGGTTACTCCATTCATATTGTCTGTCCTTTGCTTTGAATCCTTAAAGATGAATTTATTGTAAGCCTTATGCGTGTAGATAACACACCCTTGATCAATGGCAGCACAGCGACTTCCTGAGATTTTCCGTCTATTCTTAGCAAACCCTAACAACTGTTCATCTAGGACGACACCATGACCACTCCTTCGTTATTTAGACATTTATCGCTCACTGCCCTGTTATGCATTATGTCGACAGCGGCCTTTTCACAGCCCGAACTCAAAGGCAATCCCGAAGAGTTGCGCCAATTTCTGCACCCTGTGGATCGCATTGTCAGCCTTGTGGGCGACGCTAACGAAAAAGCCTATTCTGATAAAGCGATTGTTAGTTTGGTGATTACCACCGAAGACAAATTGCTTTCCAATGCCATCGCTAGCAATGGCCAGCTGCGGAGCACCATTTCAGAAAAACTGCTGGCCGCTGGAATTAAGAGTGCGCAGATTAAAAGCTCAACCTTTTCGACCTCTCCCGAGTACGGTTGGTTTGGCAAAAAACCCGCCAGTTATAAAGTTGTAAATCGCATGGCCATTACGATTAGTGATGAGCGCGATCTAAAGTTAATTGCGCAACTTGCGGACAGCCAAGAGGCGCTCGAATTGTCTGAGATTACCTTCGAGCACAGCCAAAAAGATGCCACGCAACTTAAGGTCAAGCAGCAGGCATTGAGTAAAGTGATGGCGCAAAAAGCATTTTATGAATCTAGTCTTGGCGTCACTCTGACACCGATTGGCTTTCGCGACGCCAATCTTGGTTACCGTGCAACGCGCGGCGCACTGATGTTGGAAGAAGTGATTGTGACTGCAAGCAAACGTATGGGAAATCAAGCTGAAAGTGCGGACGCCTACTCTGCGCCAAGAGATGTCTCTTTTGACGAGATTGAATACACCGCAGAAATAGTTGTAGATTTTAAAATTGAAAGTGGCAAGATCACCCACTAACACCCATAACAACTTACACAACAACACACATAACAACAGCAGACCTCTCCATGGATATTTGGCAGGGACTTATCATTATCACGGCGGTCCACCTTTTGGCCGCCGCATCTCCTGGACCAGACTTTGTCTTGGTTTCGCAGCAGTCACTTGTCCATGGAAAAAAGGCCGGCATACTCTGTAGCATTGGTATCGCCCTTGGACTATCTGTGCACATTGTTTACTCCGCATTTGGTCTGGCTGCCATTATTGCCAGCTCCAGCACTGCGCTTTGGGCGATTAAACTGCTTGGGGGTGGCTATCTAATTTATCTCGGCATTAAAGGCCTGCGCGCGCGCGCCAGCGCCACAGAAGGTGCGCCTCAAGAGAAAAGTGCCGAGCGCTCTGCATGGAAGACGGTTGGCCTCGGCTTTCTCTGCAATGCACTCAACCCAAAAGCGCCTTTGTACTTTGTTGCGCTGTTCACCGTTGTACTCTCGGCTGCCACGCCCGCACTACACATCGCGATCTACGGTGCTTGGATGATGCTTATTCAGTTGGCGTGGTTCTCCCTCGTCACCTTTATTTTATCAAACCCGAAAGTAACCCGAAAATTTCAGCGCCTAGGTCATCGCATTGACCAACTTACCGGCCTTGCGATGCTGATACTTGGGATAAAAGTCTTAGCCACAAAAGCCAATTAAAACCGACAACTTAGGCGGGCCATCTATTGAGTAAGCCAAGCATCACTCCGCTAACGGACAACGGCGCAGCCATTGATGGCTGTCCGTCTTCTAGCTCGTCTTTTATTCGCACATCTATGCCTATCAAAGAGTGGGCGATGCTGTTTTTGCTCTCAATACTCTGGGGTGGCTCGTTCTTCTTTATTGGCATTGCCGTCACTGAGTTGCCGCCCTTGACGATTGTGGCACTGCGACTCAGTTTAGCTGCGGCAACGCTCTGGTTGATACTGCTTATCCGCGGCGACAAAATTCCAACATCCCTGCCCCTCTGGCGCACGTTTTTTGTTATGGGGCTGCTGAACAATGTTATTCCATTTTCTCTGATAGTTTGGGGGCAAACTCATATCGCCTCAGGCCTTGCGTCAATTATCAATGCAACAACACCGCTCTTTACTGTTCTTATCGCGGGTACCTTTTTGAGCGACGAAAAGATGACGCCACAAAAAATCGCTGGGGTCATTATTGGGCTGTTTGGCGTAATTGTGCTGATTGGCCCCTCCTCTCTATCAGACTTCGAGACCAATACAGTTGCCCAGCTTGCCATTGTTGGCGCCGCTATCTCCTGCGGTCTGGCCTCAGTTTATGGTCGGCGGTTTAAGACATTGGGCATCAGCCCACTTACCACGACGATGGGTCAGGTGACTGCCGCCACTCTTATTTTATTACCCGTGGTAATAGGTATGGATCAGCCAAACAACTTTGCCGCTGTCAGCCCACGAGTGTGGATGGCGATTTTTATGCTTGCGATTGTCTCAACCGCCCTTGCGTATATTTTGTATTTCCGAATACTGTCATCATCCGGCGCCACAAACGTCGTTCTGGTCACCTTTCTGGTGCCAGTGACCGCGACTTTACTCGGCTGGTTAGTGCTACAGGAGCAGTTACAGGTGAAACACTTTATCGGCATGCTGTTTATTAGCCTCGGACTCGCAGCGATTGATGGCCGAGCATGGCAAAAGCTTCGCGGCGCGACAAAATAAGGCGTTACGATAGATACTCTAATGACTGCAACAGCCACTCCAGCTAAACTCGCAGACTAACCCAAACTAACGAGCCTTCGCGCCCATGAGCTTACCCTCCGCTATTCCCAGCAGCCAAACCTGTATTGAAGTCACTCAACCCGGCGGTCCAGAGGTTCTAAAGACAACCTCGCGTCCAGTGCCAATGCCCGGCGCTCATCAAGTATTAATTAAAGTCGCTGCTGCGGGAATTAATAGACCCGATGTGTTTCAGCGCATGGGTTTTTATCCACCACCTCCAGGGGCAAGCGATATTCCTGGTCTGGAAGTTTCAGGCACACTCGTTGCCGTGGGCGCCGCGGTGACAGACTGGTCGGTGGGCGATCAGGTGTGCGCTTTGTTGGCCGGTGGTGGTTACAGCGAATATGCGCTAGCGGAAGAGTCGCTCTGTCTGCCTGTCCCCGAGGGGTTGTCGCTGGTTGACTCGGCGGGGCTGCCCGAGACGTGCTTTACTGTCTGGCACAACCTGTTCGAACGCGCCGAACTGCAAGCGGGCGAATGGTTGCTTGTTCACGGTGGCTCAAGTGGTATTGGCACAACTGCGATTCAAATGGCTGCCGCCCTCGGCGTAAATGTCATCACCACTGCAGGTACAGACAAAAAGTGCGCCGCCTGTGAAGATCTTGGGGCGGTGCGAGCAGTCAACTACAACACTGAAGACTTTGTTGCTGTGTGTCACGGGCTCACGGGCAGTGGCGTCAATGTGGTTCTAGATATGGTGGGCGGCGACTATGTGCAAAAGAATTTTGCGGCCTGTGCGCCTGATGCGCGCATCGTCAATATTGCATTCTTGCGCGGCTCAAATGTTCAACTCGATCTTATGCCGCTGATGCTTAAACGCTTGGTGTTGACAGGCTCGACCCTGCGCGCGCAGTCTCTGACTGACAAAGCACGCATTGCAGCGGGGGTCGAGGCGCTGCTTTGGCCTCTTATAGCCGGGGGCCAATTTAAACCGGTGATCCACAGTGTCCTGCCTCTAGCGCAGGCGAGCGATGGCCACGCTCTGATGGAATCGAGCCAGCATATTGGTAAAATTCTGTTAGTCACTGAATAGAGCAACCCTATGACACAAAAAGAATCTCGCCTTGTTTACTCCACCGACAGCGGGCGTATAAAACCGAGTGAAACGCCAACAACACCCGTGGCAACGGATGGGGTTATTCGTATTAGGCGCGAGACGAAAGGGCGTAATGGCAAAGGAGTGACCACAGTCTCGGGGTTTAGCCTGCCTGACGACGCGCTGAAAATTTTGGCCAAACAGCTGAAACAGAAATGTTCCACCGGCGGCACTGTGAAAGATGGGACGATAGAAATCCAGGGCGACCATCGCGAAAAACTTAAAGCTGAGCTGGAAAAGCTCGGCTATCAAGTCAAGTTGGCGGGCGGTTAAGACTATGTCTCGCTACCGCCCTCCGGGCCCTAAAAGCTCTCCCTACATGACCCCTGACGGCGCCAGTAAAATGCGTGCCGAGCTTCACCAACTATGGAAAGTTGAGCGCCCGCAGGTCACGCATATTGTCCATGAAGCTGCGAAAAATGGCGATCGCTCTGAGAATGGCGATTATATTTATGGCAAGCGGCGGCTGAGAGAGGTCGATAGCCGTGTTCGTTATTTAACCAAACGCATTGAAAATGCGGTGATTGTTGAGGACAAGCCGAGGGATCCAAACAAAGTCTTTTTCGCCGCCTGGGTGACGGTGGAAGATGATGATAGCGGCCTCGAGCAAACCTTTAGATTGGTCGGTTCCGACGAAATTGACCCCGCTTTAAACTGGATTAGCATCGATTCCCCCATGGCGCGCGCCTTAGTGGGGAAATCGATCGATGATGAAGTCAATGTAAAAACACCGGCTGGAGACCGGTGCTTTGTCATTACTGCGATTAGATATTGAGCTTTAAAAACAGGTTTAGGGCGAGAGTCGAGAAATATCCCACGCACCCTCATTCAATTTAAACTGAAACCGATCATGCAAGCGGTGTTCACCGCCCTGCCAAAACTCTATCTCCTCAGGGACTACTCGAAAACCTCCCCAAAAGTCAGGCAGTGGAATCTCCCCCTGCGCGAACTTAGCTTTGACCTGCTCAAACTGAGTTTCCAGTGCTTGACGCGAATTGATGCGGCTGCTCTGCTTGGACGCCCATGCCGCCAGCTGGCTGGCTTTAGGGCGACTGAGAAAATACTTCATCACATCTATGGTCGACAATCGCTCTGCGCGACCACCGACAATAACCTGCCGATCGAGCTGCAACCACGGAAAATGCAGGCTCACCTGCGCATTCCCAGCGATCTCTTGCGCCTTGCGGCTACCGAGATTGGTGTAAAAAACAAACCCGCGCTCATCAAAATCTTTTAGCAACACCATACGCTGCCACGGTTTTCCCGCCGCCGATACGGTGGCCACACTCATCGCCGTAGGGTCCTGAATATTCGCTTCAATCGCTTGGGTCATCCACAGCGTAAACTGCTCAAACGGGTTATCTGAAAGCGACTCGCGGGTTAGTTTACCGTAGTCATACTCGCGGCGATTGTCTTGCAAACTCATAACAGCGTCCTGTCCTTAAAAATTAGCAATACTGTGAGCGCCATCGACGGGTAATGCAACACCATTTACAAACGCTCCTGCGTCGCTGGCCAGCAACAAAAATGGCGCTGTAATTTCGTCCATCGTGCCTGCGCGCTGCGCGGGCGTTGCCTTTAAAAATGCCTGCCCAGAGACATCTTCAAAATAGCCCGCGGTCATTTCCGTGGCAAAGTAGCCGGGACAGAGCGCATTGACACGAATATGTTTGCGCACCAACTCAAGCGCCAGCCCCTTAGTCATATGGATAACAGCGGCTTTTGACGCGCAGTAACCAGTCTGACCGCGAGCAACCCGAATACCCAGAATGGACGCCGTATTAACAATACTACCGCCTACCCCGGCAGCGATCATCCGACGCCCCGCTTCAGTCGCCACCATCCAAGCACCTTTGAGGTTGGTATCCATAATCTGATCCCACTTTTCGTCGCTCATCGTCAGTGCAGACTCCACATGAGCGACGCCGGCATTGTTTGAAACAACGGTAACCGGGCCAAAGGCCGCCTCAGCCTGATCAAACGCCTGAGTAATCGACGCCTTGTTGGTAACATCCAGCGCCACCGCAATGGCCTCACCACCGGCCGCATTAATTTCAGCCACCAACGCTTCAAGGCGATCAACGCGGCGCGCTGCCGCCACAACCTTCGCCCCGCGCTCGGCTAAAATCTTGACAAAATGCTCTCCCAAACCACTGGACGCACCCGTCACCATAGCGACTTTACCGGTCATATCGAATTCTGTTGCCATGTTTAATCTCCCCGTCTGTTTTTATTTTCAACCCGCAGGCCACTTAATCTAGAGGCGCAGTTTACTCCGCCGATTCCAATGCCATCAAAAAATATCAGACTCCAGAGTTCTGCCGCAATTGCAGAACAATCAATGGGCTGTATCGAGATGTTAATCGAAATAGTAATTGCAGGTTTAGCGAGACAATAGTCCCGGTAAGTTACCCATAAGTGACATACCGCGCCATCGCATTAGTATCTAAATGGGGAACACTGTTAAACCCCGTCAGGTTCATTTTCTTAGTATTGAAAAAGAAATGGCTAATGGCAGTATTTTTGTACTGCAGATTTAAATCAAATACGTTCTCGTCGGGAATACCCAGCACCCCGCCGACAAATGTACTGATTGAACCGCCAGATCCGATCGCCAAAATACACTTGCCGCTATCCGCCATACCTTGAATTTGTTGCTGCGCGCCAAGAACTCGGGCTTTAAACGCGACCCATGCTTCCGGCACATCGGGAATATCGCCTTGGGTCCAAACGGTTAATACTTTGCGCAGCAAGCGGTAGTAGTTTTTGCGATCATCGGGGTCTTTGGCGATGGTTTGGTAGAGGGGATCGTCGCCGTAGCAGGCACCGTAGGCTTCGGTCATTTCTGTAAAGCTATACTCATTCAGACCGGGCATAACAATGCGCTCACTTCCATCCACCTCTAGCCCGGCACAGATGCCGTCCATGGTCTGATGGTGGCGATGCATATCGCCAACCACAAGCGCATCAAAACCCATGCCACGCTGCTTGAAATACTCCCCCAACCAGCGCGATTGCTGATGTCCAAGATCTGAAAGTTGGTCGTAGTTGGCAGCGCCAAAAGAGGCTTGGGCGTGGCGTACCAAGTAGAGTTCACTCATAAATCGATCCTGTTATTGTTGGGGTAGTTTTTTTGAGGGGGTATTTAACCGCAATTCATACTCTGTGGGTAGCTGCGCAGGCTATTGGGATTATTCCGCTGCGCAATACCACACCGTTGCTATACTCAAAAAGCAGTGCAGAAATCTCGAAACAGAAGCACCCCCAGAGGAGCAATAACTATGTCTGATTATTTTGCCAAGGTAACTTGGGCTCGGGCCGACAACGAAACATTTGTCGATAATAAATACAGTCGCGGGCATGCCTGGGAATTCGATGGCGGGGCTGTTGTGGCTGCGTCAGCATCGCCGCACATTGTGCCATCACCCTTTTCAGTTGCGGCTAATGTTGACCCAGAGGAGGCTCTTGTTGCGGCTCTTTCCAGTTGTCATATGTTATTTTTCCTTGCGCTTGCCGGCAAACAAAAGTTCGTTGTCGATGAATACACCGACAATGCCGTAGGTGTTATGGCGAAAAATAATGAAGGCAAAATTGCTATGACAGAAGTGACGCTGCGCCCCCAAATCCGTTTCTCTGGCGCGAAGCGACCAACGAGTGAAGAGCTTGAGCAATTACATCACCAAGCTCACGAGCAGTGTTTTATCGCTAACTCGGTCAAAGCACAGGTTAATATCGAGGGCCAATCAGTCTAAATTAGCCTATGCACGCAGTACTGGGAGCCGCAAAAACAGGCCAAAATAAACTATAAAAATGAACCACTTAGGCGTATACTCCGCCCTCATTTTTTAGGGGCCGCTGGCTCCATCTCACAGGAAAACCAATGTCTACACCCGACTTCGCTTCACTGGGTATTTCAGCACCCGTTCTCAAGGCTGTGCAACACCTCGGCTATGAGCAACCCTCACCCATTCAAGCACAGAGTATTCCCATACTGTTGGAAGGTGGAAACTTACTTGGTACAGCGCAAACAGGTACGGGTAAGACCGCTGCTTTTGCGCTGCCGATGCTGAGCAAATTAAACGAAAATCAGAAAACCCCACAAATTTTGGTACTGACGCCAACACGCGAATTGGCGATTCAAGTTGCCGAAGCATTCCAGAGCTATGCGAGATTTATCAAGGGCTTTCACGTACTGCCAATTTACGGCGGGTCCGATATCGGCGGCCAGCTTAAAGGCTTGCAGCGCGGTGCGCAGGTTGTTGTCGGTACGCCAGGACGTATTCTCGATCATTTGCGTCGACGCAGCTTGAACCTTAGCGAAGTCACCGGTTTGGTTCTCGACGAAGCCGATGAAATGTTGCGTATGGGTTTTATCGACGATGTTGAAACCATTCTGTCGAAGACGCCCGACAGCTGTCAGCGCGCACTCTTTTCCGCCACCATGCCCCCGGCAATTCGCCGTGTTGCCGACAAATACCTCGGCAATGCCACGCAGGTTAGCATTGAGAACAAAACCAAAACTGTAGAGCGTATTGATCAATCCTATCTGACCGTCAAAGGGCATCAGAAAATGGATGCGCTAACACGTATTCTGGACGTTGAGTCTTTTGACGGCATGATTATTTTTGTGCGTACCAAATCGGCTACCCTAGAAATTGCTGAGAAGCTTGAAGCACGTGGCTTCTCTGCCGCAGCCTTAAACGGTGATCTCACCCAAGCACTGCGCGAGCGCACCATCAACCGCCTAAAGAAAGGTCAAGTGGATATCGTGGTTGCCACCGACGTCGCTGCCCGCGGCTTGGACGTTGAGCGTATCAGTCACGTCGTCAACTACGACATTCCCTACGATAACGAATCCTATGTGCACCGTATTGGCCGCACAGGACGCGCTGGTCGCGACGGTAAGGCGATTTTGTTTGTCACTCAGAAAGAGACGCACATGCTGCGCTCGATTGAAAAATCGACGCGCCAAGCTATTTCATCGTTCAATTTGCCAAGCAATGAAGAAGTCAGCGGTCTGCGCGTAGCGCAATTTAAAGAGCAGTTAGTCGGCATGACCAAATCAACGAAACTGGATAAATTCCGCTCGCTGGTTAAAGAAGTGGCCGCTGAGAGCGACATTGATCTGGCCGATATTGCCGCGGCTCTGGCGCTAGAATTCCAGAAAGACCGTCCGCTATTCCCCAATTTGCCTGCACTGGACACCCCAGCCCCGTCGCGGGAACGCGCCAGTGATCGCCCAGACCGCCCGAAACGCGATCGCAACGAACGCAGCGAAAAGCCTGTGCGCAGCGAACGTCCTGATCGCGGCGAGAGAACCGAGCGCGCAGACAAACCTGCGCGCGAGCGTCCTGCACGTGACAATGCCACTTCGAGCGACGATGTTCCCATGGTCACCTACCGTATTGAAGTGGGCCGCAACGACGATGTATCACCGAAAAATATTGTGGGCGCAATTGCCAACGAAGCGGATATCGACGCGCAGTTTATTGGCCATATCAAGCTCTATGACAACTACAGCACCGTTGATCTTCCAGAGGGAATGCCTAAGGAATTATTTGATCACCTTTACAAAGTGCGCGTTTGCCAGAAGCCTTTAAAGATTAGCGTCGACAACGGCACTGCCGGTGAACAGCGCGATGCCAAGCCGATTTACAAAGGCAAGTCCGATCGCGCCGAAGCGCCTAGCGGTAAAAAGCCTGCGTTCAAAGGCAAGTCGCGCGCGGGCCAGAGAGATGCTGAGCCTAGCCGCGGTGATGGAAAAAAGCCTTTATTCAAGGGCAAAGCAAAACCGGCAGCGGGTAAAGACAGCGAGCCACGCAAGCCGCGCAAGCGCTTGTCTATTGATCGCAAATAAAGCGATCGAGTGCTTTTAGCTGCCGAATAATCGATCTCGCATCGATTTTTTCGGCGGCAAAAGACATTTCTGCCATGGGGGCAATGCTGCAACTACTCGGCAGCTCACCGGCGCTCTCGACTATCTGATACATCTTCGGCAAAAAAATAAATTGCAGCCATTGGCTGAAACTCAGCGTATCGACCGCAAAGGGTTGCTCACTGGCCAACGCCTCTGCAGAGGGCGACTCAACCGCCCACAGCTGCAACGTGCGCAACTCTTTTTCGATTTCAAATAACAGACTGGCAAGCGTATTGTAGCGGTCGTGCATGATAGTTCTCGCAAACTCTCTTGTTGTGGCCTCTGTCGCGGTCAGCTCTCCAGCGACCATCTCTCTCAAGACAGCCGTTCTAGCCAATTTCGCGCCGAAACGGCGGCAGCGCATTCAATAACTGCGCACCATAACGCTTGGTAATTAGGCGTTTATCTAAAATAGTCACCGTACCACTGTCGGACTCTGTGCGCAGTAACCGGCCGCAGGCTTGAATTAAGCGCAGCGAGGCGACAGGCAGGGAAATATCAAAAAAGGAGTTGCCGCCGCGATCTTCTATCCACTCCGCGAGCGCTTCCTGCAGAGGTTCATCGGGCACCGCAAAAGGCAGCTTGGCAATCACAACATGGCGACAGTAATCACCGGGAAGATCGACCCCCTCAGCAAAGCTTGCAAGCCCCAGCAGCACGCTGGTTTTGCCCTGATCGATACGCTCTTTATGCAGTCGGATCATTTCGCGGTTGGAGTATTGCCCCTGAATTAATATCTGTTTTTGTAGGTCATTGGAGAGCTCATCAAAAACCCCCTCCATCTGCCGACGGGACGAAAAAAGCACCAACGTCCCGCAGCGCGGCGCCACTAAACTCGCTAGATTATCAACAATGTAACGGCTGTGATCCTCAATCGAATTACCTTCAACAGCATCCTTGGGCACCCGAATAACCGCCGCATTGGCGTAATCAAAAGCACCCGCCACTGCCATAAAATGGGCCGAGTTAGGCAAACCGGTTTCGCGCTTTAGTGTATCGAAGGAGCCCAGCGCTCGCAGCGTCGCCGAGGTGACCACGGCGGCATAACAGCTGCCCCAAAGACGGTCGCGCAATAGCTCTGCCGCTTGAATGGGGCTGGCATTGACGGATATATCTATATTGCCGCCGCCATCCTCAAGTTTAAGCCAACAGGCCATCGGCATATCGCCCTGCTTCAATTCGCGATGTAAACGGTCCCACAGGGCCAGCAGACTCTCGGCGCGCGACTGCCAACTTCCCGCCTGTTGATAAAATAATTCGAGGTCTGGCATGGCTACAGGATACTGCTTATCACCCATCGCGCTGTTTAAAGTGTCGACCAGCACTTCAAGGCGACCGAGCCAGCCGCTGGTCAACAGCGTAATTTGTCCAGCAATATCACGAATAGCGGCGCCAACATCACCATGGGCAAATCGATAGCGACCCTCGGCGGGTTGCTCTGCAGATTCAAGACTCTGTTGCAGCAGCGGGTAGGCAAAATTGAGCAGTTCGCTGATTTTTCCAGCGTCGCGTTCGATGCGCGGCAGCTGTTCAGCCAGCGCCAGATCTTTGGCAAATAGAGGTGCCTGTCCTTTGCACTGCTTCTGCAGGCGTTCGAGAAAACTGATACTGCTGTTCACTCTGCACTCGGCACCAAAGTGCCGCACGGCGGTATCGCCGAGGCGATGTCCTTCGTCAAAAATATAGATACAGTCTTCAGGTGGCGGCAAAATGGCACCCCCACCCAACGCCAAATCAGCCATAACTAAATCGTGGTTGGCAATAATGCACTCGCTCTCTTCAAGTTCGTTGCGGGCATTGAAGAACGCACATTGATTGACAAAGCGACAGCGCCGGCCGGCACATTGGCGGCGATCAATCGTCAGCGAGCGCCATTCGAGATCCTGAATGCGGGTCTCCCATGAATCTCGGTCACCGTCCCAGCTGCCGTCGGCAAGTGCCTCCGACATTTCGCGAAACAGACTTTCGGTCTGCTGATTGGGGTTGAAGGTGACTTCGTCGTCAAACAGAAAAAGACCTGCGTCTTTGGCTTTGATGCCATCCAAGCACTGCTCAAGCTTAAGGTTGCAGGCATAGCGTCCGCGGCCTTTGACCAGCGCGCAACGGTAATCCCAACCGCAGGCGGCAAGCAGTTCTGGCAGGTCTTTGTGAATAAGCTGCTCTTGCAGCGCGATGGTGCCGGTGGCAACGACCACCGTTTTTTTCAGGGCTCTGGCAAGTGGCAACGCTGCAATCAAATAACCCACCGTTTTTCCTGTACCGGTGCCAGCCTCAACCACAGCGATGCGCTTGTCGGGATCCTCGTGGGTCACGGCGTTTGCCACCGCAGCAATCATCTGCTTTTGCCCCAAGCGTGGACTGAGTTCGCGGCTGGCCAAAAATGTTCGGTAGCCTTGCTGAATAATCTCTCTAACGTCTGGGTCTAACAATAAGTTAACTTCCCTGCTGTGCTTGCAAATAATTTAAAACCGGAGCGGCATACGCCTCAGTAATCGTGGTTTTCAGTTCGTCTGGGGCATTGCTTAAACGCGCGTTAAACTGCGCTTCCGCCAGCGCCCAATCTTGGTCTGGCCAGAGCGTTTGCGTTGACACAAACGCGTCACTGTAGCCCAATAACTGACAGGCGATAATATTGCTTGGAAACAGTTTGTAGTGAGTGTAGACCTGATGATCAACCGCGTCTGCCAAACTGTCTGCTGAATCGTAGCGGTCGCCCACTGGCTCACCAAAGGCCACATGAATCCGTCCTTTGTAACCGATAAAACCCTGTTTAATCGTGTCGAGATCTTCAAATTCCTGTTTGACGTAAGTCAGTCCTTGACGCTTGGTGTAAATTTCGCGGGCTTTTTGAATGTCGCAAGGGTCGTACTCATAAGAGATGGCCACTGGAACAACGTCGAGCTCGGCAATCGCTTGGGCAAAACTCTGCTCTTCACTGCGAGAGAGTGCCAACATTTTTAATAGCGCTGTCTCAGTGCGGTCGCAGCCATCTTTTGCCCTGCCTTCACGCTGGGCAATCCAAATAGAGGTGGACTCTTGTGTGATTGAATGACGGATGTAGCGCGACAGGGTTTTTAACGCATCAAGCTTCTCGCGACGGCTGTTGATCGACCGCTTGACGATAAAGCTGCGGTTGATACGCATTAAATCAGAGGCAAATGGCTTGCGCAGTAAGTTGTCGCCAATGGCTATGCGCACTGCACCCATGCCTGCATCGAGCAGCGCCAAGTTGACCATCGCAGGGTCAAGGGCGATATCGCGATGATTACTCAAAAACAGATACTGTCTGTTGGCGTCGAGTTTGTCCACGCCGCTCACGGTGTACCCGTCTGTGGTATCGGCAATTAACGACTTTAACGAAACGGTAATATGGCTTTGTAAGTCACTGACCGTTTTGATGTGCGCGGTGCCTTTGCGCAGCGCTCGGCGCAAAAACGGGCGCAGCAACCAGGGACACAGCTTCACCAAGACCGGCGCTCGGTGGCCAATCAACAAATCGAGGAACTCGTTGTCCGCAATTAACCGAGCGAGTACCGTCGGCACTTCGGCGTCATGGTAGGGGCGGATATCATCAAATTCAGTCATTACAACCTCAAAAAACGGCTTGGTCACGCGCTATTCGAAACAACCGTAAAGCCTGTAGATACAGGAAACTCGCCGCGAGAAACACTGCGACCGTCTATTTATTATTTTAATTTTGGCGCGAATTATACCAACGCACGTCGTGGGAATACTGATCAACCTTGCCAACCACATCTAAAACCAACGCAAACAAGGCCATGCGAATCAACAGTCCGTTGTCTGTTTGACGGAAAATGGCGAGATTGGGATTACTGTCGAGATCGCTGTCGAGTTCATTGGCATCGCTGCGCGAATCCCTCGGCAGCGGGTGCATAATAACCGTGTTGGGTTCGCAATACTGAGTGTAGATGGCCTGATTCAACCGAAATTTCCCACGGTAGAGGTCCGCCTCTTCTTTCGTTGTGAAGCGCTCTTCCTGAATACGGGTTGAGTAGACAATATCGACATTGGCAATGCTGCTGTTCAACTCCTCAGAGACCGTGACAGCGAGTCCTGCTGCGCGCATCTGCTCAACAATATCCTCAGGCAAGGCCAATTCACGGGGTGATATCAAAATCACCTGAATGTTGCTGTAGAGGCAGAGTAATTTACTTAGCGAGTGCACTGTGCGGCCATGGCGCAGATCACCAATCATGGCAATGCGCAGCCCATCAATGCCGCGGCCTTTGCCTTTCAGCTCTCTGGCGATAGTATAGAGATCGAGCAGCGCCTGTGTCGGATGCTCATTGGCGCCGTCGCCACCGTTCATCACTGGCACGCGGCTGGCTGAGGCAAAGTCTGCCACTGAGCCTGCTTGCGGATGACGCATACAGATAACATCGCTAAAACCAGATAATACCCGAGCGGTATCTTGCAGCGACTCGCCCTTTACCAGTGCAGAACTCTCAAAACCTGCAGTCTCGCGCACTTCGCCGCCCAAGAGGTTAAACGCAGAGCCGAAACTCACTCTGGTGCGAGTGCTGGGTTCAAAAAACATATTGCCGAGAATGGCGCCTTCGAGCACGCGAGTCACCCGTTTGCGCAAGGCGTAGGGCTCCATTTGATTGGCTACGGTGAAGAGATACTCAACATCGCTGCGTTGAAATTGGCTGATGGATAAAATATGCGCGCCAGTAAAGTTCACGCGGTACCTCGAGGGCAGTTGAGTTGGCGGATTCTAGCCTGTTTGACTGTTGTTCTCAATTGGCGAATGGTCGAGTGAAAACTGTTCGGCAACCTGAGCACTCCACTGCTGGAGCGCCAGCAATACCTCGCGCTTCTTTTCCGACAAGCTCTCATCGGCTAACAACCCCTGTAACTCGCGGGTGTTTCTCTCTAGGGTGAGATACCCAGACGCCTCGTTGGTCAGGCGCCAGCGACAGGCCTCGCGCCAGGTTTGCTGTTCTTCGGCAGTTAGCGATGCGGGAAAATAGCGGGCGCGATAGCTAAACAGCAACCGATTGTAGCGTTCGTCAGCAAAATAGAAGCGCCGCGCGGCAAAATCGTCCGCTCTGGCATTGCGCACCTCTTCCAGAAGGCTGCGGTCGGTATCCGGCAAAAAGCCCGCATAGAGCTGCTGTTCCGCCTCAGGTCTCGGTGGGTATGTTGTTTCGGCAAAGACGCTCTGCATTTTACTGCTTAAATCGACTGCCTGAAGTTGCTGCCAGTGCCTGTCACAGCGCTCAAGGTCAATATTTAAGCGCTTCGCAGCCGCTGCATCGACTAGCTTGTGTGTGGTGACCACGGGTGCTTTATTGATATGTACCACTTTCAATGGAATCCTCTCCACCGACTCAGGCAGTTGGTCTGCCGCCGTGAATACTCTGTGTTGAATCTCCTGCCAATCAAGCTCGATGAGTGCGCGCGGGTCTGTGGATAAATCAACGCAGATAATGCCATTGTTATTCGTCGGGTGTTTGGCCAGCGGCATCATCAGGGCACCGTAGAGATTGGCCTTGTTTAACATGCCTGAGATATGAAAAAAGGGCTTGCGCTCTCTCACGTTAAGCATGGCTGCAATGGCCTGTTTGCCGCGGTTCTGCAGCACATAATCAAATAGCCGCGGCTGTTTCTCTTTGACTAACTTGGCCATGGCAATGGTCGCGACCACATCAGACAGTGCGTCGTGAGCAGCCTCATGTAGCAGGCCATTCGCTGCAGTTAAATCTTCCAGTTTAAAACTTGGCCGGCCGGGTTCATGGTCGGGCCATTCAATACCCTCGGGGCGCAGCGCTCTGGTGAGGCGCAACATATCAATAATATCCCAGCGCGAGTTTCCGTTTTTCCATTCGCGCTGATACGGATCGTAAAAATTGCGGTACAGGCCGTAGCGTGTCACTTCGTCATCGAAGCGAATACTGTTGTAGCCCACACCACAGGTGCCGGGCTGGGATAGCTGCTCGTGAATTGCGCGCATAAACTCCGGCTCTGGCAGTCCTTTGCGCTGCGCTAGCTGTGGGGTGATACCGGTGATTAGGCAAGCCTGTGGCGCAGGTAAAATATCGATGTGTGGCTGGCAGTAAATAACAAGGGGATCGCCGATCGGATTGAGATCAAAGTCTGTGCGCAAACCGGCAAATTGGCTCGGTCGATCGACCGACGGATCCACCCCAAAGGTTTCGTAGTCATGCCAATAGAATGTCTCTTTCACTTGCCACGCCCTCTGCAATCGTTAATCGAAGCCATAAAAAAACGGCGCTTTGTGGGCGCCGTTTTAGATAGTGCTTGCAAACTAAAGGTGAGTCAAGATTAGTAGGCAAAGACCTCAGAGAATGACATCTCTCCAACCACACGGCGGTTGCGCGCGCGGCCTTCGTCGGTGTCATTGGTGTCAATCGGACGGCTCTCACCGTAACCAACTGCTGAAACACGCTCAGCGGGAATGCCGTAATCAGCTACTAACTTAGCTTTTACTGCTTTCGCACGACGGTCTGAAAGACTCATGTTGTACTTGTCAGAGCCAACGCTATCAGTGTGACCTTCCAATACGAGGTCGATATCGTCATGTGCTTTCATGGCAGCAGCAATTGCTTCTAACTGATCGCCATAGACCGCAAGAACGGTGTCTTTGTTAAATTCAAACTCAACATTCAAACGAACGGTGATAGTGCGTACTTCTGGCTCAGCAACGGGCGCGGGTTCTGGCGCCTGTTCAACCACTGGTGCTGCGACAGGGGCTGGCGCGGGTGCTTTGGCGCCAAACACTTTGTTTAACGACAACTGAAAACCAACGTCTTCGCCGTCGTTATCGCCAGCGCCGGCCATGCCGCGAATATCGGCACGGAATTCCAAATCGCCTTTGAAGCGTGTACCCACACCCAGACCTAACATAATTTGGTTAGAGCGATCATCGTGACCAATAACCAAATTGCTGGCATCGTCAAAATCATACTGGTTCATGCCCAAAAGCATGTAGGGACGCCAAGAGGCAGCATCTTCTTCGCCGAACCAAACCAAAGTATTCAGAGAGATAACATCCACGTCATCGTGACCAACGTTAGCGCCATAACCCAGCTCAAACGCGGCGCGGTCACCGAAATAGCGACCCACCTGGAGACCTGCGGTGGCAGACTTATAGTTATCGCTGATCGATCTTTCACTGTCCATCGTGTAGTGACCCGCGGTAACACCCATGTACCATTCATCGTTAGCGGCAGAAACCCCTGCGACGGCAAAAGCGATGGCACCAATTACCAAATTTACGCATTTCATAATGACTTTTCCTTGTAGAAAAATAATGCTCCCCCCGAGGAGTCGGCACAACAGTTACAGTTTAAAACAACTAGACGAGCAGTGTTAGCTACTCTTAAGCACAAAAAAAACCTTCCATTGGCTTTTTCTGCCCCCCTAAATCTAGTCCAACTTTAGGGTTTTTTCCTCTATTTTTGCCTGCCAGATATGCGGACCAATGCGGTGAACAGATTCACCCTTGGTATCCACCGCAACAGTGACGGGCATGTCCTTTACTTCAAACTCGTAGATCGCTTCCATTCCAAGTTCTGGAAAGGCGACAACGCGAGAATGGGTAATCGCTTTTGAGACTAAATAAGCTGCGCCGCCAACGGCGATTAAATAAACGGCCTGACTGTCTCTGATCGCGTCAATACCCAACTGACCGCGCTCGGCTTTACCGATCATCCCCATCAGTCCAGTTTCCTCGAGCATGGTGCGAGTGAACTTATCCATCCGCGTGGCGGTTGTAGGGCCTGCTGGGCCCACCACTTCATCGCCAATCGGGTCCACGGGGCCAACGTAGTATATAAACCGATCGGTTAAGTCGACGGGCAGTTTTTCACCGCGAGCGAGAATATCGGTCATCTTTTTATGGGCGGCGTCGCGACCCGTGAGCATCTTGCCCGACAGCAACAATGTGTCACCTGGCTTCCATGCAGCGATATCGTGGCGCGTAACCATATCCAGATTCACGCGGCGCACAGACTCGTCTGCTTCCCACGTAATATCCGGCCAATCTTCTAGGTTAGGCGGATCAAGCTTCACGGGGCCAGAGCCATCTAGGACAAAGTGGGCGTGACGGGTTGCCGCACAGTTGGGGATAATCGCCACCGCTTTGTTGGCGGCGTGAGACGGATAATCCTTGATCTTGATGTCGAGCACTGTGGTCAGACCGCCGAGACCCTGTGCGCCAATGCCTAGTGCATTGACCTTGTCGAACAGTTCTAGACGCAGCTCTTCTTTGCGGTTGGAAGCGCCCTTAGCCTTTAATTCTTGAATGTCGATGTGCTCAAGCAGGGACTCTTTCGCCATCAGCATGGCTTTTTCCGCTGTGCCGCCGATACCAATGCCTAGAATTCCGGGCGGACACCAACCAGCGCCCATGGTGGGCACCATTTTCAATACCCAGTCGACGATTGAGTCGGATGGGTTGAGCATGGCGAATTTCGATTTTGCCTCTGACCCGCCACCTTTGGCTGCGACATCAATCGACACGGTATTGCCCGGCACGATGTCGTAATGAATCACTGCTGGCGTGTTGTCACCGGTATTTTTGCGCTCACCATCGGGGTCGGCCAAAATTGAGGCGCGAAGAATATTGTCGGGGTCTTTGTAGGCGCGGCGCACACCTTCGTTAACCATATCGGTCAGGCTCATGTCGCCCTGCCACTGCACATCCATACCCACACGCACAAAGACCGTTACGATACCGGTGTCCTGACAAATAGGGCGATGGCCCATTGCACACATGCGCGAGTTGACCAATATCTGCGCCATTGCATCTTTTGCAGCCTTGGACTCTTCGCGATCATAGGCTTGCTTCACCGCTTGAATAAAATCAACGGGATGGTAGTAAGAGATGTATTGCAGTGCATCTGCAACGCTCTGAATCAGATCATCTTGGCGAATAATGGTCATCGGTAAGACTCTTTTCTTCTGGCTTATTGGCTAATGGGGGACCCTGAAATACCGAGCTTGCTTTCGAGATCGTATATTTTTTGATTGATCTGGCGACGGAATGCATCCATGGAGGCAATGGCCTCGGCCTGACTTTTGATCTGTCGGTCGATATTGGTTAATCCAGACTGCACGCCTGAGACTTTATCGGTCAGCTTGCGTGACTCAGTATTGATCGCGTCGATATCCGCCGAAATGGCCAGATAATTACCACTCAAATTAGTCAGACTGCGAGCATCTTTATCGACGCGTACGCTAATGTCCGCCACTTGTTTTTCCAGCGCTGCGCGCTTGCCGCTCAGAAAGGCGATATCTTTTTTGTTGGTTTCGATCTTATTTTTATTGATGTCGTTAGTCACACCCCAGAGCTTTTTGATTTCACTCCAGTGTTTGTCGAGCTCTTCAGCCTGCTTGCTAATCTTTAGCTGCAGAGCGGCTCCAGACTGACTTACGGACGCATCAGTGCTGCTTAAGCGCGATTCCAAGGCATTAAAACGCTGTTGCAACTCGGCATGGTTTTTCGACAGTGCATCGAACTGGAACCACGCAAACGCGCCGCCACCGATCACACAAAGTAAAAGCAGTAAAGTCAGTTTATTCGAGCCGCCACCATTGCTCGAACCACCAGAGGAACCACCCCCCGACGAACCGCCGTCGTACTTTGAACCGCTACTTTTCGACGATGAGCTCTTGCTAGACGCTGTTGAGCCAGATGAGCGACCGATCATATCATCACGCTCTGGCACTATTGGATTGATACGGTGGTTATCCGAAGTCATTTTAAAATCCTGTGGACTGGGAAAAAACAATGGGGCGCATTATACGCACTTTGACCAGCAGCTTCATCCGCCTGCCAAAGATATTTATTGCGCTGCTAATTAAGCAGCTTAGGCAATCAGACCCTCGCAGGCAAAAAAAAGCCGACTGAAAGTCGGCTTTTTAATAGAACTGTTTAAAACACTGCTCGGTGCGCAAGATACGCACCGAGTGCAGGTCGCTTCACTTATAAAAAGTTAAGTGCGCCAACCATAACAGCGGTCAAACCCAAGCTCGCGTGAATAACGCCCTTAACCGTTGTCATTGGCCCTTGCTTGCCAACCAAGGCATTCACTTCCAGCAGTGCAACAATCACCAGCATCACGATCAAGCCGTTGCCGCCAACTGTTGTGCCGTAACCGGCACCTGCGTAGTGTGGACCTGCCAACATGCCCAGAGCCATAGGCGCAGAGAACAATGTGTTGGTGCGCGAGGCTAGCAGTGCTTTGGCACCTGCGGCGGCTTTGTCGCCTTCAGCCACAATGCCCAACGCAATTTTCTGGTTTGGCCAAATAACGATCCACACGTTGAGGAACATCAGCGTACCCATCACAGCGCCAACAATAATGTAGTTGTTGAGCTGGCTGTTGCTAGTGACAACGTGGAGTAAATAGAGACCCGTGATAAAGGTGAACATTGCACCCCAACGGAACCACCAAAGCGCACTCGGTGCTAACTTGGCTTTCGCATCAGACAAAGCTTCTGCGGTCGCTTCTTTGAAGTAGCCACCCTGAACGAAGTTAAAATAATACAGCATGCCGATCCAGGTGATCCCGAATAGCAGATGGCCCCAACGGACTAAGAAATTAATAAATTCGACGGTCATAGCAGACTCCTTTTTTTACCCTGTTAATGAATATCACTTTTGAGAGCGATTATTGTAATCGGTGGCAATTGTTCGGCAATAGACCTCAAATAGCAATCACCTTTGCGCTGCAATCGCCTATTTTCAGTGTTATTTTTGGTTGCGCGGGGCAAAAATCGCCCAAGCAGGCAAAAAAAAGCCCCGCAACAATGTGCGGGGCTTTGATACAGCGTTGCGGTTTGGGCAAACCGAATTACATCATGCCGCCCATACCACCCATGCCGCCCATACCACCCATGCCGCCCATATCTGGAGCACCACCTGCGTCGCTAGGTGCATCAGCAACCATAGCTTCAGTGGTGATCATAAGACCGGCAATCGATGCCGCAGCTTGCAGCGCAGTACGCGCCACTTTAGCGGGGTCAAGAATACCCATTTCAATCATGTCGCCGTATTCGCTCGTCGCTGCGTTGTAACCGAAGTTACCTTCGCCGCTCTTCACTTTATCAACAACAACTGAGCCTTCACCACCAGCATTCTCAACGATTTGACGCAGTGGCGCTTCCATGGCGCGCAAGGCGATACCAATGCCTACGGTTTGATCGTCGTTGTCGCCTTTGAGGTGCTTGATCTTTTGCAGAACACGAACCAGAGCAACACCACCGCCGGGGACCACGCCTTCTTCAACGGCAGCACGGGTTGCATGCAGAGCATCTTCAACACGGGCTTTCTTCTCTTTCATTTCCATCTCAGTGGTTGCGCCCACTTTGATCACGGCAACACCACCGGCCAATTTAGCAACACGCTCTTGTAGCTTCTCGCGGTCGTAGTCAGAGTTGGTGTCTTCGATCTGCGCGCGAATCTGCTTAACGCGAGCAGCGATAGCGGCGTGATCACCAGCACCGTCTACAATAGTGGTGGCTTCTTTGGTCATGGTAATGCGCTTGGCTGTACCGAGGTGCTCAAGGGTCGCTGTTTCAAGATCCAAACCAACTTCCTCAGAGATCACAGTACCGCCAGTCAGTGTAGCGATATCTTCCAACATTGCTTTGCGACGATCGCCAAAGCCTGGCGCCTTACAGGCAGCAACTTTAACAATACCGCGCAGGTTGTTAACCACCAGAGTCGCCAATGCTTCGCCTTCAACGTCTTCTGCAATAATCATCAGTGGCTTGCCAGACTTAGCAACAGCTTCGAGCAGCGGCAACAGCTCACGAATGTTTGAAATCTTCTTATCAACCAGCAGAATGTAAGGTTGGTCTTGCTCTGCGCTCATGCTCTCTTGGTTGTTGATGAAGTAGGGAGACAGGTAACCGCGGTCAAACTGCATACCCTCAACGATATCCAGTTCATTTTCCAAACCAGAACCTTCTTCAACAGTAATAACGCCTTCTTTGCCCACTTTATCCATGGCTTCAGCAATGATGTCGCCAATGTGCGCATCGCTGTTAGCAGAGATAGTACCTACCTGAGCCACTTCTTTTGACTCTGAACAAGGCTTGGCCAAAGCAGCAATTTCGGCAACAGCAGCAATCACTGCTTTGTCGATCCCGCGCTTGAGATCCATTGGGTTCATGCCTGCAGCCACTGACTTGAGGCCTTCAGTAATAATTGCCTGAGCCAATACAGTTGCAGTTGTGGTGCCGTCACCGGCTTCGTCAGACGCTTTTGATGCAACTTCTTTCAGCATCTGCGCGCCCATGTTTTCGAACTTGTCTTTCAGCTCGATCTCTTTGGCAACAGAGACACCATCTTTAGTGACAGTCGGTGCGCCGTAAGCTTTATCTAAAACAACGTTGCGACCTTTTGGTCCGAGTGTAACTTTTACTGCGTTGGCGAGAATATTGACGCCGTCCAACATGCTTTGACGGGCCGTGCTGCCAAATTTAACTTCTTTCGCTGACATGATAATTTCCTTTCGTAAATCGGTTATAACAAAAATTCACTGATACTTTTTCAACGCTTAGCGTCGAATTAAGCTTCAACAACAGCCTTGATGTCGGACTCGCTGAGAATAATCAGCTCTTCGCCATCAACATCAATAGTGTCTTGTCCGGCATACTTACCGAACACAACTTTGTCGCCAACTTTTACGTCGACAGGGCGAACATCGCCGTTATCCAAAACGCGGCCACTACCAACGGCAACCACTACGCCTCGGTTTGGCTTCTCTTGAGCTGAGCCCGGCAACAAAATGCCACCAGCAGTTTTCGCTTCCTCTTCCTCGCGACGAACGATGACTCGGTCGTGTAATGGACGAATTTTCATATTTTGACTCTCCTGTTTACAGTTGATCTATCTCTTAATAACAGACAGTTGTTGTGATTGCGGAATGCCGCAATTGCCGTACATATTGTGGCGCGACAAATCATTTTCAAGGGACTATGGTAGTTTTTTTATAATTTTTTTATTTCATCGTCGGGTGATTTTTTGTGCTCGGACGCATCCCAAGATTCACCGTCAATAATATCGCCCTGCTGACGACGAGCACCCATTGGTGAACCGGTATTGACGCCAGCCACCACCATACGACTGAGCAGCGCGACTGCGACAGCGCGTCGAATTGGGGGAATCAGACCAGCAAAGCCGACCGCATCGGTGACAAACCCCGGCGTCAGCAACAGCGCGCCAGAGACCGCAAGAATAATTCCCTCAGCCATCTCTTGCGCAGGCAACTGCCCTTCTGCCAGCTTGCGGCGCCCGCGCCATAGGGTTTCAAAGCCCTGCTCACGCAGTAAATTCACCCCAATAAAGGCTGTTAGTAGCACCAAGCCAATGGTTGGCAGCGCACCCAGATGGTTACCCACAGTGATCAGCAGCCACATCTCGGCGACAGGTACCAGCACAAAAATCAGAAATAAAGCGCGCAAAACAGTCTCTTCTTTTTTTAACAGTTCCTAGTACATTGGGGCCATTTCATCTATTTCAACATGCACGTGAATAGCGTAGGCTTGAGCGATGAAAAATAGGCGCGCTAATTTATCGTTTATGACTAAGAGCCAAGGGGCAGCGACAACCCAGAGCAAAGGGCAAACAACAGCCTTGAGCGAGTGGCAGACAACAGCCTTGAGCGAGTGGCAGACAAACGAACAGCGCATCTACAGTGCCCTAGCAGCAATACCCGCCGGCAAGGTCGCAACCTACGGCCAAATTGCAGAGCTCGCAGCGCTGCCGAGGGCCGCACGACTGGTCGGGCAAGTCCTCAGCAAGCTGCCAGACGATACGCAATTGCCGTGGCATAGGGTGATTAATGCGGCGGGAAAAATAAGTCTCAGTGAGGATAGCCCAAGCTTTAAGGTGCAAAAAAAGCGCTTACAAGACGAGGGCATTGACGTCATCAACAACCGCATTAACCTCAAACAATTTCAATGGCACGGGTAACCCTGCCAGCAACCAGAGAAGGAATTTCATGGGCCCAGTAACGTTTAAACAGGCCGTCTTAAACCGCCGTATGTTGATCTGTATTTTTACCGGCTTGGCCTCTGGCATGCCGCTGTATGTGCTGGTGTCACTGGTTCCCGCATGGCTGCGGTCAGAGGGGGTCGGTCTCAAAGAAATTGGCTTTTTCGCCCTTATTGGGCTGCCCTACACCTGGAAATTTCTCTGGTCGCCGCTGCTTGACCGCTTTCCGCTCTCCCTCGCAGGCTATCGTCCGGGATTGCGCCGCGGTTGGATGCTGGGCACTCAAATACTGCTGCTGGCCGCCATTGCAGCGCTGGGCTTTTTTAATGCCGCCAGCGAGATCTGGACCATCGCCTGGCTCTGCCTCATCATCGCCTTTCTCAGCGCCACCCAAGATATTGTGCTGGACGCTTACCGCCGACAACTACTGCCCGACCATGAACTCGGCCTCGGCAGCTCAATCCACGTCAACGCATACCGGATAGCGGGCCTTGTGCCCGGCTCACTATCTCTGATCCTGGCCGACAGCCTGCCCTGGCATCAGGTGTTTATCATTACCGCCGCATTTATGCTGGTCGGCATCGCCTTAACCCTTAGTATTGGCGAGCCTGCCGTCGATAAACGGCAGCCCAGCACCTTAAAAGCTGCCGTCACAGAACCGTTTAAAGAGTTCTTTTCTCGCCAAGGCACGCGCCAAGGCCTCGCCATTTTACTTTTTATGCTGCTCTACAAACTCGGCGACAGCATGGCCACCGCGCTGGCGACACCCTTTTACCTCGACCTGGGGTTTAGCAAGACCGAGATTGGCTTAATCGCTAAACACGCCGCTCTCTGGCCGATGATTTTTGGGGGCATTGTCGGCGGTTTACTGATGCTCAGAATAGGCATCAACCGTGCATTATGGCTGTTTGGCTTGGTGCAGATTGTCTCAATTCTCGGCTTTGCGCTACTCGCAAATGTTGGCGAAGGATTGTGGCTGCTGGCACTGGTGATCAGCTTTGAATATCTTGGCGTCGGCCTTGGCACGGCAGCGTTTGTCGCCTATATGGCGCGCACCACACACCCCGCCTATGCCGCCACCCAACTGGCGCTATTTACCGCGATTACGGCCGTGCCGCGCACCGTCGCCAGTTCCATCACAGGGGTGATTGTTGAGACAACGGGCTGGGAAAATTTCTTTTATCTGTGCACCGCACTTGCCGTGCCAGGCATGGTGCTGCTGCTGAAAGTCGCGCCGTGGAATGGCGCCAAACCCGCGCTATCAGCTGACCAGCACTAAAATCGCAATCACCACCAGCCACGCCATAATGCCGCGGGTAAACAGCGCCCGCATCTGGGGAACAAGATCGCTGTCAGACACATTTTCAACGCCACCCAACGCACCATAAAAACACTGCTGCAGCAGATCGGCTGTGCTGGTTTCGGTGGAAAATAACTGCTCTTGCAAGCGTGTGGCAGTGTGCGAAAAATTACCCATTAATCCCAGCGTGAACGCCAGCGCTCGGGAGGGAAGCCATTCAAAAAACCAGAGTATCTTGTTTGCAGTATTGGGCGCAGGGTCAGCCGTTTCTGCAGGGTCTTGGTCAAGCTCCATGTCGCCATGAAGTGCGAGCAAGCGGTAGGCCAGCGCAGCCGGGGCGCCGAAGAAAAAGAACAAAAACACCGGGGCAAAAGTGCGTTCAAAAATACGGTAGGGCAATGAGCGCGTCAGCTCATCAAATAAAGCGTCAGAGGTCACAGCAGAACTCGCTCTGTGGCCGAGGTTAAACACCGCCGCATCGTGAAATGCTGCCTGCAAATCGTCTCGCGCAATATCGGCATCGAGAGTGGCCATTTGGGCTTTGAGATCGCCGCGGCCAAAGCTGTAGAGCAAAACCAGCAAATCTACGACAAACAGCAACAGTCCATACTCGTGGCTTCTCAGCTGCACAACAATGAAAACCAAGAGTGCCACTGGTGCAATCACAAACAGAGCCAGTCTCAGCGTGGCAGAATCGCGCAAGACAGACACGCCAACCAGTTGGTCATGCCATTGCCGCAGCCACTGATCGCGCTGTAAAAAAGGCAGCTGGCCATTACTTTCAAGCACAACAATCGCCAGTAGAACTATTAGAAAACTCACCGCACACCCCAAAAAATGATTCGTTTTACGTTAGACGCTGACTCAATGGTAAAGGATTTTAGCCCGCTTAATCGAGCATCTTTTTATAGCGAGCCCAATCAAATGCCTCGCCCGGATCTGTCTTGCGGCCCGGCGCAATATCGCTGTGCCCGACGATTTTATCGTTTTGGAGATTGGGGTACTCCGTCTGCAACGCTTTAGTGACTGCAGCCAACACGTCATATTGACGGTCGGTGTACGGAATATGGTCGGCACCCTCCAACTCAATGCCAATGGAAAAATCGTTGCAGCGCTCGCGGCCAGAAAACTGCGACACTCCCGCATGCCACGCGCGCTGAGTAAACGGTGCAAATTGTGTAATGGCACCCAGACGATCTATGAGTAAATGAGCAGACACTTTTAAACCGCAAATTTCCGCAAAGTAATCATCGGCAGCAGGATTTAAACAATTAGTGAATAGCTCGGCGATATGACCACCGCCAAACTGGTTAGGCGGCAAACTGATATTGTGAATCACCAATAAATCAATCGCAGTGCCCTCGGGGCGGTCGTCAATATTGGGCGACAAAATACGCTCTGCAAGCGTCAACCAACCGTTATTAATGTGCATTTGAGCGGCCTATCAGCTCGCAACAGGCAAGCCTTTTATCTGAGTAATTGCCTGTTTAATGGCTTTATCGAAAAGATGGGAATTGTCCAACACCGTGACTTTGCCCTGCATAATATCCAGCGCCAGCCTAGCACGATCGCGCTCAGCAATCAGCTTGCCCTTGTGGTCGACAAACACATACTTCCACGACGGCCCAACAATCCCCGCCAACTTGCCACGCTTATGCGCCTTTATATCACCGCCCAATTCAATCCAGCAATCTTTTTGCAGCCCGCGCAAACACTGTTGAGACTCGCTATCAAGACTCTCTGCATCGCGCAGTGACTCGGCGATATTGTGTCCGGGCAACTGCAGTTTTATCGCTGACACCAGCACCCGCTTCACTTCCGCAACAGCCTTTTCCTCTGCCAGCCGCGCTGGGTGACGCTCCTGTCTCGACCTCATAGCAGGATTGATGGGGGAGATCGTCGCCACCCCCGCTTCCGACAGTGGCTGGAGCGGGCGATCGACACCGAGCGCCTGTTTGAGTTGCTGTAGCTGCAGCGAGCGCTGCGCCAGATCGGTGGAAATATGCGTCAAGCGAGTCTTAATTTGAGTGAGCAAATCGTGCCGCGCATGCCAATCCCCATCGCTGACATCACACTGCGCGAGATCGATCAACCGATCCAATATCACCAGCGCTGCGATCCAGTCCGCACCCCCTTCGCCCGAGCGCAAGTGGGCAATGTGCAACACCATGCACCAGTTGCGCTGAACAAATTCGACGACAAATTCGGGCACATGCTTGCCCAGCAAGCGCTTGGTAATTTCCTCTTCAACACGGGTTCGCGCCCAATTCACCTTTTCCTGAGCAGAAACCTTCTCAATCTCGCGCTCCTCCAACATCGAGGTCACCTGCCGATCGCGATCAATCAGCGCCATAAATTCACTCAGCAGGCGCGGCACATCCTGTTCACCAAAACCATCCTCAAGCATTGACTCAGACATTTTCAGCATCTGCTGATAAATTTTATTGTCCTCACAATCGCCCTGCTCCAGGCCAATCGCGTACTTGGCCATCTCATTAAACAGCCTGCGAATAGGATGGCTCTCCTGCTCCAACACTAATGGCTTTTTCAGAGCCAGCTTGAGCATGGGCACTTCACAGCGATTAATCACCTGCTGCACCTCGGGCGCAAGCGCCGCAGCGGCGCCAAACTGGGCAAAGGTATTGCCCACCACCTGAAACACGCTCTGGTCATTGCGGTGCAAACGACCGCGCGAGTGCCCGGCATCGGAGTGGTTTAGCATGGCTGCGAGTTCACGGGTCAATTGCCCATGACTGGCCAACTGCGGGCCGCGGGCCGCGGGCCAAGAGTTTATGGAACTGGGTATTAATTTCGTCAAATAATTGCGTTCGATCTAAACAGGCGCGACCGTCGCGATGATCAGGCTCTGTGCCCGTGTCGGCTGGCGCTGCGTTGGCTCTTTTTCCCTGTTCAGGGGCGCTGTTGTGTGGCGCGGACGCTTTGTCTAAAGGAGAACGCATCGTCGCACTGCTGCTCGCGGCACTCTCATAGTCAGTGTTTTCGAGCAGCGAGGCGATTCTCGTCAGCAGCTGTGTTTGAACACGCGAAGGCTGCATTGGGCCACCATTCGCTTGCTCGTACTCATACTCTGCCGGCTCATCGTTCACAGCGGAGCGAGGGCGTTTTTTACCGTCTAATTTATCGGGATTCTCGGCGACCATCACACCGGCATCATCGAGCAATTGGTTAGCAGCGGCGAGCATTTGCCCGTAGGAGGTCGCGAAAAAGGCTTGATCAAACAAACCGACCAGCGTGAGCTGCACATCGGTCGCGGCGATATGAGGCGCAATTGCAGTGACAAACCCCTCCAGCAGCGCATCAGGCGACAGCGGCAGTGTTTTGATCGACACCTTGGTTCCCACTAACGACTGAAAACGGCCCTCCAGTTGGTAGAGATCCGCTTTTAACTGCTCACGCACACGGCTCGAGCAATTATCCAGCGCAATCATCATCTCCAAGTCGTCATCATCGACCAACTTCAGGTTGTCGCCGTCACGTTTTTCAAGCGACCGCGCTTTCAGGATTGACGGCGATTCAGTGCCGTAATCCTCGATCTCTCTGTTCACAGGTTTATTAAAGGCAGTAAAAACATGCTGCTGCGTCGACTGAATCGCCGCACTCTCAATAACCGCCCGCTGACTGCGCAGCACACGTTGAGCGTCATAAAACAGGGTCTGCAGACGATTGCTTTTGGCCGTCATGGCCATCGCGGGAAGCTGGCTAGCCGCCAGTTGGAAGAATTTTTTGAACGCGTCGGAAAGATGCTGTTGGCATGTCTGGCCCAACGCCACTGCGAGCTTGTCGTGTAATTGTTCCGATCCTTTGATCATTAATTGTGCCAACCTTGTGGCATAAGTCCCTCGCACAACTCTACCAATACTTTTTCACGACTCATACAAGTACCGTTGGCAGTTTAAGTGAGAACAGGTTCACATGTATTTTAATGAAGTATAGGAGGTCTTTCCCGAATTGAAATAAACCATCAGAAAAAACTCCGCGCAATCAATCCTGCCATGGGCTCAAACACTCCTGCTATACTTTCGACCAGACAAAATCGGCCCTGTAACCAAGCCCCAACGCACCTCGAGACTTCTATGGCAAACGTCACCTTATCCGCAGAAACCTTTCGCGATATTCCTCACTGCGTCGCCCGCGCACTGCAAGAAGATATCGGCAGCGGCGACATCACCGCACAGCTAATACCCGCTGAAAAAACCGCCCGCGCCGTGGTGATTACCCGCGAAGAAGCCATCGTCTGCGGCCGCCCGTGGGTTGATGAAGTGTTCCGTCAGCTCGACAACACAACAACCCTCGAATGGCACGTGGCCGAAGGTGACAAGGTTAACGCCAATCAGACGCTCTTTACCCTCAGCGGCAATGCGCGAACACTGCTGACCGGCGAGCGCGTCGCCCTCAACTTTTTGCAAACCCTCTCAGCCACCGCCACCGCCGCGCACCACTACGCCTCGGTGGTTCCCGGCAGCTCAATTAAGATTCTCGACACCCGCAAAACCATACCCGGCCTGCGCTTGGCACAGAAATACGCGGTCACCGTTGGCGGCTGTCACAACCACCGCATTGGCCTGTACGACGCATTTTTAATTAAAGAAAATCATATTGCCGCCTGCGGCAGCATAGCCAGTGCCATAGCCACCGCCCGTGAAATTGCACCGCAAAAAGCCGTTGAAGTGGAGGTGGAAAATATCGACCAACTGCATCAAGCGCTGCAGGCAAAAGCCGATGTGGTCATGCTGGACAATTTCTCGCCCGCCGATATCGAAGCGCTCTCAACGATTGAATTAGGCGATACCAAAATTGAAGTCTCCGGCGATATTACCGAGGAAAAACTGCGCGCCTACAGTCATTCCGTCATTAACTTTATTTCATCGGGCAGCTTAACCAAGCATATTCGTGCGGTGGATTTATCGATGCGAATGCTTGCTGAGTAAGGGGGCTTGAGGAACTGTTGAGGTAATAAAAAAAGGCTCCCTTGGGAGCCTTTTTTTTAGGTATCGGGTGCTAGCAAATGCCAACAGGCACGCAGGTACCGCCTGATGCCCACTGAACTTGACCACCTACAACAGTTGGCGTTAACGTGTAAGTGTAACTACCAACAGTCGCCGTTCCTGTAGCAGTTATAACGCCATCAACAGTAACTACACTCGCAACGAAACCAGTTGCTCCAAGGTCAATGACTCCATTTGCGCCACCATCTAATGCTGTGAGCAGGAGTCCTGTTTGCACACCAATTTCTACAGCAGCCTTTGGAGCGCTTGTAGCCAAAATCACTTCGGTAAATTGAGCCTTTCGCGTATAAGTTTGATAAGCCGGCAATGCAACCGCCGCCAAAATACCAATAATCGCCACTACAATCATTAATTCGATCAGGGTAAAACCCATTTGCTTTCTCTTAATATCCATTGTGTTTCTCCAGTAATTAAAAATCGTAAATCCAGTTAACCGGCAAAATCAGTTTTGCACGCTTGAGGGAATTGCAATGACCGTGCCAAAAACTTATTTACTATATTTTTCAGTAAGTTACATATAACTTCAGCATTTTCAGCCTCTTCCCAATCGACGTTTTAGGTTAGCTTTATCGCCTGCAGAGTCACTTAGTGACATTTTTTGTCAGTGGCATGCTTTTTAGACATGCCTCTCCTTGATGGAATTTTTCGTCTACGCTTTTAAAAACTATTCATAAAAACATAACTATAAAACCTGTCAGCTGACACGCTCAGCAACCCACAAAACAAACACGGCCTTGCACTAATTGAATGCCAACTAATTTAGTGCCGACTGTTTTTAAATAGGGTGCGGACATGGTCACACTGCAGGTTTTATTCTGAGGGGTTCTTCACAGCATGGATAAGCATCGGTCAGTAAACTGGTCATCACAAAAAATATCTGTGGCGCTTTCGCAAAGAGGCGTCAGAAATGGAACGGCTGATGAAGGTACTCTTATGAATATGGCGCACGTTGTTTTGCATGGGCTGCCCAAGCGACTGGTAGACGATCAGCTGATTGCAGCCAGCATTATGGAAGAGGCGAATACCACTGCAAAAACCAAAAAAATCTCCCTAGTGCAGTATCTCTGTGAAAAAAATCTACTCTCTCCCGCACAAATAGGTAAGACAGCGGCCAAAGAGTTTGGCATCCCGCTCTACGACCTGAAACAGCACAACCCGGACACTTTCCCGCGGGACTTCGTCGATATTAAACTGCTGAAAAAGCACCAAACCCTGCCGCTGATGCTGCGCGGCAATCGTTTGTTTGTGGCCATCGCCGACCCCACCAATCAGCGCGCTATTAGCGAAATTCAGTTTCAGACCGGTGTTACCGTTGAGCCGGTTCTGGCGCTCTATTCCGAGATTAGCGAGATGCTGGAGAATTGGCAGGAGAGTGCCAACGACGGCGATATTGGTGAAGCACTGGGCACCATTAATGACGTGCATCTCGACGACCTGAATATGGAAGCCATCGATGAAGACGACGCTCGGCCAGAAACGAACAATGGCGAAGACGATGCGCCAATTGTGCGCTTTGTGAACAAAATGTTGCTGGACGCGATTCGCCTCGGCGCCTCTGATATCCACTTTGAACCCTACGAAAGAACCTACCGTGTGCGCTTTCGCATTGACGGCATTTTGCAAGAGATGGCCAAGCCGCCATCAAACCTTGCGCCGCGCCTTGCTGCGCGTATCAAAGTAATGTCGCGCATGGATATTTCGGAGCGCCGTGTGCCGCAAGATGGCCGGGTGAAACTAAAACTGTCGAAAAATAAAGCGATCGACTTCCGTGTGAATACCTTGCCACTGCAGTTTGGTGAAAAAATTGTGATGCGTATTCTCGACCCCAGCAGTGCAAAAATGGGGATTGATGCACTGGGTTATGAGGAAGACCAAAAGAAAGCGTACATGGATGCACTGGCGCGACCACAGGGCATGATTTTGGTTACGGGCCCGACCGGTAGCGGTAAAACGGTGTCGCTCTATACTGGTTTGAATATTCTCAACACAGCAGAACGAAATATCTCTACAGCCGAAGACCCGATTGAAATTAATTTGGAAGGGGTTAATCAGACGCAAATTAATATGCGTGTAGGCCTCTCTTTTGCCGAGGCGCTGCGCGCGTTTTTGCGCCAAGATCCCGATGTTGTGATGGTTGGTGAGATACGCGATTTAGAGACTGCCGAAATTGCCATTAAAGCGGCGCAAACCGGTCACTTGGTGCTATCGACACTGCACACCAACAGTGCCCCAGAGACTTTGACGCGTTTGCTCAATATGGGTGTGCCAGCCTTTAACGTGGCGACATCGGTCAACCTTATTATTGCCCAGCGGCTGGGCCGCAAGCTTTGTACCCAGTGCCGCGAACCCTTTAATGATGTGCCCGACAATGTGCTCAGCGAAGAGGGTTTCGATACCATTGGCATACCTCGTGAGGAAATGACGCTGTTTAAGCCAGTGGGCTGCCCAATGTGCACCAACGGTTACAAGGGGCGCGTTGGTGTTTACGAGACCCTGAAAATTAGCCCAGCCATTTCGCGTTTGATTATGGAGGGCGGTAGTTCGCTGGATATTCTGGCTGCGGCCATTAAGGAAGGCTTCAAAACATTGCGCGTATCCGCTTTACGCAAGGCCGCTCGTGGTCTAATTAGTATTGAAGAAGCCAATCGCATTACCAAAGATTAATCTGTAAATACCTAGGGAAAGGATGTAATTATGGCTGCCACTGCCGAGACCATGAGTTTTGTTTACAAGGGTAAAAATCGCAAAGGCGAAAAAGTTGAAGGTGAGTTGCGCGCGGGCAATCTAAGCATGGCGAAGGGCTTGCTGCGCAAACAGGGCATTATTTCGACGTCGCTGAAAAAAAAATCTAAGCCTCTGTTTGGCGGTAATAAGAAGAAAATCACCCCAGGCGATATTGCCCTGTTCACTCGTCAGTTGGCGACAATAATGAAGGCAGGTGTGCCGCTGGTGCAGTCTTTCGATATTGTCGCGGACGGATTAGAGAACCTCACCATGCGCGACTTGGTCTTTCAGATTCGCGATGATGTGGCCTCAGGTGGCAGTTTTGCCAATGCGTTGCGCAAACATCCGCGCTACTTCGACGACCTCTTTTGCAGTTTGGTCGATTCCGGCGAAACCGCCGGTGCGCTGGAAACCATGCTTGACCGTGTGGCGACCTACAAAGAGAAGACCGAAAAATTAAAAGCCAAAATCAAAAAAGCCATGACCTACCCCATTGCAGTGATGGTGGTGGCGATTGTGGTTACCGCTATTTTGCTGATCAAAGTTGTGCCTGTTTTTGCTGAGACATTCAGCAGCTTCGGCGCCGATCTGCCCGCCTTTACCCTGTTCGTGCTGGGTCTCTCTGAATCGCTGCAAGCCTCGTGGATGTATATTTTGGTGATTATTGGTGTCTCGCTGTATGCCTTTAAAGAGGCGCGTTTCCGCTCGGCAAAATTTGCCTACATGGTGGATAAATACATGCTGAAAATACCGATCGTCGGCAATATTATTTACCACGCTGTGGTGGCGCGCTTTGCTCGCACGCTGGCGACGACTTTTGCCGCCGGTGTGCCGATTGTGGACGCGCTCGAGTCTGTGGCGGGTGCCGCTGGCAATGCGCTGTACCGCGATGCCATCTTGCGGGTGCGCGATGACGTCACCACCGGTGTTCAACTGCAGCAGGCGATTCGCTCGCGCAAAATGTTCCCTGTGCTTCTGCAACAACTGGCTGCTATTGGTGAAGAATCTGGCGCCCTGGATGAGATGCTGGAGAAAGCCGCGACCCACTACGAAGAACTGGTTGATAATGCCGTGGACAATCTAACCAGCCTGCTCGAGCTAATGATTATGTCGGTGCTGGGTGTGTTGGTCGGTGGTTTGTTGATCGCCATGTATCTGCCCATCTTCCAGTTGGGTAATGTGGTTTAATAGTTTAAATTCAGCTGCTTTTTAGACATAACTAGGTTAGATGTGACTATGGTATTAGAAACCGATTTATCCCCCTTCGCGCTAGCCTTGGCCGCTCTGCCTTTTGGTTTAATTGTTGGCAGTTTTCTCAATGTGGTGATTTTGCGGCTGCCCGTGCAGCTAAAAAATGGCTGGCGCCGCGAGTCTGAGGGTTTTTTGGGCTTACCCTCGCAGGCGCAAGAACCGGTCACCATTGCCAAACCGGCATCGCGCTGCCCCAGCTGCGGCGCGGCGATTAAGCCGTGGCACAATATTCCAGTGATTAGCTACATCTTTTTGGGCGGCAAGTGCAGCTGTTGCTCGCAGACCATTTCTCTGCAATACCCCATGGTCGAACTGCTGGCGGGCGTGGCTACAATGTTTATTGTTTACCAATTTGGTTTAACTGCCGTGACAGCCTACAGCCTGCTGTTTACCTACGCCTTAATTGCGCTCACTGGTATTGATTTTCACGAGCAGCTACTGCCGGATCAAATCACCCTGCCCCTGCTGTGGCTGGGCCTGTTTGCCAATCTCAGCGGTACCTTTGTGCCGTTAAACGAAGCCGTGCTGGGGGCGATTGGCGGCTATCTGTCGCTGTGGTCGGTGTTTTGGCTGTTTAAGCTGGTCACTGGCAAGGAGGGCATGGGGTACGGCGATTTCAAGCTGCTGGCGGCGCTGGGGGCTTGGATGGGTTGGCAGTTATTGCCGCTGATTATTATTATCTCGACCTTTGTCGGTGCGCTGGTGGGCGTTGTGGGTGTGTTGGTTAAATCACGGCAGCGTGAGGTGCCTATTGCCTTTGGCCCGTTCTTGGCGACTGCGGGTTGGATTGCTTTGATCTGGGGTGATAAGATTCTCGGCTCTTATTTGAGCGCGGTGGGTTTATAGCAGCGCGCTTTCACCCAGCGTTATCTTATTACGGCAGTCTAGTGTGGCAGCAGATCAAAAACAGATAGACCAGTCTTTCTCTCAAAAATCCTCACTCGGGGCATCACAGCACCCGACATCGGAACCAATCATTGTTGGCTTAACTGGCGGTATTGGCAGCGGCAAAAGTACCGTGGCGGCAGCATTTCGCCAGTTGGGGATTGTCAGCGTCGATGCAGATCAAGCGGCACGTGCGGTGGTTGAACCGGGGATGCCTGCTCTGACGGCTATCGCAGAGCATTTCGGTGAGGCTGTTATGTTGCCGGACGGTGGTTTGAATCGCGCGGCACTGAGAGAGATTATCTTTTCAAACCCCGCCGAAAAACAGTGGCTGGAGTCGCTGTTACACCCGCTAATTCGCGAATGGATTGTGGCGCAGCTGCAGGCGGCCAAAAGCCCTTATGTTATTCTTGAATCGCCGCTGCTATTTGAGACCAATCAGCATCTTTTAACACAGGCCACGCTCTTGGTTGATGTGCCGGTGCCGCTGCAAATAACCCGCGCGGCAGCCCGCGATGGTCAGTCGACGGCGCAGATTGAGAGTATTATTGCCGCACAAATGCCCCGTGAGGAAAAGCGTTCGCGGGCGACCTATATCTTGGATAATTCTCTGCCACTGGCGACGCTAGATGCCCGAGTATTGGCCCTTCACAACGAATTTATGCGGCGAGTGAACAGGCCGCAAGAGAGTATACGATGAGTGTGACCCGTCTCAATTGTCCCACCTGCCAGACGGCTATCGAGTGGAGCGATAAGTTTCCTGCGCGGCCTTTTTGCAGTGTGCGCTGCCAGCAAATCGATTTTGTTGGGTGGGCCGATGAGGAGTTTACTATTCCTGAGGCGCCGTCGCTGAACGGTAAATTTAATCCCGCTCTGCTCGATCCGAAACTTTTTGATCCAGCGCTTTTTGATATGTCGCTATTTGATGCAGATTCGGCTGACGGCAAGCTGATTGATCCCGATGCCGTGTCGGATGACTTTTCGGATATTGATAATTATTAAGCTGGGCAGGCTTATTCGGCCTGGTTTTCGAGCGGTAATCTAGGCCAAATCCTGGGAATTCAATTCAGGCGTCATGTGCCAGTAGTCAAGAGGCCAGTAGTCAGAAGCCCGCAGTCAACAGACGTTGAAGGATGGGCTGGTTGGCGTCGGGGAATTGCAGTGTCCCAGCGTCGATAGCCTGGGCCAGTTGCGGCAAGCTAATCCAGCGGCACTCTTGCCCTTCAACTCCGCGCATTTGACCCTCTGTATGTCTGACCGTCCAAATATCCAGCAGCACATTTTTGTCGGGATAATCGTGGCTGATCTGCATGTACGGCTGCAGTACCTCAATTTCTATAGCTAATTCTTCTCGCAACTCGCGGGCAAGTGCGCGCTGTGGCTGCTCATTTACCTCCACTTTTCCGCCTGGAAACTCCCAAAGCCCACCCTGATGCAAATGATCAGGGCGGCGGGAAATTAAAATCTGCTGCTGTTGGCCAATAATAATGGCGGCCACCACATGAATGCGCTTCACGGGTGCAGCAGGCTGTGGTTATGAGCGGTATTCGGCATTGATACGCACGTACTCATAGGTGAGGTCGGTGGTCCAGATAGTTTCAGCGGCCTGACCACGATTCAGCGACACATGAATAGTGATATCTTCCTCGGCCATAGCGCTCTGCCCTGCCTCTTCGGTGTAGCTCGCTGCGCGGCCACCGTTTTCAACAATAAGCACGCCATTAAGGCTAACGGTGAGGCGGTTGACATCCAGATTATCGACACCAGCGCGACCAATCGCGGCCAAAATTCGACCCCAGTTGGCGTCAGAGGCCGCGAGCGCGGTTTTGACCAGGGGCGATTCGGCAATGGTGTAACCCACTTTAAGCGCCTCTGGGCCGTCGACGGCGCTATCGACGATCACTGTCACAAATTTTGTTGCGCCTTCGCCGTCGCGAATAATCGCTTGAGCGAGATCGATAAAGACTTTTTCGAGCATGGCCACAAACGACTCGAAATTGCTTTCATCAACGGTGACGCCACTTGCGCCGGTCGCGGCTAAGACGATAGCGTCATTGGTGGAGGTGTCGCTGTCAACGGTGATACGGTTGAACGATTTGTCGGTGGCCAGTCGCAGGGCGCGATGGAGCAGTTCGCTATCAACCTCTGCATCGGTGGCGACAAAGCCGAGCATTGTCGCCATATTCGGCTTGATCATGCCCGAACCTTTGGTGATGCCGGTGATGGTGACGGGGCGATCTGCACCGTTGAGCGTAAATTGCAGACTGGCGCCTTTGGCACGGGTATCGGTGGTTAAAATGCCTTTGGCGGCTTCGTCCCAACCGGCTTCATTGAGCTGGGCGACCGATTTTGGAATACCCGCCAATAGACGGTC